>VBDQ01000094.1 GCA_005889075.1 Chloroflexota bacterium
TCGGCTACCCAAGATCCGCACCCGCGCATACATGGAGAACGAAGCGAGCAGACGTGCGCTCATGAAGGCCGGCTACCGCGAATGTGGAATCCAGCACGAAGAAGCGTTTCGCGATGGCCGCTGGCACGACATTTGGTGCGGCGAGGTCCTTCGGGAGGACTGGGAGAGATCGCAGTCGACATAACCACCGAGATCCCGACGAGCTACCGCGCGCTGTTCACGATCCCCGGATTCCCGCGCCTCGTCGGCAGCATGATGCTCGCGCGCACCGCGAGCACGATGGTCTCGCTCGTCCTTGTGCTCTTCGCGCTCGAGCGCTATCACTCGCCGGGTCTCGCCGGGCTGGTCACGTTCCTCGCGATCTTCCCCGGGCTGATGGTCAGCCCGATCGCCGGCGCGCTCCTTGACCGGCACGGTCGGACGCGACTCATGGCGCTCGACTACGGCGTCGCGGCGACCGCGCTCACGCTCATCGCGGTGCTCGGCGCGTCCGACGCGCTGACCGAGTGGCTTCTCGTGGTCATCGTCACGGCGCAGTCGCTGACCTTCCCGCTCTCGCACACCGGCGTGCGCACGATGTTCCCGCTCCTCGTGCCGCGACCGCTCTGGGAGCGAGCGAACGCGATCGACAGCAACGGCTACGTCGTCTCGAGCATCTTCGGTCCCGCGATCGCCGGCGCGCTCGTCGCGACCGTCGGGAGCATCTGGACGCTCGCGCTCACCGCGGCGATGTACGTCGTCGCCGCAGCGGTCACGCTCGGGCTCCGCGATCCGCTCGGCCGAGTCCCGCACGGCGCGTTGCTGAGCGACGCGTGGGACGGACTGGTGTACGTCGCGAAGCATCCGACGCTGCGTGGCCTCGCCATCTCAGTGTCGACGAACAACATTGCGAACGGCCTGTTCTTCATCGGCCTTCCGGTGCTCGTCCTCACGCGACTGGGCGGCGGTCCGGCACAGGTGGGTCAGCTGTTCGCGCTGTCGGGGATCACCGCCGCGATTTCGGTGCTCTTCTTCGGACGCTTCGGGACCGAGGGCCGCGAGCGCCCGCTCATGGCGGGCTCGATGCTCGTCATCGGCCTCGGCTACCTGCTCACGCTGCTATCGCCGTCGATGCTGTTCGCGGCGGTCGCGCTGCTCATCGTGGGGCTCGCGACGGGTCCGTTCGACATCGTGCTCTTCACCATGCGCCAACGGCGCACCGATCCGGCGTGGCTTGGCCGCGCATTCGCGGTGTCCATGTCGCTGAACTTCGTCGGCTTTCCAGTGGGATCGGGACTCGGCGGCGCGATCGTGCCGCTCTCGATCGAGCTCGCGCTCGGTCTTGCAGTCACGCTCAACGTCGTCGCCGCGGTGATCACCTTCCTGACGGTGCCCGCGCAGCACTCGTAGCGAGCCGCTACCGCGGCAACGTGATCACGAACGTCGTGCCCTGTCGTTCGCCATCCTCGATCGCGACCGTGCCGCCGTGCAACTGCACGATCTCGCGTACGAGGTAGAGGCCCAAGCCGACGCCGCGGCCATCGGTCTGCTGGCGATAGAAGGGCTCGAAGAGCTGCTCGCGGCCATCGGGCGGGATCCCGGTTCCGTAGTCGCGGACCGCGATGCGCACCGCGTCCTGCTTGACGGCGACGCTCACGTCGACCGGCTTGTCGGACGGTCCGTACTTCGCCGCATTGTCGATGAGGTTGAGGACAACCTCTTCCATCCGCACCGCGTCGAGGTCGACCAATTCGTCTTTCGAGGCGGCAACGACGTTGACCAGATGGCCCGAGCTTTCGGCGTACTCGTTCGCGACGGCCCGGACGAGCGCGGCGACGTCGGTCGGCGCGCGTTCAAGCGCGAGCCGCCCAGACCTGATGCGTGAGACATCAAGCAGGCGCTCGAGCAGAACACGGATCTTTTCCGCGCCGCGGCGCATGGCGCCAACGTCGCGCGCGAGGGCGTCGCGTCCGTAGTCCGGATTGCCAAGCCGGCGCTCCACCAGCTGGAGGCGAGCGAAGATCGCCGTGAGCGGCGTGCGGAGCTCGTGCGCCGCAACAGCGATGAACTGCTCGCGCAGCGTGAGGGCCTCGCGGACGGCCCGTTCCTGTTCGGTGATGTCCCGCGCGATCGCCGACGCGCCGATCACATGCCCGGCAGCGTCGTGAACGGGCGAGATCGAGACCGACACCGACACGTGCGTGCCGTCCTTGCGAACGCGCTCCGTCTGGTAATGGTCGATGCGCTCGCCACGCCCGAGCTTCTCCATGATCCCGGGCAGCTCGTCCGGGCGGTCTTCCGGGATGAGGATCGAGATCGGCCGGCCCACGACCTCTTCGGCCGTGTAGCCGTAGATCCGCTCCGCTCCTTTGTTCCAGCTGGTGATGATTCCGTCGAGCGTTTTTCCGATGATCGCGTCGTCGGACGAGTCGACGATCGACGCCAGGTACTCGGCGGACCACGCGCTTTCTTCCGGCGCCTGGGTCTTCGAGGTCACACGGGCACTGTATGTCACGGTTTCGTCACTGCAGGTGATCGCTCGCTTGGCCGACGATGTACCGCGACCGCAACCTCGGAGCCCTACGCTCGCTGAACCAACGGAGGAGAAATCGTGATTGGCAAGGCCGAGCTCGAGATCAAGTACTGCGTCACTTGAGGGTATTTCTGGAAGGCCGCCAGTGTGGCGGCTGAGCTTTGCGACGGCCGCGTGCGCGACACGGACATCACGTTGACGCCGGTGCACGGCGGTCGTTTCGAGATCTATCTGAACGGAGAGAAGCTCTACGACCGACAGGAGCCGGGAGCCGCCGACTTCTATCCGTCACTCAAGGCCATGCGCGCCGTGAAGGATCGACTCGCCGAGGCGATCGCGGCGAAGACGTAAGCCGCGCGGTAACATCTCTTTTGTCGAGCAGGATGAAGGAGATGAAGATGCTCGATCTCGATCGTATTGACCTAAGCGAGCTCTGCCACGCCTTCGAAGACCACAGCGACCTCATGTCCTGGTGGCTCGATCCGAAGACCGGCGAAATTCACGTATCTGGCGACTCGATGTGGGACGGCGAAACCGTCGACGAGGATTTCGAGCCGCCGGCCGGTTTCCGACGCATCGAGCCCCTCGACTCGCGCGAGGGCTATGCCGATCTCGCGGACTTCACCGCACGTGTCCGCGACCCCAAGCAGCGCGAGATCCTCGAGCGCGCTATCGCGGGCCGGGGGGCGTTCCGGCGTTTCAAGGACGCGCTTCTCGAGTACCCGGATCTTCGCGCGGCATGGTTCAAATTCCATGACGCGCGGCTAGAGCGGCGAGCCATCGAGTGGCTGCGCGACGCGGGTCTTGTCGACGAGAAGGCCGCGGAGCGCGCACTCGCGGGACGACCCGACCCCGAGATTCCCGAGGGCGCCGGGCCGTTCGATGCGCGGGCGATCGCGCATGCGGTTGCGGTCGACCTGCGGGCGATATATCGGAGTCGCCTGCGAAAGGTGGTTCTTTTCGGCTCCTGGGCCCGAGGCGACGCTCATCCGGAATCGGACATTGACCTCCTCGTGGTGCTTGATCACGTGGACGATCAAGTTGCTGAGATCAAGCGGATGGGCGAAATCCTCTACCGGCATTCACTCGACAACGACACTCTCGTGAGTGCCCTGCCCGTGAGTGAAGCAGAATTCGCGCGTCCGACGTGGCCAGCTCTCATACGAGCGCGGGCCGAGGGCCTCGCGATCGGGTGAGAGAGGATGTCACGCGGCAAATGGCGCGAGGAAAGCTGGATCTCCAAGCCGCCCGCGCCCTCCATTCCGGTGGATATCAGAGGCAGGCGATCTCACGCGCCTACTACGCCGCGTTCTACAGCGCGGAGGCGGCGCTGTTCGAGCTGGGAGTGACTCGCTCGAAGCATTCCGGCGTTATTGCCGAATTCGGTAGGAGGCTGGTGAAGGAGGGCGCCGTGGAACGCTCTGTCGGTGGGATTCTTCAGGCGCTCTTCGAGCTGCGCCTTCTCGCTGACTACGGCGATCGCGAATTAACGAAGGATGATGCGGCGTCGGCACTCGCCGACGCCGAGCGCGTGATCAGCGCCGTTGAGGCATGGCTTGCGAAACGGACGTCCCCCGAGGATGAACTGCGCCGTTAATTCGCCACGACCGCTACTCGGTGAAGGGGATGCCCGTCTGTCGCGAGATGTCGCGCAGCTCTTCGATCACTGGCAGGACGAGGGGAATCCCGTCTCTCCGGCGGATCGCCTCGGCCTCACGTTCGGGATCGCCGGGCACGAGCGGGCCGTTCGTTCCCGGCGCAGGTCTCGTCTTTCGCAGGGTACGCACGTACTCGTCGATCTGCCGCTTGAACTCGCTCGGCTCGATGAACGCGTCGATCCGCAGGGCGCCGAAGAAATGGCCGGTCCCCTTGCCGACCGAGCGGGTCGGGATTTCCTGGCGAAGCGCGAACGGCGGCACGAACGGCCCCCAGTTCGCGCCCGAGAGAACCGCCGAGAGCACATCGACCATCACTGCGAGCGCGTAGCCCTTGTGGCCGCCGCGCTCTCGGTCGGAGCCGAGCGGCAGCATCGCGCCTCCGTCGATCATCGCGTCTGGGTCTGTCGTGATCGCGCCGTTCCTGTCGATGGCCCATCCGGCAGGGATCGGCTTTTTGGCGCGGCGCGCGATCTCGACCTTTCCATATGCGGCCGCGCAGGTCGCCATATCGATGACGACCGGCGGCTCGCGCTCGCCTGGGAACGCGATCGCGATCGGATTCGTCCCGAGCACTCGCTCCGCGCCCCAGAGCGGCGCGACGAGCTTGGTCGTGTTGGTCATCGCCCAGCCGATGAGATCGCGCTCGAGGGCCTCGAGCACGTAGTACCCCGCGATCCCGAAGTGGTTCGAGTTGCGCACGCTGACCCAACCGCTTCCCGCGGCGGCGGCCTTCTCCATCGCGATCGCGTTCGCCTTCGGACCGACGACGAGACCGAGTCCGTTTCCGCCGTCGACGGTCGCCGTGCTCGCCGACTCTCGGACGATGGCGATCTTCGCGCGCGGATCGATGCGGCCGAGGTGAAACATGTCGACGTACGAATGCAGGCGCGCGACACCGTGCGAGTCGATTGCGCGGAGGTCTGCGGATTGAAGCACGGTCGCGGCGAGCCGCGCGTCATCGCCGGGAACTCCGAAGTGCTCGAAGACGCGCGCGGTGAAGTCGAGGAGGCGTTCCGGCGGATAAAGCGGCGGATCGGGCATAGCGCGGTGACGTTATCGCTTCGCGAGCCGCATCGGCTTCGCCTGGGCGCCGCTGTGCTTCACGAGAGAAACGCGGTTGGCGAGCTCGCCGATTCCGTCAATCGCGATGCGCACCAGGTCGCCCGGCTTGGCGGTGTAACGCTCGCGGCCCCTTCGAAAACGGTGCGCCCGTCGCGCTCGATCGCCATCCGGACGTCCGCGTGCGAAATGTCGACCTCCCAGACGAGCACCGCCGCGGGGCCGATCGCGCAGCTGCGGTCGTAGATCTTCGCCTGCGGGAGGAAGAGCGGGTTCTGGCCCTCGATGCTGCGCGAGCTCATGTCGTTGCCGCAGGCGTACGCGACGACCTCGGCGCGCGAGTTCGCAAGCACCGCGAGCTCGGGCTCGGGGACGCTCCAGGTCGAGTCCTCGCGCGTGCCAATCTCTTCGTCGTGCCCGACCACGCGCCAGCCGGCGGCCTTGAAGAAGAGCTCCGGGCGCTCGCTCTCATAGACGTGCTCGTAGATGTCCTTCTGCACGGTCTCCTCGAGCCGCGCCTCACGGCTGCGTAAATAGGTCACGCCCGCCGCCCACACCTCCTGCGACTCGGCGGGCGCGGCGAGCTCGACCTCGCCCAACCTGAGTTGGCGACCCTCGGGCGCGTCAAGCAGGGTGCGGATCTCGGGGAGGGGGAGCTTCAGCAGCGTGTCGAGGGTCAGCGGGTGAAGGTCCACGAGCATGCCCTCGCGCCAGAGCGCGAGGTGCGTCGCACCATCGATCCGCACGCGACCGAGCGCGGCGGTCGGAAGATCGAGCGGCCTCACTTGCCCCCGCGCACGCCGCCGTCGACGAAGAGTCCCGTTCCCATGACGAAGCTCGACTCATCCGACGCGAGGAACAGCGCCGCGGACGCGACGTCCTCCGGTTTTCCCAGCTCCTCGGTCAGCTGCCGCTTGCGGATCGCCTTGAGGCCGTCCTCGCGGTTCGGGTACGACTCGCGCAGGTACTTCTCCACGAACGGCGTGTGGATCGTCCCCGGCAAAAGCGCGTTCACGCGGATGCCGAACGGCGCGTAGTCCACCTGCATCGCACGGGTGAGCGCGAGGATCGCGCCCTTCGAGGCCGCGTAGCTGGCGCGCTGCGCGAGGCCGATGTCCGCGATGGTCGACGACATGTTGATGATCGACCCGGCGCGCCGCTCGAGCATGTGCGGCACCACGAACTTGGAGACCAGGAACACGCCGCGGACGTTCACCGCCATGACCCGGTCCCAGAGCTCCTCGCTCGTCTCGTGCAGCGAGCCCACGCCGCTGATTCCCGCGTTGTTGAAGAGCACGTCGATGCGCCCGTACGTCGCGGCGGCGTTCTCGGCCAAACGCTTGGCCGCGGCCGCATCGGTCACGTCGACGATGAACGAGCTCGCCGCGCCGCCCTCGCTCTTGATCTGGCGAACGGTCTCGTCGGCACCCGCCTTGTCGACGTCGGCGACGACGACGCAGCCAGCTTCGCGCGCGAAGAGCAGCGCGCTCGCGCGCCCGATCCCAGAGCCCGCGCCGGTGATGACGCACACCTTGTTCGCGAGGCGCTCGCTCATTCGGCGGTGAACCCCCCGTCCACCGGCAGCGCGACGCCGGTGATGAACGCGGCCGCGGGCGTCGCGAGGAAGAGCACGGCCGAGGCGACCTCTGCCGGCGTCGCGAGACGCCCCAGCGGCTGCGCGGCCTCGTGCTCGCGGCGCGACGCGGCGGGGTCGGGCATCGCGTCGATGAACTCCTTGAGCATCGGCGTGTCGACGATGCCCGGGCACACCGCGTTCACGCGGATGCCCTCTGGCGCCCAATCGAGCGCGAGCGCGCGCGCGAGCTGCACGGCCGCGCCCTTGGTCGCGACGTAGATCGGCGAATTGCGCTGCGCGACGAGGCCGGTCTTCGACGCGATCACCGTGAGGCTGCCCCTGCTTTTCGCGAGCGCGCGATGCGCGGCCTGCGCGAGGAACATGAGCGCCTTCACGTTGATCGCGAAGAGCTTGTCGAATTCGTCGGCGCTCGTGTCGTCGATGAGCTTGGGCAGCGTGACGCCGGCGTTGCCGACCACGGCATCGAGCCCGCCGAAGCGGTCGACGGCCATCTTCACCGCGGCCTCGCTCGTCGCGCGGTCCGCGACGTCGCCGGCGAGGGTGACGGTCTTGCTGCCGACCTTCGCCGCGGTCGCCTCGAGCGACGAACGGTCGCGGTCGACCGCGACGATCGACCAGCCGGCCTTCGCGAAGGCCTCGACGATCCCCGCGCCGATGCCCTTGCCCGCGCCGGTGATCACGACGCTGCTCACGCCGACCTCGCGGCGGAGCGCTTCGGCCAGTTGAGGTCGAAGACGAGCTCCATCATCGCCCACCACTCGCCGGGCTTGGCGTCGTCGACGCGCTCCTGCATCGTGCGCATGAGCTGGTCCCATTTGCGGTAGGTCGGATCGTCGTTGCAGCGCGCGAAATCCTTCGCAGGGTCGAACCCGTCCTTGGTCTCGCAGTACATGAAGAGCCGCCGACCGACGAGGAAGATCTTCATCTCGGTGATGCCGACCTCGCGCAATCGCGCGAGCACCTCCGGCCACGCCTGCGCGTGCTCCTTCTTGTATCGCGCGATGAGCCGCGGATCGTCGCGCAGGTCGAGCGCCATCCCGTAGACCTGCACCTCAGGCCCTCCTCGCCGGCACCGGAAGGCGGTACAGCTCGGCCGCGTTCGCGCCGAAGATGCGCTCGCGCTCGGAGTTCGACACCGTGCCGATTGCGGTGCGGCACGCGTCGATCACCTGCGCGTACGACGCCGCGACGAGGCACACCGGCCAGTCCGATCCGAACACGCAGCGCCC
>VBDQ01000018.1:0-131355 GCA_005889075.1 Chloroflexota bacterium
AGCCGACGTTGTCCGCGATCACCTTCGTCCCGATCGGCTCGAACGACGCGATGGCGTCGACGCGACCGGTCTGCATCGCCGTGTAGAAGACCGAGTTGTCGCCACCCAGGGAGACCAGCTCGACGTCCTTGTCGGGGTCGAGACCAGCCTTCTTCAAGTAGACGTTCGCGAGAGCCCATGTGCCGGAACCGGGGGTCGTGAACCCGATCTTCTTGCCCTTTAAGTCCTTGACGGTCTTCACCTGATCTTTGAGCTGCGTCCGTGCGATGAGCCCGAAGATCTCCTGGTCATGGACCTGCACGACCATCTTGAACGGCGAACCGGCGAGACGCGCGATCGGCACATGAACGAAGGCGAGCAGTCCGAAGTCGTACTGCTTCGCGATAATCGCTTGACGCAGCGTCCCGCTGGCGCCGATGACGAACTCGGCGAGCTCGATGTTCTCGTCGCCGAAATATCCCTTCGCGATGGCGACGAGTGTCGGAAGGTTGAGCTCCGTCGAATTGATCCCCGCGAGCGTGACTTTGTCCGCAGGCGGCTTGGGCGTCGCCGCGACCTGAGCGGACGACGATGGCGCCTGCGTCGCGGCGGGTGCGGATTGACAGGCCGCCAGGATCAGCGCGACGACAAACAGAACAGCGGGCGAGCGTCGCATCTTGCCCCCTATGCCCCGAGCGTGGTCGCGGGACGCCAGCGCAGGAGCCGCGTTTCCACGCGTTTCGCGATCTCCACAAGCGTCACCGCGAAGACCATGAGGATCAGGAGTATGAGATAGACGCGCTTGGTGTCGAGCAGGCCGGCGGCGATGTTGAGGCGGTAGCCGAGACCCGATGATGCGCCGACGAACTCGCCTACGACGGCCCCTGTGAGCGCGAAGCTCACGCTGGTCCGAAGCGCGGCGAAGATCCAGCTGAAGACGGAAGGCAGCACGACGAAGCGCGCGAGATGCTCTCGGGTCCCGCCCATCACCTGCACGGCCTTCACGAGCTCCGGATCGACGGAACGGATGCCGAGGTAGGTATTGAAGAACACGACGAAGAACACCGTGACGAAGCTGAGCGCGATCTTTGACGCGATCCCGAGCCCGAAGAGCGGCAGGAGGATCGGGGCGATGGCGATGCGCGGGAGCGAATTAAGGGAGACGAGCACCGGCTCGACCGTTTCCGAGAGCCCGCGCGCGTAGGCGAGACCGAGCCCCAGCGCCGCACCGCCGACGATGCCCAGCACGAGGCCGACCATCGCCTCGCTGAGCGTCGTCGAAAGATCACGCCAGAGAAGTCCCGATTGCGCGTACGGTCCAAGCTCGGCGAAGGCGGTCGAGGGCCGCGCGAGGATCGCTGGGCTGACCAGGACGATGCCGAGGCCGTACCCACCGGTCACGAGCTCCCATACGGCGAAGATCGCGAGAATCAACGCGGCTCGCCGCAGCGCGAGCGACCACGTCCGGCTCACGCCGTCGCGCCTGCACTCGCACGGAACTCGTCACGGAGCATCTGCCAGATCGTCGTCTCGAGGCGGGCGAAATCCGGCGAGCCACGGAGCGCGAAAGCATCCCGGGGGTAAGGCAGGTCGATCGCATGCACGGCCTTCAGCTGACCCGGCCGGCGCGACATCACCACGACCCGCTGGGCAAGGACGATCGCCTCGGCGAGGTCGTGCGTGACGAAGAGGATCGTGCGCGGCGTTTGCTGCCAGATGCGGAGCAGCTCGGCCTGCAGGACCATGCGGTTCTGCGCGTCGAGCGCGCCGAAGGGCTCGTCCATGAGGATCGTCTGCGGGTCGTACGCGAGCGTGCGCAGCAGCGACGCGCGCTGCCGCATCCCGCCGGATACCTGATGCGGGTAGTAGTGCTCGAAGCCTGCGAGACCGGCCATGGCCATGAGCTCGTTCGCTCGCGCGAGCCTTCGCTCGCGCGGAACGCCGCGGATCGCGAGGCCGAGCTGGGTGTTGTCGAGGAGCGTCTGCCAGGGAAGAAGGGCGTCACGCTGGAAGACATACCCGAGGTTCGCGTCGCGGCGCGAGCGCTCGCGCTGCCCGACTCCGTCGATGAGGATGCGCCCGGTCACTTCGGCCGTCGCGGGATCGAGAAGCCCGGCGATGGCGTTGAGCAGCGTCGACTTTCCGCAGCCGCTCGGCCCGACGACGGCGACGAACTCGCCCCGCGCCACCTCCAGGGACACCTCGTGCACGGCCTCGACCGCGGAACGGAAGGCGACGCTCACGCGATCGAGCGAGATGCTCACGAGCCCGAGCGGCGCGACTCCCGCCAGATCTTCTCCGCGGTGACCGGAAGGCTCATGACGCGGACGCCGCACGCCGCGTGCACCGCGTTCGCGACGGCCGCGCCGACCGCTGGGTTCGCGAGCTCGCCGGCGGATTTCGCGCCGAACGGGCCCGGTCCGGGATCCTCGGTCAAAAGCTCGACTGTCAGCGGCGGCACGTCCGCGATGGTCGGGATCTTGTAGTCGCCGAGGTTCGCGGTGACCACGCGCCCGTCCTCGACGCGAAGGTCCTCCATCACCGCCTGGCCGAGCCCGAACACGAAGCCGCCCTCCAGCTGGCCGCGGAGGGCTACCGGGTTGATCACCGTTCCAACGTCGGCGACGAGCGTCGCCTGCCGGATCCGCACTTTGCACGTGTCCGGATCGACCTCCGCGACAAGCGCGTACGCGTACATCGACGCTTCGTGGGTCTCCTGCGCAGCCTCGCCGATCACCTCGAGCGCTCCTACCTCCTCGAGCTCGCGATCGCCAAGCCGCTTCTTGAGCGCGCGCGCGGCCGCGAGCGCGGCGCTTCCTTGGACCGGCGTCACGCGGCTTCCACCCACTCCTGGATCATTCGGGACCGCGTCGGTCGTCCCGCGGATAACGGCTACCTGCTCGAGCGGGACGCCAAGCTCGCTCGCGACGATCCGCTGGAACACGGTGTGAGCGCCGCCGCCCTGGTCCGATACCCCGGTGTGCAGCTCGACATGTCCGCTTGCCGTGACGCGAAGGACCATGCTCGCTCGCCCTCGACCCACGTGTCGCACGCCGAGCGCGATACCGACACCTATGCCTTTCGCGCCGACGGAGCGGATGTTCGCGGTGCGATCGTCATATCGCGATGCCGACCGCAGCTTCGCGAGCAGCGCCGCGCCATCGGTCCCGTGCCAGGGCTGGCCCGTTACGTCGACATCGCCCGGCCGGACGACGTTGCGCTCGCGCAGCGCGAACGCGTCGATCCCGAGATCCCGCGCGATGAGATCCATGTGCGACTCCGCGGCGAACGCGTTTTGCGGCTGACCCGGTGCGCGCGAATGACCCGCGGGCACCTGGTTCGTATACACGGCCATGGCCTCGACGCGCGCGGCGGGAACGCGGTAGCCGGCGAGCGTGAGCATCGCATCGCCCGGCATGAGCGTCGCGACCGGCTTTCCCGCGGCGTACGCGCCGCCATCGAAGATCACACGCGAGGTGTGCGCGAGGATCCGCCCGTCGGGGTCAACGCCGGTCCGCAGGATGATCCGCGCGGCGTGTCGCGTGTTGGTCGCCTGCAGCTCGTCGGCGTATCGGGTGACCGCTCGGACCGGCCGCCCGGTCACACGCGCGAGGTGGTACAAGACGAACTCGTCGATCGACAGACCCTTACCGCCGAAGTCACCGCCGATATGGCCGGCATCGACGACGATTCGCGATTCCGGGATCCCAAGGCTCACCGAAAGATGCTGGCGCAGCGCGAACGGCGCCTTATTCGTTGTCACGACGCGGATCCTGTCGCCCTCGAGCCAGACCAGCGATGCGCGGGGCTCGAGATACGACTGATGCGTTCGCGCGACCGTGAAGGTGTGCTCGTAGACCCGGTGCGACGCGGCGAATCCCGCGTCGACATCGCCGTGCTCCCGAATGCCATGGCCCTGCACGTTCGGGTGCGGCACGGTCGGGCGCGTGCCGCCGCCGAGGTACGCGTAGCCGGCCGCATCTGGGTGGAGCACAGGTGCCTCCGGCGCGAGCGCCGCCTCGGGGTCCAGGATCGCGGGAAGCTCCTCGTACTCGACGTCCACGGCCGCCGCTGCGGCTGCCGCGATCTCTACGGTGTCCGCGGCGACGACGGCGACACGATCGCCGATGAAGAGGACTCGGTCCCACGCGAGGAGCGGCCAATCCTGAAGGCGGCGCCCAAGCCGCTGCGGCTTCGTCTCCGCGCCCGTCAGGACCGCGCGAACTCCGGGCATCGCGCGGGCTCGCGTCAGGTCGACCGATACGACCCGCGCGTGCGGAAACGGACTCGTGACATACGCGGCGTGGAGCATGCCCGGGCGAACGATGTCCGCCGCAAAACGGGCCGCGCCGGTGACCTTGTCGCGCCCCTCGATCCGGTACTCGGGCTCCCGGAGGATCGACGTCGTCGCCTCGGCGACGCCGGTCATCGCATCACCTGACGTGCAAGACAGTCCGCGAAGTCCTGCATGAGCTGGTCCGCCTTGCGTTTGATGACCGCCTGGCCGAACTCGCCGATGCGACCCATGACCGCGAGGTCGGTCGCGATCCGAAGCTCGGTCTCGTCCTCCTTCTCCGAGAGGTGGAGCGCCATCGTCGCGCGGATCGCCCCGCCGACGCGGGAGTCTTTCGCGTCGGCCTTCACCGACGCCGTCCCGGCCTTCTCGTCGCGCGCGGTCACCACCAGATCGCCGTCGAGCACGAGGCGGACGGGACCCACCTGGACGGCGAGCGTCCCGAGGTATTTGTCGGACCCAGCCGCGCGGACCGATGCCACGCCCGGAACGCACCGGGCGGCGGCAGGGATGTCCATGAGCTTGGCCCACACGCGGTCGCGCGAGGCGGCGACCGTGGCGGTGTGTGTGAACTTCATCGCGTGAGCGCCGCGAGCGCGCGCTCGGTCCAGACCCTCGCCATCTCGCGCTTGTAATCGGCGGAGCCGCGGAGATCGTCGAGCGGATCGACCTCGTCACGCACGAGCGCTGCCGCGTCCCTGATCCGCTCGGGCGTCGGCCGCGCGCCCCGCAGCGCATCTTCGACGCGCTTGGCACGGATCGTCGTCGGACCCACCGCGCCGAGGACGATCCGCACGTCGGCGACCGTGGCGTCGTCAGCGAACCGCAGTGTTGCGGCGACCGACACGGTCGCGTAGTCGTCGGCGGTCTGCGGCAGGAACTTCAGATACACCTCGCGCGTCCCCGGCAGGATCGGGGGGAGCAGGACGGACGTGATGACCTCGTCGTGTGAAAGCGAAGTCGTGAAGTGGTCGACCGCGAGCGTCTCGACCGCCTCGGTGCGTTCGCCACGCGGAGAGCGGACGGTGATCGTCGCGTTCAGCGCGGCCAGCATCGGAGGCGGATCCTGCGCAGGATCGGCGTGTGCGAGGTTGCCGCCGACCGTGGCCTGGTTGCGGATCCTGACCGTGGCCACGCTCGCAAATGCGTCGACGAGCGCAGGGCTGTAGCCGCGAGCGGCGTCGGACCGCTCGACCGCGCGGTGGGTAGCCATCGCGCCGATGCGCAACCCGCCCTGAGGGGTGCGCGCGATCCCAGACAAGCCGTCGATCGTGCGAAGCGACACCACGTGAGCTGGTCGCAGCAATCCCTGGCGCATGAGAAGCACCGTCGCGGTCCCGCCTGCCATGAGATGGCCGTCGTCACCGAACCGCGTGAGAAGAGCGAGCGCGTCGTCCAGCGAGTGCGGCTCGTGATAGTCGTAGCTCACGACAAACTTGGGGGGCGCTGCCCCCCAAGCCCCCGACCATCGCTCTGCCCCCCAGCCCCCGAGGCACGCATGATCGCCCGCTCGATCCCGTAATAGCCCGTGCAGCGACACAGGTTGCCCATCATCCAGTCGCGTACCTCGCGTCCGTCGGGTCGCGGGTGCTCGCGCAGCAGCGCGGTCGCGGCGATCAGCTGGCCGGGCGTGCAAATACCGCACTGGAACCCGCCGTCGCGGATGAACGCATCCTGGAGCGGCGTCAGTTCTCCGTCCTGGGCGAGGCCCTCGACCGTCGTAAGCGAGCGGCCATCCACGAAGACCGCGGGGACCAGGCATGCCGACACGAGCTCGCCGTCGACGAGCACGCTGCAGGTCCCGCAGATGCCGACGCCGCAACCGAGCTTTGTGCCCGTCGCGCCGCAGTCGTCTCGGATGACGTCGATGAGGAGGCGATCGGCGGCGATCTCGAGCTCGCGCGGCGTCCCGTTCAGCGTGAACCGCAGGCGATGCGTGCTCACGGCTGCCTCAGCTTGTATCGCTGGACCTTGCCTGTGGACGTCTTTGGTAGCTCCGGGACGAACTCGATCCACCGAGGGTACTTGTACGGCGCGAGGCGGTCCTTGACGAATGCTCGCAGCTCCCAGGCGAGTCCTTCGCTCGGGTCGCCGTTGCGCAGCACGACATAGGCCGCAGGCTTCACAAGGCCGTCGGCGTCCTCGCGCCCCACGACCGCGCACTCGCGGACCGCGCCGTGCTCGAGCAGTGCCGTCTCGACCTCGAGCGGCGAGACCCAGATGCCGCCGACCTTGAGCAGGTCGTCGCTCCGTCCCTGGTACGTGTGATAGCCGGCGGCATCGACCGAGTACCGATCGCCGGTGAAGACCCACTGTCCACGAAAGGTCTGCTTGGTCGCCTCACGTTTGTGCCAGTAACAGAGCGCCGTCGATGGTCCCCGCACCATGAGGTCGCCGACCTCACCCGACTCGACCGGCGCGCCGTCGGCGCCGGCCACCTTCGCCTCGTATCCGGGGATCACCTCTCCCGACGTGCCCGCACGGGCGCGGCCCGCGAAATTCGAGATCGCGATATAGCCGATCTCCGTCGATCCGATGCCGTCGAGGATCTCCGCGCCGAAGCGCGCCTTCCAGCGCTCGAAGATCGGTCGCGGCAGGGCTTCGCCCGCCGAGACGAAGAGGCGTACGGACGAAACATCGTGCTCGCCATCTGTCGCGAGCATCGCCGCGTACGCGCTTGGCACGCCATAGAACACCGTCGGCCGCTCCTGCGCGATGGTCGCGAAGACCGCGCCGGGTTCGGGACGTCCCGGGAAAAGGACGGATGTGGCGCCATGGCGGAACGGGATGACGAGCGAGTTGTTGAGTCCGTACGAGAAGAAAAGCTTCGCGACGCTGAAGACCCGGTCGTCCGGTCGCATTGCGACAACGTGACGGCCGTGGAGCTCTGCCGGGGCCATCGCGCTGCGCTGCAGATGCACCACAGCCTTCGGCGCACCCGTCGTCCCGCTCGAGTACTGCCAGAAGCACATGTCGTCCGGACCAGTCGACTCGGCTTCGCACTTGTCGGACGCGCCGGCCGTGATCTCGGACAATGCGATCGTCCCCGGCGAGGTCTGCCCGGCCACGATCACGTGCCGCAGGTCGCGCAGCTCCCCGCGAGCGGGTCCGATGCGAGACAGAAGCCCGTCCGCGACGACGACCGCACGAGCGCGGCAGTCGGCAAGCAGATACGCGTAGTCGCCCTCGGTGAGCAGCGTCGAGAGCGTGACCGGAATGGCGCCGATCTTGATCGCTCCGAGGAACGCCGCGACGAACTCGGGCGAATCCGGAAGCACCAGTGCGACCCGCTGCTCGGGCTCGATGCCCAGCGCGCGCAGCGCATTGCCGGTCCGATCGACCATCCGCGCGACGTCCGCGTACGTCTGGGTCTGTCCGGCGAAGCGGATCGCGGCCCGTCCGCCCTGACCTTCATCGCAGCGCGCGTCAACGAGCGCGACCGCGAGGTTGAAACGCTGGGACGTCGCTAGAGGTACTTCCGGCCCGCCATCCGATCAGGGACGACGAGCCCCAAGGCCTGGATCTGCGGCTCGACCTCGGCGGTGTACTGGCGGCGGGCCTCTTCGTTGGTGCGTCGCTTGAGGCCCCACTCGAGATAGCGTTCGGTCCGCGAGGAGCCCGATTTGCCGAACATGTCCAGACCGACGATGTACCACTTGTCGACCGCGGCCTGCGCCTTGGCCCGACCTTCGTCTCCCGATTTGGTGAGCTTCTCGAGCTGCTGATAGCCGTAGCTGATGTGACCCTTTTCCTCGCGCAGGATCTGCGGAAGGTAGTCCTCGATCGGCCGGAAGGACGATTCGACCATCTCGTCGAGCTGGTACTCACCCACCTTGTCGATGAGCATCCCGAATGCCGCGAAATCGGCCCACTCGGGCATGTCTTCCTTGAACGCGTCGACCTCTCGCTTGCTGCGCGGCCGCGAGAGGATGTCCGATCGGTCGATGTCGAGAAGCCCGAGCATCCGCAAGAACTTGCGGCAATGATCGATCTCTTCGCTGGCGATCTTCGCGACGCGCCACTGGTCGTCGACGGTCGGGGCCCGCAGCGTCCAGTGGTCGACGTAGATGTGAGGTCCGCCGATCTCGCAGTCGGCCTGGATCGCGAGAAGCCGCGTGAGGAGCTCCTGGTACTCCTTTGGCATCTTCGTGAAGTCCTTTGGCTCGATCCGATCGCTGAACTGCGCCACCCAGACCTCCGAATTACTTCGCGGCCGACTCCATGACCCAGCGTACGGACTTCGCGCAAGGACATGAACCGCCCACGCGCGCGAGCCGCGGCATCGAATTGATCGCTTCCTTGAGCGGCATCTCGCCACGCGCGACCTTGCGCTGCAGGTCGGCCCAGTGCTTGACGTCGATCGACGCACGATAGGCCTCTGGCAGGTTCGCGAGCACGTGCGCGATGTATGGCTCGACGTCGGTGAACGTCTCGCCGTGAGCGCCGACCATCTGGTAGGCCGGCTCGCCGCGCCGGCGGAAGAAGCGTCGATCCGGAAGCTGCAGCAGGTCGTCGGGCCGGACGCCGTCGACGGTCTCGCCTTCCTTCACGCGCGCGAAGCGCCGGTCTGCCTCCTCGCGCGAGACCTGCGGGAAGCGCGAACGCACGTAGCGCTCGTTGAGGTCGTCGAGCATCCGCTCAAGCTCCGCGACGTACATGTCCTGCGCTTCGCGGTTGGCGAGATCCTTGAGGCCATACTTCACGTTCGTCTGCCCGCCACGCTCATCGCCAAACATCTCTAAGCCTCGGCCGAACCACTTGTGGATCGCCTTCCGGATGGCGGCCATTGTGATGTAGCCGTCACCACGCGCCGCGGCCTCGACCCAACGGCGCAGCGGGATCACTCCGGCCGCGAGGTGGAACGCCTCCTCGCGGAGCATCGGCGGCATGCTCGCCGCGTAGGGCTTGTACGCCGAGATCTTCTGCATCGTGAGCTGGTACTTCCCCACCCGGTCGATGAACGCGGCAAAGACGACGTTGTCGAGGAAGCTGTCGTACTCGAGGTTGAACGCCGCGAGGACATGGGACCCGGTTTGCATCGACAGGATCTCCTCGACCATGTCAGCAGCGGACGTTTGCGTGACCGGCGACCAGTCCGCGCTCGTAAGCAGGTGGACCATCTGATAGCCGTGGCGAAGCTCCTCGGCCATCACACGGAGCGCCCATGCGTGATCTTGCGGCTCCTGGGCCCGAGCGAGCGTGCCCTGATGCTGCTGGATGGAGCCGAACTCCGTCGAGGCTTGCGCGCGGATCGCCGTCAAAAGATGCTGCGCGGCCTCCTCGGGAAGCTCCTTCGGCGCGAGCGCCTTGGGCTCGCCCTTGCGGTCGCCGACCTCCACCTCGTCAGGAATGTCCGAGGCGATCTTCGCGCAGAGGCAGAACGGCTCGTCCTTGGGGAAGAATCGGTCCCACTCCTCGGCGAGCTTCGGATAGTCGGGGAAGTTGTGTCGCTGCCAGTGCTCGATCGCGTCGTGGTAAGGCTTTGGCAGCGTCCGGACGTCGTCGTTCACGCGTCTAGCGTACCGAGTTTCATCGCTGAATGGTCATACCGTTCGCCATGCCGAACGCAAACGACGCATTTGCGGCACGCACGTTGCACCGCGAGGATCGTGCAGTTCGGCCTTTGGCTCGCAAGCGAGGAGCACGATCCACTGAAGCTCGTCGACATGGCCGAGCGCGCGGAAGCGGCCGGACTCGCCTACGTCCACATCTCTGATCACTTCCACCCGTGGATCGATCGGCAGGGACAGAGCCCGTTCGTCTGGTCGGTCATCGGGGGCATCGCGGCGCGGACGTCGCGCATCCGTGTCGGCACCGGTGTGACCTGTCCGATCCTGCGCATTCATCCGGCGATCGTCGCGCACGCCGCCGCGACGTCGGCGGTGATGCTCGAGGGACGCTTCTTCCTGGGCGTCGGCACGGGTGAGAACCTCAACGAGCACGTCGTCGGGCGCGGTTGGCCGCCGCTCGAGGTGCGCCGCGAGATGCTCGAGGAAGCCATCGACCTGATGCGCCTGCTCTTCCGCGGCGCCGAGCGCACGTTCCGCGGCCGCTTCTTCACCGCCGAGGACGCTCGCCTCTACACGCTGCCCAAGGAAGCGCCGCCGATCTACGTCGCCGCGAGCGGGCCGCAATCAGCCGAGCTTGCGGCGGGCAGCGGCGACGGCCTCATCTCGACCTCACCCGATCGCGAGCTCGTCGGCCGCTACGAGCGCGCAGGCGGCAAGGGCAAGCCGAAGTTCATCGAGCTCCGGTTGTGCTGGGGGCCCGATCCGAAAGCCGGGCGAAGGCTCGTCCACGAGATCTGGCCGACTTCCGGTTTGGGCGGACAGCTCGCACAGGAGCTCCGGCGACCCGCCGACTTCGAGGCCGCGGTCGAGCCGCTGAAGGAGACCGACACCGCGAGCGACGTCCCGGTCGGCCGCGATCCCGAGCCGTACCTCAAGGCGATCCGCGAATGCGTGGACGCCGGGTTCGATCACGTTGCGCTCCATCAGGTCGGCCCGGACCAGAGGGGGTTCCTCGAGTTCTGGCAGCGCGAGCTCCGACCGGCGGTGGAGCGCTCGCGCGCGTCGCGCGCCCGATAATCGTCTCCGCTTATGCGGATCACGGACGGCCCCCCGGTAGAGGCCGCCCTCCGACGTGTCGATGACGTCATGGCCGATCGCGTCGCGCGAGGCATCATCCCGGGGCTCGTGATGTTGATCGAGCACGCGGGCGACGTGCATGCCGACGTCATCGGCGCTCGCGCCGTCGGGAGCGCCGAACCGATTCGGCGCGACGCGATCTTCCGCATCTCGTCGATGACCAAGCCGATCACCGCCGCGGCGACGATGATCCTCGTCGATGAAGGCCGCATCCGGCTTGATGAGGCGGTCGATCGCCTTCTTCCCGAGCTGGCCGATCGTCAGGTCCTGCGTCGTCTTGATGGTCCGCTCGACGACACCGTGCCGGCGAAGCGCCGGATCGCGGTGCGCGATCTGCTCACGTTCACGATGGGCTTCGGCCTCGTTTTCGGCCCACCCGACGCCTACCCGATCGTCGGCGCGATGAACGACCTCGAGCTCGGGCAGGGTCTGCCCAGTCCGGCGACGCCTCCCGCGCCAGACGAGTGGATGCGCCGGCTCGGCACGCTTCCTCTCATGCATCAGCCTGGAGAACGCTGGATGTACAACACCGGCGCGGACGTACTCGGTGTGCTCATCGCACGCGCGTCCGGAAGTCCGTTCGATATCTTCCTGCGCGACCGCATCTTCGAGCCGCTCGGCATGAAGGACACTTCCTTCAGCGTGCCGGCCGACAAGCAGAGCCGGTTCGTGCCGAGCTATCTCACCGATTGGCGGACCGGGGCGCTCAACCTCTACGACGACCCGACGACGGGGCAGTGGAGTCGTCCGCCCGCGTTTCCTTCCGGCGCCGGCGGCCTCGTGTCGACCGCGGACGACTACGCCGCTTTTGCCGAGATGCTTATGCATAAAGGTGAGCGTCGCGGCACGCGCATCCTCTCCGAGCGGGCTGTCGAGCTAATGACGCACGACCAGCTCACGGCCGAGCAGAAGGCGGCTTCCGGTTTCCCGGGAGGCTTCTTCGATCATCACAGCTGGAGCTTCTGCATGTCGGTGAAAACCGGGGACGACGGAACGGCGCGCGAGGTGGGAACGTTCGGCTGGGACGGCGGGATGGGCACGGGCTATTCGTCGGACCCGCTGAACGACCTCACGACCATTCTCATGACGCAGGCCTCGTGGATCAGCGCGGAGCCGCCCGCTCATTTCCGCGACTTCGCCGCTGCCGTGTACGAGGCCTTCGCGCCAGGCGGGTAAGGGCTCTCGTCCCGGTCAGAGCCTCTTTTCGAGCGCGGTCACCGGAGCGGGGGCGAATCCCATCGCCGCGATGAATGCAGCGATGTCCTTGTCCTGAGCGGCGACCATCGTCCGGGCGACGTGCGCGCCCTTCGCGCGGAAGTGGCCGAGGAGCGCTTCGATGAGACGGCGGCCGATCCCCTTCTCGCGTGCGCCGGGGTCGACGCCGAAGAACTCGACCCACCCCGTCGGCTCCTCGAGCCCGAATTCTCCGCCGCGGACCTCGCCGAGCATGAAGCCCACGACGCGACCATCCGACTCCGCGACCTGCGACGAGTCCGGGTCGCGCCGGATGTAGTACGCGATGCGCCGCTCCCAGACCTCGGGGCGATAGCGGCCGGTGATCTTCTCGTCGACGCGGCAGATGCCCTCGATGTCGAGCTCATTCATCGGCCGAATGCGCACGTCCGCCATCGCGGCCGAGTGTACGTTCCCCCTACTCGGGACCTGTGAGGACGACCACGTGCACGTCGGGAAGCTCGTCCGCGAGCACGCGCGCGACCGCGTTCCCGCCGAGCGAGGGAAGGTCCGCGTCCAGGAGTGCGACGTGCGGCCTCAAGATCCGGAGAAGCTCCAGAGCGCGCAGGCCATCATCGGTCTCACCGATGATCTCGACGTCCGAAGTCGTCGAGATGGTCGAGCGGAATGCGCGTCGGAATTCCGGGTGTGCGTCGCCCACGACGACACGTATCCGCGGCCTCGTCTCCCCCACCGCACCCACCTGAGATCACACGTATACGCTCGATCCCGCGGAGGTCCAGCCCTACGTTCGAGGGTCACTTGCGCGTCGCGAGGAACGTCGCGAGATCGTCGAGCTCCTGCGAGCTCAGGCTCCCGGCGAACGCTGGCATGCCACCGCCACCGCCCGCGACGCGCGCGGTGATCTGGTCGCGCGTGAGTCGTGCCGCCACGTGCGAAAGATCGGGGCCCTTGCGGCCCCCGCTGCCTTCGATCTGGTGGCAGGCCCAGCAGCTCTTGGTGACGAAGAGCTCCGAACCGTGCGTCGCCGGAGCGTCGAGCCCGGCCGTCACCGTCGACGAGAGACCGGCGCCCTGGAGCCGCGGTACCCACGGAGATTCGAGCCCCGCGGTCGTCAGCGCCGCATATGCGATGAACGGCAGCGCCACCGCGGCGATCGCGACCGGCCGCCGCGACCAGTGCCGTTCGCCGTCGGGCCACAGGATCGGGACGAGGAACAGGAACACGAACGCAAAGAGCGGAAGCCCGATGATGACCACGGCCTCTGTGGCGGGCGGGATCAGCGCGAGCAAGGCAAAGTAGCCGAGGAAATACCAATCGGGGCGGGGATCGGCGACCACCACCGTTGGGTCCGCCGGCTTGCCGAGCGCGGGAGCACCGAGGATCGCCGCGAGCAGCACGACGCAGGCGACCGCGATCGCCGACACGACGGCGTCGCGCCAGGCGGCATCGGGCCAGAACGGGATGCCTCGTGCGAGCAGCTCGCGGTAACGCGCGCGATAGCCGGCGCGGTCCACGCGCTCCCCCGCGACCGGCGGCTCCGAGATGCCGCGCTTGACGACGAGGTACAGGTGTATGCCGAGAAGCCCGAAGATCGCCGCCGGGATCAAGAAAACGTGCGTCGCGTAGAAGCGCGTGAGCGTCGCGCCGCCGACGTTCGCTCCTGCAACGACCAGCGTCACAAGCCAACCGCCGATCACGGGCGCCTGCGCTGCCTGTTCGGCTGCGACGACGATGGCCCAGAACGCGTCCTGATCCCACCGCAGGAGCTGCCCGGTGAATGCCATCGCGAGCGTGCCGAGGAGGAGCAGCGATCCTGACAGCCAGTTGACCTCGCGCGGGAACTTGAAAGCGCCGAACAGATAGACCTGCGTCATGTGAACCAGAACGAGCACGACCATTGCGCCCGCTCCGAAGTAGTGGATCCCACGGATCAACGAGCCGAGGGTCGCCTCGTGGCTGATGAACTGGAGCGAGTCGTAGGCGCTGTTCGGCGCAGGCACATACGTCATCGCGAGCGCGACACCGGTCGCGATCTGCACGATGAAAATGGCGAGCGTTGCGGCGCCGAAGACGTAGAACCAGCCCACGGGCCGCTCGAGCGCGCGCGGTACCGGATGCCGGAGCACCGCAAGGACCGAGTCCTCGAGCTCGAACCGCTCACCAAGCCATGCGGCGACCGACGACAACCACCAGCGCACCGAGCGCCAGACCGGGCTCATCCCTGCTTCGGGTTCGGCAGCGCGGCCTGCCGCACGAGCAGATCGCCGGCGCGCACCGCCCACTCGCGCTCGTAGAGCGGACGCGGCGGCGGACCACCCGCGACGGTGCCGTCCTCGTAGAAGACCCCGCCGTGGCAAGGGCAGAGGAAGATCTTCGCCTCGGCTTGCCAGTTGATCGGACAGCCCAGATGCGTGCAGTTCACGTTGAACACCTGGAACATCTGCGGACCGTCGGCCTGGCGCCGCCGCACCCAGAGCGCGGTCTCGGCGGTCTGACCCGCCCAGGGAAGCGGGCTCGGATCGCGGATCGAGACGAGCTTCGTTTTGCCAAGAGGGAAGTCGGTGACGAGGCCGACCTTCACGAGGTCGTCGGACGGCACCTGGAAGAGGGGAGCGAGCAGGTATCCGAGGATCGGAAGCCCGACGATCGCCGCGATAGCGCCGGTGAGGCCGACGGTGACCCGCGAGAGGAAGGCCCGCCTGGTCGAGTTCTTCACGGCGGGGCCTCGCGAAGCGTCTGGCCGATCCATCCGAAGAGGGCGACGAAAACGAGGACGGCGCCCGCAACGATGAGGATCCAGCTACTGAGGACCCCGATCGCGACGATGGCCACGCCGACCGCGAGGGTCACCGGCCAGATCGACGGCGCAGCCGCGTGATGCTTCATAGCTTCGTCCCCAGATAGACGACGCTGAACACCACGACCCAGACCGCATCGACGAAGTGCCAGTAGAGAGCGACGGCCTCCCACGCGACCGGACGAACCGCGACGGCGCGAGCCGCGGTCGATCCGCCGAGTGCCGCGAGCGCCGCGAGGCCGACGAGTACGTGGATGCCGTGCAGACCGGTGAGCGTGAAGAAGGTCGTCCCGAACATGGCGCTGCTCGGTGCGGTCCCGGCTGCCAGCAGACGCGCGTACTCGGTCCCCTGCCCGACGATGAAGATCCCGCCGAGCGCGATCGTCGCAAGCAGCCATCGCGCGTTCAGGGTCGTCGTCGCGCGAGCCATGGTCGCGCTGCTCGCGAAGAGCGCGAGCGAAAAGACCGTGGTCCGTGGAAGGTCGAGGGTCGCGCGAGCGTCGCCGAGACCCGCGTCGCGGTTCGCGACGTAGGCGACGACGATCGAAAGGAAGAAGATCGACTCCGATCCCACGAAGATCGCGACGCCGAGTAGGGTGCGATCGCCCAGCCATCCGGCTCTCCGCGTCGCCTGCGCGATCACGCGACGTCCCGTTGATCGGGATGCTTTTGATCCCAGAGCGGCCGCCGTCCGCGGATCTCGGGGAGGCGTGCGAAATTCTCCGGCGGCGGCGGCGAAGTCGTCGCCCACTCGAGCGTGAAGCCGTCCCAGGGATCGTCTCCGGCGATGGCGCCGCCCCGGAGACTGCGCACGATGTTCACGGCGAAGACGAGCATCGCGATCGCCAGCATCGCCGCCCCGATCGTCGAAACGAGATTCCACGGTCCCCAGCCGGTGTCGGCGGCGTAGGTAAAGACCCGCCGTGGCATGCCCGACACACCGAGCCAGTGCTGTGGAAGGAACGTGAGATTGAAGCCAGCGAAGGTCAGCCAGAAATGCCACTTACCAAGACCCTCGTGCAGCAGGCGCCCGGTCATCTTCGGGAACCAGTAGTAGGCGCCCGCGAAGAGACCGAGCATCGTGCCGCCGAACAGGACGTAGTGCAGATGCGCGACGACGTAGTAGCTGTCCGTGACCTCGAGGTCGATCGGCACTACCGCCAGCGAGACGCCGGAGAGGCCGCCGATGACGAACATGGCGATGAACCCGATCGCGAAGAGCATGGGCGTGGCGAGGCGCAGCCTGCCGCCGATCATCGTCGCGATCCAGTTGAAGATCTTGACGCCGGTGGGCACGGCGATCGCCATGCTGGTGACCGAGAAGAAGAGCGTCTCCGCCGTTCCGAGGCCGACCGCGAACATGTGATGCGCCCACACACCGAACGAGAGGAAGGCGATCGCCACGCTCGAACCGGCGACGAAGCGATAGCCGAAGATCGGCTTGCCGCTGAAGACGGGGATGATCTCCGAGATCATCCCCATCGCCGGCAGGATCATGATGTAGACCTCGGGGTGGCCGAAGAACCAGAAGAGGTGCTGCCAGAGCAGCGGCTGACCGCTCGCGAGCGGATCGAAGAAGTGGCCACCGAGCTGCCGGTCCACGAACAACATCACCAGCGCGCCCGACAGCGCGGGATACGCGCCGAGGATGAGGACGCTCGTCACGAGCGTCATCCAGACGAAGAGCGGCAATCGCGAGATCGCGAGGCCCGGCGCGCGCATCAGCAGGATCGTCACCGTGAGGTTGATCGCGCCGATGATCGTTCCCGCACCGTTCACGGCGAGCCCGAGGATGTAGTAGTCGACACCCGCGCCGGGCGCGAAGGGCCGCTCCGCGAGCGGCGTATACGAGAACCAACCGGCGTCCGGCGCGCCACCCGCGACGAAGCTGAAATAAAGGACGATCCCGCCAAGCAGCGAGAGCCAGAACGAGAGCGCATTGAGCCGCGGGTAGGCCACGTCGGCCGCGCCGATCATCAGCGGGACCAGGTAGTTCGCGAAGCCGACGATGAGAGGTACGACCGCGAGCAGGATCATCGTCACGCCGTGCACAGTGAAGATCTGGTCGTAGGTCTCGGGATCCAGAAGGTGCTCCTGCGGGGTCGCGAGCTGCGCGCGCAGGAGCAGCGCCTCGATGCCGCCGAGAGCGAAGAAGGCGATCCCCATACCGATATAGAGGACGCCGATCTCCTTGTGATCGACCGTGCGCAGCCATCCACCGGCTCGCGTTCCCGCCGGGCGATTCACCCACAGCGAGACCGCGCTCATGTGAGCCTCTCCCGACGCAGGGCTGGCGGGTCCCTGAAGGAGCGGGCTCGCGGGTCTGCCGCGATCGGGATGGCGGGTGGCACGGGGGAGTCGGTCGCGTACGAGCCGTTTGGCCGGCCGCGTCGCCGGCGAACGGTCCCCACTGCGGCGAAGCGGACCGGTAGGCGAGGGCGCGACCGCGACCCCGGGACAGGACCCGCCGCCGCTCATGCGCGCGGCCTAACTTGGCTTAGCGGAGATCGCCTATCGCGCCGGCGGTCGACTTCGTCAGCTTCACGGTGAGCACCTGTCCTTGGTATTGCACGCTGATCGTGTAGATGCCGCGAGCGCGCTCCGGCCCGAGGCCATCGAAGCTCGCGCCGAACGGAGACACGGTGAGGGGCCAGGTCTCGGTCGAGTGGACGCTCGTGATCGTCACGCTGACCGTCGACGAGGGGGCGAACCCGTAGAGGAGATATGACGCGCCGGCACCCTCGGGCGCGGTCGCGACAGTCACGATGGCCGGGCCGCGCGGGAGCCCCTCGCGCATCCGCGCCCCAAGACCGGCGACGAAGTCATCGAAGGAGCGGCTCGTGAGCGCGCTGTATGCCTGAGCGACGTTCTCGCCGCGGCGCAGCCGGTCGTACAGGCGCGCGATCGGCGTTTCGCCTCCGATGTCGGCGCGAAGCAGCTCGGTGGCCCGAGCCGCCTCCTGGTACTTGTAGTAACCGGCCCAATCCGTGAGGGCATTCCACGAGAGCTGCGAGACCAGTGTGTTGAGCGGGATGAGCGTTTCGGTCGCGGCCATCGAGGCCGCCTCGTAGCGCACGCGCAGCAACCGCCAGTCGCCGCCTGGAACGAGCGCCTCCTGCAAGCGCGCCTCGCCCTCGTTCAGCCATGCGGGAACGAGATCGCAGCGCGGCGCGCATGCGTCGAGGGTCAGCCTATGGGTGAGCTCGTGCCGGATCGCGGCGATGGGGCGCCGGTCGCCGATGGCCTGCCAGTTCGCGGCGATCGTGAGCAGCGACGGCTCGAAGAAGGACACCGAGTTATCGGCGACGAACTTGGCCGTGGCCGCGGAGTAACCGAAGAGCCGCTGCAGACCGAGGCCGTAGGTTTCGTTGGTGGCGAACACATAAACGGCGGGGCGCGAGCTGAAGCGGCGGTCAAAATCGCGCTGGACCGCATCGATGTCGGCGGCCACGGTCGCGACGATCGTCGCCTCGTCGTCGCGCGAAATCGCCGTCTCGATACGGAGGTCGGCAGGGCTTGGTGCGACCGCGAACTCGATGCCGACGATCACGCGGGTGTTTCGAGGCGTCGGCTCGGGCGTAGCCGTTGCCGACGGCGTGGGCATCGGCGTCGCGCTTCGCTCGGGAGTCGGCGAGGTGATCCTTGCCGCTGTCCCCGGCGGGCTCGGCGTGGGCTCGTCGCTGGTCGGGGCCGGTCCGCAGGCGGACGCGATGATGATGGCGAATCCGAGCGCGACCGTCCTCACCACACGAGCGTAGTGGCGTCGCCCACCGGCGACCGTCCGATGGTCCGGATATTGCGGGCAGCGACACCGAAACGAAATAACGCCAAGATCAAGGAGGCACACCGATGCCACCACGCGGAGTAAAGAGCGCGAAACGCAAGCGGCAGTACGAGCACATCAAACGAAGCGAGAGCGCGCGGGGCCGATCGCCGAAGGTCGCGAAGCGGATCGCTGCGGCGACGACCAACAAGACGCGGCGCCAAAAAGGCGAGACGAAGGGGTCGCGCGGCCGCAAGCGGTCATAAGGCAGGTTCGCCGCGCGGGCATACGGCTAGGTCTCGGCGCGCTTCCTTTTCATGAAGACCGCGGCGGCCGCGACACCGGCGGAGAGCAGCGCCGCGCCGAAGTTGACGACGACGAACAGCAGGTTCGAGATATTCAGGGAGTAGACGCCCAGAAGGATCGAGTACACGACCCGCACGACGTAGTCGAACACGCTGATGTCTTTCGCCTCGCGCTTTGCAAGGATGATCCGTAGCTGGTTCGCACCAAAGAGGAGCGAGCCCCCCGCGCCGAGATAGCCGGCGAGACCCGCTAGGTCCGCTCGCCGCCCCCGGCGTCGTCGCTAGCCGGCGCCGTCACCGTTCGCTCGAACGATGCCTCCGGCGGACCGACGCGTCGGAGCGCGTCGAGGACCGCGTCGCGGATGCGATCGCTGGGCGAGCTACCGCCGGGCTGATCCACTGAGTGGGAGGTCCTGCATGCGGCGTGCTCGCTGTCTAGAGTGGTGACTGACCATCAGGGGAGGTCCAGCCATGGCTGTGGAGACGCGCCGTCAGCCGCGCATTCCGCTCGAGGAGCTCTGCCGCCTTCCGTCCTTCTTCTTCCCGGCCGTGTCGTGGAAAGGCGATCGCGTCGCCTTCTACTGGGACAAGACCGGCCGAATGGAGCTGTTCGTCATGGATCTCGCGACGCGAGCATTACGACAAGTAAGCCACGGCGAGGTCCCTCGCGCGATGCGCACCGGCATCGCGTGGAGTCGCGACGATCGGACGATCGCATTCGGCAAGGACGCCGCCGGCAACGAGCAGCACGATATCTATGCGATCGACGTCGCGACCGGAGCGGTCACGCAGCTGACAAACGACCCGGCGGCGGAGGAGCACGCCGTCGAGTTCAGTCCCGACGACGAGTGGCTCACGGTGATTACCAACAAGCGCAATCTCTCCACGCCCGAGCGTCCCGGTCAGTTGAACGTCTGGAAGCTGCGGCGCGATGGCCGCGAGTACGTGCCGCTGACCAATTACGCCTTCCCCATCTGGAACGGTGGCCAATGGAGCGACGACGGCGGTCTCATCAGCTTTACCGTCAACGAGGATCCGGCGCACCTCAAGAACCGCGACGGCTACGTCATGGGCGCCGACGGCAGCGACGTTCGTAAGGTGTTCAGCGTGAAGCCCGGCTCCCAGGACGTCCTCGCGGGGTGGCACCCCGACAGTCGGCAGATCGCCGTCACCAGCGATGCCAGCGGTCAGAACCGCGCGGGGATCCTCGACATCGAGACGGGCGCGGTGCGCTGGCTGACGCCGGAAGGCGTCGAGGAGAGCGCGCTTCGCTTTTCCAAGCAGGGCCGTTGGCTCGCGACTTTCCGCAACACGGATTCGTCGATCAGTCCGGTCCTCTACGACGTCGAGAGCGGCAGGGCCCGGGAGCTCCAGCTCCCCGCAGGCGTCGCGTTCGGCGCGCAGTTCTTCGATGGCGACCGTAAGCTGCTGCTCCAGTACACGACCGACACGAACCGCGCGAGCCTCGTCGCGTACGACCTCGAACGCGACACGTTCGAGTCAGTCCTCGAGCCCGAGTACGGGATGATCGACCGCTCCGTGTTCGTCAAGACCGAGCACGTCTGGTATCCGTCGTCTGATGGCACCCGAGTGCCCGCGCTTCTCTACCGGCCGAAAGAGATCGCGCCCGGTGAGAAGCTGCCGGCCCTCGTGCACGTGCACGGCGGTCCCACCGGACAGTGGTTCCGGGCGTTCGACCCATTCGCGCAGTTCCTGGTCGACCGCGGGCTCGTCGTACTCGAGCCCAACATCCGCGGGTCGACCGGTTACGGCGTCGCCTTCCGCGATGCCGCGCTCAAGGATTGGGGCGGGGTGGATCTCGAGGACGTCGCCGCGGGCGCGGAATATCTCCGCACCCTGCCGTACGTCGATCCCGAGCGCCTCGTCGTCTTCGGCGGAAGCTACGGCGGCTTCATGACGTTCATCGCAGCCACGAAGAAGCCCGACCTCTGGCGGGCGGCGGTGGCCTGGGTCGGCATCAGTGATCTCCATCGGATGTGGGACGAGAGCAAGGAGCACTTCCGCTACTTCCTGCGAGAGCAGATGGGCGATCCCGAGAAGGATCGCGCGCTGTGGCGTGATCGAAGCGCGATCGAGTTCGCCGACCGCCTCGAAGCGAAGCTCCTCATGGTCCATGGCGTCAACGACCCGCGCTGCCCGGTGTCGCAGTCGCGGATCTTCCGCGACAAGCTCTTATCGCTCGGCAAGCGCGAGGGCGTCGACTTCGAGTACGTCGAGCTCGGTGACGAGGGTCATGGAAGTGCGGACATCCAGCAGAAGATCCGGACGTTCACGATCCTTGCCGAGTACCTGGAGCGGGTGCTCTAACCCTCGGCGGAGATGAGCTGGCCGCGCATCGCGAGGCGACGGATCTGGAGGTCCGCGAGCGCGAGGCCACCCGTCGGCCGCCATTCGTGATGGCTTAGCTCCTCGGAGACGCAATATGCCCACTCGCCCTGGTGAACGGTGAGCGCGCCTTTCGCCTTCGCGTCCGTCGCGCGGTGGACCGGGGCTACGCATTCGTACGCGATCAGCGACGCCACGTCCGCATCCGCGAGCAAGTCCCGTACCAGCGCTCGCTCGACCGCAGGGCGGTTAAGCCGCAGCTGTGGCGGTCGCCCGGTACCGCCGCACAAATTGTGAGAGGGCGGCGGCGGCAAACAGAAGGATCCCCGCGACGTCCGCGAGCAGGCCCGGGGCGA
The DNA here is from genome assembly GCA_005889075.1 of Chloroflexota bacterium. GTDB lineage: Bacteria > Chloroflexota > Limnocylindria > P2-11E > P2-11E > 3-1-20CM-2-70-9. The sequence continues at coordinate 21,685 of VBDQ01000018.1, forward strand.
CCAGGAGCACCCCGCCCACGATGAGAAGCCCCCGCTCCACGAGGTTCGTCGGCCGCACGAGGTAGCCGCCGACGCCGCATACCAGCGCCGTGATCCCGACCGCCGCGGAGACCGATGCGAGGACAGCCTCGGGGATGGAGACGCCGGTCCAGAGGATCGCTGTGCCATCGGGCTGCGTGAACATGAACGGGACGAGGAAGCAGGGGAGCGCGTACTTCCACGTGAGCATCATCGTCTTGTACGGATTGCCGCCGGTGATCGCAGCGGCGGCGAATGGCGACAGTGCGACCGGAGGCGAGACCTCTGACAGCACCGCGTAGTAGAAGACGAACATGTGCGCAGCGGGCGGCGGCACGTGCAGCGTGATGAGCGCCGGCACGACCGTGGGCACCGCGACGAGATAGGTCGCGGTGATGGGCAACGAGAGGCCGAGCACCCACAGGACGATCCCCGACACGACGAGCGTCGCCACGAGGTTCCCGAAACCGAGCGCGAGGATGAGACTCGAGATCTTGAGGCCCAGGCCGGTCTGGAGAAGGATCCCGACCGCTATACCCGCGACGGCGGTCGTCGCGCCGACGGGCAGGACCTGCTTCGTTCCCGCGGCGAGGGCCTTCACGAGCTTCGCCGGGCCGAGCGCGGTCTCGCGACGGATGTACGAGACCGCGATCGCGACGATGATCGACCAGAAGACCGCGGTGATCGTCGAGAAGCCCGCGATGAGGAAGGCGATGATCGCGAAGAGCGACGTGTACTGGTACCAGTACCGCGCGGTCAGCGCCCAGAACCCTGGCGCATCGAGCGCGATCTCGCGCGCGCCGAGCCGGCGCGCGTCGACCTCGATCATGAGGAGGATGCCGAGGTAGTAGAGGATCGTCGGCATCATCGCCATGATCACGACCTGCAGGTAGCTGATCCCCAGGATCTCCGCCATGAGGAACGCGGCCGGTCCGAGCACAGGTGGTGAGATCACCGCGCCTATTCCGCCCGCCGACAGGATCGCGCCGCTGGACTCGCGATCGTGACCGGCCTTCTTGAGCATCGGGTAGGTGATCGATCCGAGCGTGACGGTCGTCGCGACGCCGGATCCCGAGACCGTTCCGAGAAGGAACGACGCGACGGTCACCGTCCGCGCCGCGCCGGTGGGCCGGCGACCGGTGAGCGCGAACGCGAGGTCGACGTAGAACTTGCCAGCGCCGGTGTAGTCGAGGATGGCGCCGTAGATCGTGAAAAGGATGATGAACGTGGCAGCGACCTGAAGTGGCGTCCCGAGCATGCCGTCGAGCCCGAGGTACTGGTTCGAGACGATGTCGTCGAGGTTCTTGGGCGGACCGTGGAATGGCCCGGGCATGAAGTCGGCGAAATAGGCGTACGCCATGGCCGCAAGGCCGAGCGCCGGCAGATGCCAGCCGATGGTGCGGCGGCCGGCTTCGAGGACGGTGAGGATCGCGATGACGCCGAAGGTGAAGTCCCACTCGTTCGGACTGTTCACTCGGTAGATGACGGTCTCGAAGTTGAGGAAGACATACGCGGTGATGGCGATCGATGCGACGACGAGCGCGAGGTCGACCGCGGTGACGCGCTTGATGAATCGCGGATGCATGGGATAGAGGAGGAAGGTGAGCACGAGGATCGCGGTCAGGAACAGCATCACGTAGATCTGCGGCGTGGTGATGGTCTGGCCGAGCATCGTGAACGTCGGGACGAGGACGAAGCCGGTGAGCGGGATCTCCGCGCCGGCGGCGGCGTAATAGAGCGCGAAGAGCGTGGTCGCGACGGCCAGAACGGTGACGGCGTGGTCCCACCAGCCGGTGAACGTGCGTGTCTTTGCCTCGGCCTCGTACTCCTCGATGAGCTCCTTGGTCTTTTCGTCCGCGAGCACCGCTTCGAGGTCGGGCCGGGCGACGACCTCCGGCTCTTTCGCGCTCACGGCGCTCCCGCGAGCGCCGCGAGGAGCCACGGTCGATCCTCCGCTCGGACCCTCACTACGGTCTCGCCGAAACCATCCTTGAGCACGAGGGTCCAGTGGCGCGTCGCGAACCGCTGTTCCCCCGAAGGCGTGATGCGGATCACCAGCTCGGTCTCAGGCGCGACGCTCGCCGGGGCTTCCTCCATCCATAGCCCATCGCCACCCTGCGCAGGCTCGCCTCTCCAGCCGAAGTACTCGATCGAGCGGACGTCGCTTGACCGCGCGCGCTGGATGCGCATCTCGCCATCCATCCGCGCGAGCTCCTCGTAGACCGTGACCTGATAGATCGACTGGCGATAGCTATAGAGGAGAGGCTCGTCCGGCGCGAGCGCGCCGACGAACTCGCTGCGGCCATCGCTCACCGTGAGAACGGGAACGGGGGTGGCGAGGGCCACCCCCGCCGTCGTCAAGGTCGCGGTGAAGAGAACGAGAAGCGCGCTACTTTTTCCACGCGCCTTTTGATTTGTAATAGTCGATCGCTCCCTGATGGAAATCGATCGGCGAGCCGACGGTCGCGGTCTCGAGGGTGAGATCGTTCGCCGCGACGTGGACCTTCACGAGGTCGGCCTTGTTGTCGAACATCGTCGCGAGGATCGCCTGCGCAAGTGCGGGATCGAAGCTCGACGGCACGACCAGGAGATTCGCGACGCCTGACACCATCACGTCGGCCGCGGTGTTGTACGTGGTCTTGGGGATCTTGATGGGGAAGTAGAAGTTGCCGTACTTGGCCGACATCTTCTGCACGCTGTCGGAGAGGTCGAGCATCTTGATCTTCATGCTGGTCGAGATGTCGAGGATCGCGGGCACGGGAAGGCCGCCGCTAAAGAAGAACGCGTCGATCTTGCCGTCCCTTAGCGCGTTCGCGGAGTCCTGCGCGCCGAGCCGCTGCCGATCGATGTCCTTGCCGGCGTCCATCCCGTAGGCCTCGAAGGTCCGGTTGGCGATGACCTCGGTGCCGCTTCCCGCTGACCCGACCGAGACGCGCTTGCCTTTGAGGTCGGTCACGGTGTTGATGCCCGCGGCGTCCTTCACGACGAGGTGGGTGAGATTTGAGTACAGGACCGCCAGCGCCTTCGCATCGGCCTTCTTCTCCGGCGGCGCGAAGGAGCCGCTTCCGTTCACGGCGTCGAATGCGGTGTCCGCGAGCGTGAATGCGACGTCGGCCTTGGCGTCGCGGATCAGTTTCATGTTGTCCACTGACGCCGTCGTCGACTGAGCGCTCGCGGCGGTGCCGAGCTTCTTGTTCAGAAGCTCCGCGAGTCCGGCGCCGTACACGATGTACACCGCGCCCGTGCCGCCGGTGACGATGTTGAGCGTGCGTCCGGTGAAGTTCGGGGTTCCGGTCGCGGCGGGAGTCGCCGACGACGACGCGCGCGGCGCGTTGCAGGCGACGGCTACGAGCGCTGCCACCAGGACCGGCGCGAGAGAGCGAGTTAGCGAACGCATATCCACCTCCGCGGCGAACGCGCGGAGTCTACGTCGCCCGCGGTCGGCGGAGCCGGATCATGCGCCGCTCCTCTGCCGCCTCCAACCGCCGTCGCTCCTCGTCGGTCTCAGCGACGAGCGGCGGTAGCGGCACCGGCCGGCCGCGATCGTCGGTCGCGACGAAGACCAGATAGGCCGACGCGACGTGCGCGACCTTCCCGCTGAGCATGTCCTCGGCATCGACGCGGACACCGACCTCCATGCTGGTCCGTCCGACGTGGTTGACCGAGGCTCGAGCCGTCACGAGGTTGCCGACGTAGACCGGCGCGGTGAACGAAAGCTCGTCGATGCGCGCCGTGACCACGCGAGCGCGAGCGTGGCGCGTGGCGGCGGCGCCGGCGGCTGAGTCGATCAGCTTCATGATCTCGCCGCCGTGCACGTTGCCGTATGGATTGGCATCCGAGGGCAGCATCATCCGCGACATCACCGTCTTCGAGCTCGCGACGGTCTTCGCCTCGAGCGGCACGCGGGCGATTCTGTCACTAGCATCGCCGCGTGACCGTTCTCTCTCGCGAGGAGCTTCGCGCCGCCCTCGCGGGCTCACCGCCTCTCGTCGAAGATCTCGATCCGCACGTCCAGCTCCAGCCGAGCGGAGTCGACCTCCGTGTCGAGCGCGTGCAGCTGTTGAGCTCACCGGGTCTGCTCGGCGCGGCGGACACCGTCCGCGAGCCTGCGGCCCGCGAGGATGTGCAGATGGACAAGGACGGCTGGTGGGATCTGCACCGGGGTGGATACGTGATCACCTATCGCGAACGGGTCAATCTGCCGAACGACCTCATCGCGCTCGTGCATCCGCGCTCGAGCCTGCTTCGATCGGGTGTGACGATCCATGGCGCGGTCTGGGACCCGGGCTACTCGGGACGCGGCGAAGGCCTTCTCTCTGTGCATAACTCGCGTGGCTATCGCCTGCAGCGCGGCGCGCGGGTCGCGCAGCTCGTGTTCTTTCGTCTCTCCAGCCCGACGGACGAGCCGTACCGCGGTCGCTATCACGGCGAGAACGCTTGATGCGAATGGGTGGCTTCGCCCCCCAAGCCCCCGGGCTGAGCGCCCCGACCGTTCTGCCGCCGCCGACGGGCGCGCGCGTCGAGCGCGACCTCGTCTACCGCACCGAGGACGGCCGCTCGCTTCGCCTCGACATCTACCGACCACCGCGCGCGGGGACGTTCCCGGTCGTGTTCCTGGTCAACGGCGATGCGCCTGAGGAGATCATCGCGACGGCCAAGGACTGGGGTGTGTTCCGCTCGTACGGGGAGCACCTCGCCGCGCGCGGCATCGTCGGCGTGCCGTTCAACCATCGGTCCGGGGTGGGCGGCCAGTTCGCGGCCGAACAGGCCGCGGAGGTCCGGGCCGCCGTCGCCTTCGTACGCGAGCGAGCCGCGCAATACGAGGTCGATCCGATGCGTATCGGGCTCTGGGTCTTCTCCGCCGGAGGACCGTTCGGGCTTGCTCCACTCTTACAACGGCGCCCCGACTGGCTGCGCTGCGCCGCGGGCTTCTACACGATCTGGGATCTCGAGCCGTACCGCGATCAGCTCCGGCCGCCGATCGACGAGCGCATCCGCCGCTGGTCGGCGATCACGGCGCTCGATCCGGATACGCCCGACCTGCCGCCGTTGCTCGTCGCCCGCGCGGGCCGCGACCGCCCCGCGATCCTGATAGGTACCGACACGTTCATCCACCGCGCCCGGGAGCGCGGCGTCGACCTGGTGGTCCTCGACCATCCCGACGGGCAGCACGGGTTCGACACGCGCGACGACGACGAGCGCTCGCGCGAGATCATCGACGAGACGCTCACGTTCTTCGCAAGGCATCTCGAGGCGGGACAATGAGCGGACCCACGATCCGTATGGAGACCAACGGCCCTTACGTCGTCACCGGGCCGATCACGATCCTCGACGCCGAAGGGAACGAGCATCACGTCGCCGAGGGCCGCACCGTCAAGCTCTGCCGCTGCGGGCACTCCGGGAAGAAGCCGTTCTGCGATGAGACCCACCGCCGAGTCGACTTCGTCTCTCGACCCGCCTTCCTTCCCGAGGAACAGGAGACCCGCTGAGCCGGTCGCGCGACCTCGCGATCGCGGCGCTCATCGGCCTCGTCGTCGCCGCCACCCGGCTCCCGTTCGCGACCTCGGCTCTCTGGTCGTGGGATTCGGTCCTCTATGCGAGAGCGCTCGAGCTCGGCTACCGGCAGGGGATCGACATCGCGGAACAGCGACCGCAGGCTCCGGGATACGTTTTCTACGTCGCGCTCGCGTCGCTCGTCCGGCAGCTCACCCACGACAGCAATTCCGCGCTCGTCGCCGTGAGCATCGTCGCTTCTGGTCTCGCCGCCGCCACCGCGTATCTCGTCGCGCGCCGCTTCGCCCGATCCGGAGCCGCGTGCGCCGGTGCGCTCGGCCTGGGACTCTCTCCGATCGCGTGGACCTTCGGTGAGACTGCCGTCCCCTACGAGCTGCTCGCACTCGGATCGATCTCGATCGCCGGCGCGTTCCACGCATCGAGAGGTCGGCCAGATCGCACGATCGCGGCCTCGCTCCTCTGGGGTCTCGCGGCCGGCTTTCGCCAAGACCTCTTGGTCATCCTCGGGCCGCTGTGGCTCTGGACGATCGCGCCCGTAGCGTGGCGCGACCGTGCGATCGCTGCCGGGTCGGTCGCCGCGGGTTGCCTGTTCTGGCTCGTGCCATCCGCACTCGGTTCCGGCGGGCTCGACGGCTACGTCGCCGCGCTTACGGCGCAGGCCGGCCGCGTCGAAACGATGTCACCGATCGCGTCCGGTGCCCCGCAGCTGGTCAGCAATCTCTCGCTCTCGGCCTATGGACTCTTCTGGGGCAGCCTCGCCGTCGGGTTGGTCATGCTCGTGCGCGGTCTCGCGCGGCTTGCGGCGGTCGGGCGATCGCCCAATGCGACGTTCTTCGCACTCTGGATCGTTCCCGCGCTCGTTTTCTACACCTTCGTGCATACCGGCGATCCGGCGTACGTGCTGTCGGTCCTGCCCGCGATCTTCGTCGCCTTCGCGGCTTGGCTCGACGCGATCGGCGCGGGACGTCCGTGGGCGATCGCTTTGGGGACGGTGGTCGCGGTCGCGCAGGGTGCGTTCTTCATCGTCACGGGGCCGTACGGCCTATCGGCTGAGGCGCTCGCCGCCCACGACCGCTCGGTCCACGAGCTCGTCGCCGTCACGACCGCGACCCCCGCCCGCGGATCGGTCGTCGTCGCGCAGTCGGGATATCTCACCGCGATCTACTACGCACGCGACCGTCCGGTCCGGTACAGCGGCGCGACCCCCGAAGTGCTCGATCGCAGCGTGCGCGCCGAGCCGCCGCCATCCGTGCGGACGACGGTGATCGTGTTCGGCGGCGGCGTGAAGCTCGACGGCGTGATCCCGACATCGCTCTCTGCCACCGGATCGATCCAGCTTTTTGTCGTTGATGCCGGCATTTCCTATCCGATCCCGCTTTACGATCTCGAGGTTGAGCCGGCTTCAATCCCCTGAGGCGCGGCTCTTCCTGACGAGCGCGATCGTTCTCTTCGCCGAGCTCGTCTTCATCCGCTGGGTCCCGGCGAACGTGGTGTACGTGACGTTCTTCTCGAATCTGGTCCTCATGGCGAGCTTCCTGGGGATCGGCGTCGGCATCCTGCTCGGGCGGCGCTTCGAGCCGCCTCGGTTGCCCTTCTGGGCACCGCTCCTCGTCATCACGACGCTCTTCATCCTCGCGGTGAAGATCGACTTCCGGCCGGTTCTGGCAGGAAGCGTCCTCGCGCAGCTCGCCGCGAGCCACGTCGCGGACCCGAACTACTTCGTTCTGCCGATCATCTTCGTGCTCGTGGCCGGCCTGATGGCGGCGCTGGCGATGCCGCTCGGTCCACTTCTGCGCGCGATGCCCCCGCTGCGCGCGTACGCCATCGACATCGCGGGCTCCATCGCGGGGATCGCCGCCTTCGCGCTCTGCTCCGCGCTCAGCTTGCCGCCGCCGGTCTGGTTCGCCACGCTCGGGGTCGCGCTCGCGGCGCGCGGTGGCCTGCGTCCGAGCGGAGGCGGCTCGCTGCTCGGCTTCGCCTCGGTCGCGACCGTGGTCGCCGCGACGATCGTTCTGCAGGCGGTCGTCGGCGACATCTGGTCGCCCTACTACCGGATCACGATGTTCTTCCCCGACAACGGCGCCCCGTTCCTCGCGGTCAATGGGATCCCTCATCAGAACTTCTATCCCCTGAATTCGCCGCAGCGCGAGGCCTTCTACGACCAGGTCTACCGGTGGTTCCCGAACCGGACGTTCGCGCGCGTGCTGGTGATCGGGGCCGGCAATGGGACCGACGTCGATGGCGCGCTCGCGCGAGGCGCAACGAGCGTCGACGCCGTCGAGATCGACCCGCGCATCCTGGATCTCGGCGAACGCCTCCATCCCGACCGGCCCTACGCGGATCCTCGCGTGCGCGAGATCGTCGACGACGGGCGGGCCGTCCTGCGTCGCACCGATCAGACCTACGACCTCATCGTTCTCGCGCTGACCGATTCGCTCACCCTCTCGAGCACCGCGGCGAACCTGCGCCTGGAGTCGTTCCTTTACACGGAGGAATCGCTCGCCGAGGCGCGTGATCATCTCGCGCCCGACGGCGTGCTCGTCATCTACAACTACTACGACCAGCCCTTCCTCATCGGGAAGCTCGCCGGCATGCTGAATGACGTCTTCGGTGCGCCGCCGATCGTCCGCACCTACGCGGGCCCGCGCAACCCGGGCGCGGCGTTCGCCGACGGGCCCGGGGTCACGACGGCGCGATCCCTCGGCGACGCGGTGGACCACATCGATGGGGCCGGCGCGCTTCGGCCTGCGACCGACGACTGGCCGTTTCTCTACCTCGAGACGCCGAGCATCGCCGGCTACTACATCGTCGTGCTCGCGATGGCTCTGCTCATCGCGGCGGCCGCGGTCCTAATCGCGGCGCGCATCGCAGGGACGGAGCTGCGGCGGACGAGTCCGCACTTCTTCGCCCTCGGCGCGGCGTTCCTGCTCCTCGAGACCCGGAACCTCGCGACCTTCAGCCTGCTCTTCGGCAGCACCTGGACGGTCAATGCGCTCGTTTTCGCGGCGATCCTCCTGTCGGTGCTCGCGGCGATCGGCGTTTCGGCGCGGTGGCGCATCCGTGGTCCGATCCCCTACGTCCTTCTCGCGGCGAGCCTTCTTGCCAACTATCTCGTCCCGCCTGCGACTCTCCTCATCGATCCACCGGTCCTCCGGTATGTGCTCGCGGCGACCCTCGCCTTCCTCCCGGTGTTCTTCGCGAACCTCGTATTCACCGCGTCGTTCCGTGACACGCGCACCGCCGACATGGCGTTCGCCTCGAACGTCCTCGGCGCCGTCGTCGGCGGATGTCTCGAGTACGCGGCCCTCGTTATCGGCTATCAGCAGCTCCTGGTGGTCATCGCCGCGCTCTACGCGGGGGCTTTCGTCCTCGCGCGGCTGCGGCTGCTCGGCGACCGGGACCTAGCGGTCGCCGCCTGAGGGAAGATCGATCCCGCGTTCGCGCGCGAAGGTGATCGCTTCGGGGTAGCCGGCGTCGGCGTGGCGCATGACGCCCGTGCCCGGATCGGTAGTAAGAACGCGGCGCAGCTTCTCGCGTCCCAGCGTCGTGCCATCGGCAACGGCGACCATCCCGGCATGCAGCGAGTTGCCGATGCCGACTCCGCCCCCGTGATGGACCGAGACCCAGGTCGCGCCGGCAGATGTGTTCACCAGGGCATTGAGGATCGGCCAGTCGGCGATCGCGTCGCTGCCGTCGCGCATGCCTTCCGTCTCGCGGAAGGGCGACGCGACTGAGCCTGAGTCGAGGTGGTCGCGGCCGATGACGATGGGTGCTCCGATCTCGCCGCCGCGGACGAGGTCGTCGATCGCCTCGCCGAACTCCGCACGCTCGCCGTAGCCCAGCCAGCACACGCGAGCGGGGAGCCCCTGGAACGGAACCCGCTCCTCGGCGAGGCGGATCCAACGTACGAGCGTCTCGTCGTGCGGGAAGAGCTCCCGCACGAGCCGGTCCGTGCGCCGGATGTCTGCCGGCTCGCCCGAGAGCGCGACCCAGCGGAACGGCCCGCGCCCTTCGGCGAAGAGCGGGCGGATGTACTCGGGAACGAATCCCGGATAGCTGAAGGCATCGGCGAAGCCGGCCTCCTTCGCCTCGCCGCGCAGGTTGTTGCCGTAGTCGACGGCGACCGCGCCGTGACGCTGGAGCTGGACGATCGCCTCGCAGTGTCGCGCGATCGAAGCCCGCGCGCGACGGATGTATTCCTCCGGATCGCGCCGACGCAGCTCCGCAGGGTCGGCGACGCCCGCAGGGACGTAGCCATCGAGCGGATCGTGCGCGCTCGTCTGATCGGTCACGACGTCGACGCGCACTTCGCGGCGCACGAGCTCGGGTAGGACGTCCGCTGCGTTCGCGATCAGTCCGATGCTGCGCGGCGTCCGACTCTTCCGATACGTGTCGAACTTGAGCAGCACATCCTCGAGCGAGATGGCGATCTCGTCGAGGAAGCCCTGCTTCAAGCGGCGCATTGCGCGATCCGGATCCACCTCGATCACGAGGCCGATCCCTTCGTTCATCGTGATGGCCATCGGCTGTGCACCGCCCATCCCGCCGAGACCGGCCGTCACGACGACCTTCCCCGCGAGCGACCCGCCGAAGTGACGCTTCGCGATGGCCGCGAACGTCTCGTAGGTGCCCTGCAGGATCCCCTGCGTCCCGATGTAGATCCAGGATCCCGCGGTCATCTGCCCGTACATCGTCAAGCCCGCGTCCTCCAGGCGGCGAAACTCGTCCCACGTCGCCCAGCGCGGGACGATGAGCGCGTTCGCGATGAGGACTCGCGGCGCCCACTCGTGCGTGCGGAAGACGCCAACCGGCTTGCCCGACTGCACGAGCAGCGTCTCGTCGCTCCGCAGCCGACGCAGCGTCTCGAGGATGCGGTCGAACGCGCGCCAGGACCGCGCCGCGCGGCCCGTGGCGCCGTAGACGATGAGCTCATCGGGCTTCTCGGCGACATCCGGATCGAGGTTGTTCTGGATCATCCGGAACGCGGCCTCCTGCGGCCACGCGAGGCAGTGCAGCTCGGTCCCTCGCGGTGCGCGGACGGTGCGCGTGGCGATGCTCATGACTTCGATTCTCCTCCTCGGTCACCTGGCTGCTTCTGGATCAGTCGGCCTTGCTGAAGAGTCGCGGATCGAGCGCGTCGCGCACCGCGTCGCCGAGCAGGTTTGCCGCGAGCACGACCCCGCGATCGAGAAGATCGCGGTCGCCAGGCCGAATGTCGCGATCGTGATGACCGGGCCGAGCACCTGCGGCAAGACATGGACGAGGGCGACGCGAGCATCGCTTGCGCCGACGCTGCGCGCCGCCTCGATGAAGAGCTCGTGCTTGGTCGAGAGCACGGATCCACGGACGATCCGCGCGAAGCGCGGCATGCCGCCGATCCCGACGGCGATCGCGATCTTCTCGAGGCCGGGTCCGAGGATGGTCACGATGATGAGCGCGAGCAAGATCCCCGGGAACGCGAGCTCCACGTCTACCAGGCGCATGAGCACGCGGTCGACCCAATCACCGCGCATCCCGGCGACAAGGCCGACGAGGCTGCCGAGGCTCGTCGCGATCGCGACGGCGCCGAACCCGACCGCAAGCGACGCGCGTCCGCCGTCGACGAGCCGCAATAGGACATCTCGTCCGAACTGGTCGGTCCCCAGGAGGTGGCCCGGGCTGAGCGGGGCGAGAAGCGAATCGCGCAGGCTATGTTTGAACGGATCGATCGCGAGGAGCATCGGAACGGCCATCACCGCGACGACAAGGGCGGCGAGATAAATGAGCGTCGCCATCGCGACCGGGTCGGCGCGAAGGCGCCGCCACGCCCGCGCGTAGGGCCCGGGACTCGCAGGAAGATGCGGGAGTGGCCGCTGCGATCCCTGCAGCGCTGCGACGATCGGCGCGCGGCCGAGGCTAGGCGGCGCGGATCCTGGGGTTGATGAAGCCATACGACACGTCCACGATGAGATTCGCCACCACGTACGTCGTCGCGGTGAGCAGGATCACACCCTGTACGACCGGGTAATCCCTCGCGAGGATCGAATCGATCGCGAGCTGGCCGATGCCCTGACGCGCAAAGATCGTCTCGACGATCACGCTCCCCGCAAGGAGACGTCCGAGCTGCAGGCCCACGATCGTCACGACCGGGATGAGCGCGTTGCGCATCGCGTGTCCTAGCAGGACCGTACGCGGCGGCAGACCCTTCGCGTGCGCCGTCCGGACGTATTCGCGACCCAAGACGTCTAGGAGCGAGGCGCGTGTGAGCCTTGCGATGAGGCCGGTGCCCTCGTAGCCGAGCACGAGCATCGGCAGGATGAGCCGGTCGAGGCTGCCGGACCCCGTTGCGGGAACGAGACCGAGCGTGACCGAGAAGAGCAGGATGAGCAGGATCGCGAAGAAGAAGCTCGGGATCGAGACGCCGCCGAGCGAGAACAACATCACCAGGCGGTCGATCGGTGAGTTCCGTTTGACGGCCGCGATCAGGCCCAGCGCGACCCCGACGGTCATCGAGAGGAGCAGTGCCGCGCTCGCGAGCTCTACCGTGCTCGGCAGACGGTCGCCGATGACCTTGGCCACGGGCTGGTGGCGGATGAATGACTCGCCCAGATCCAGATGCAGACCGTTCCAAAGCCAACGCAGGTACTGGACGGGGAGGGGGTCGTTCAAGCCGAGCTGCTCGCGTAGCTGTGCGACGAGCTGCTCCTGCGCGGCCCGATCGCCGACGCCGAACGACGCCGCACCGATCATCGCGTCGATCGGATCGCCCGGGACCAGATGGAGGATCGAGAACACCAGCAGCGACGCGAGCAGCAGGACCGGAACGGCCTCCACGAGGCGTTGCGCGATATACCGGATCACGTCGTGGTCGTCTTGGCCGCGGCTGCGACGCGCCGCGCCTCTTGTCGCGCGCGCTCCTCAGGGGGATGCACATTGCGGAACGTGAAGTAGATGGTCACGTCATAGACGATCTTGAGCGCCGCCGCGATGAAGAAGGGGAGACCGAGGGCCGCCGCGCCGAAGGCCATCCCGGCGAACGTGGGCGAGACCGCCGTGGCGGTCGTGCGTGCCACGTTGGTGAGGCCGGCCGTCGCGGTGCGCTCGTCCGGATCGACCACGGCCATCGTGTACGACTGGCGTGTGGGCACGTCCATTTGCGAGACGCTCATGCGCGCGAGGTACAGGGCTACTGCGAGCCACGCCGTGGGCGCGAGCGGGATGAGCACGAGCGCGATCTGGGATGGGAGATGAGTGAAGACCATCGTGTTGAGGAGGCCGATGCGCTCGGCGAGCCAGCCTGCGGCGAGGAGCGAAAGGCCGGAGAGGATGCCGACCCAGAAGAAGATCCCCGCGAGCGTGCCCGGATCGAACCCCCAGCGCAGGTAGAACCAGTAGGCGACGACAGACGGCACGACGAAGCCACCCGCGAATGCGTCTAGCCCGAAGAGTCCCGCGAGCTTGGCGACCGTCCCCGCCGAGCGGTGGATGCCGATGAAGCGCCGCTCGCCTTCGACGCGGGCGAGCTCGACGCGATCCGAGAGCGTCACGAAGATGGCGAGGTTCGCCAGGCCGATGAGGCCATACAGCGCGAAGAGCGGCCGGTACGCGTCCGCACCGGCGAGCCCCTGCGACGCGAAGAAGCCGACCGAGGCCGCCGCGAGTGAGCCGAGCGCCCCGGCGAAGTTGGCGGCGGTGTTGTAGATCGCGAAGAGCCACGTGCGGCGCTCGTTCGGCGCGGTCTGCGGCAGCACGGCCTGCTCGACGGTCTGAAACACCCCGACCTCCGAGCTCGTCGCGCTGATCGTTCCGGTGAAGGCACCCACGAGGAGGAGCCAGAAGCCGCTGGTCACGGCGAAGATCAGGCCGCCGATCGCCATGAGCACGGCCATCGTCGCGACGGTGCGACGCCGGCCGTAACGGTCGGCGACGATCGACCAGAAGACCGTCATGACCGCCGAACCGGCGATCGCCGCGGTGAAGACCAGACCGATCTCGATCGGCGACATCCCGAGGCGGTCGAGGTAGAGCCCGAGCACTACGGCGAGATAGCCGTATGCGAAGGTGCGAAGGATCCGCGTCGCGAGGAGCTTCTTGCCGTCGACGCTGAGCCAGTCGAGCACGTTGCCTCCTAGTCGCGGGCGGGCGGAGCGAAGCCTTTCCGCAGGAGCTCGGCGCGGGTGCTATCACGCAGCGTGGTGATCTTCGCGAGGGCGACGGGCGTGCGCATGATCTGACCGAGCGGACGGACCGGACCGGCGGTGGCGTCGGGGTTCACCGGGGTCTCACCGAACATTCGCGCGAGGAGCGTCTGCACGTCGGCGGAAAGAAGGAAGTCGACGAAGGCGCGCGCGGCCCGAGCGTGTCTCGCGTCTCGCACGACCGCGACGACGTGCGCCTCGACGTGCGTGCCGAGGCCGCCGGGCTCTTGATCGAGCCACGCTTCGCCGACCGGATTCCCCTCCATCAAGAACACGTGGTAGTTCGACGAATTCACCAGCGCCACTGCGTTCCCGTCGCGCACGAGCGCCTCGCGCGTCGCCTTGTTCGACTCGTACGTGCGCAGACCGTTCGCAATGAGCCGCTCTACGAGCGCCCACGCGAACGGATCCCCCTTCGCGGCCCGGATCGAGCTCCACTGCGAGACGGTCGTTTCTTCGCTGGTCGTCGCCATCGAGACCTTGCCCCGGAACGGCTCGCCCGAGAGGTCATCCAGGGTCCGAGGCCAGGTCGCGGGGTCCGGGAGCAGGCGCCTGTTGATCATCGCGACGCGCGGCCACGCCGTGAACGAGAGCCACGAGTAATCGGGGGCGCGCAGCCACTCCTCGTAGCGGCGAGCGACCTCGGCCTCGTACGGCTCGAAGATGCCAGTCTGGCGTGCGGCTTCGACCGCGACCTGGCTGTTCGTGACGAGCACGTCCGCGCGGGGATCGGCGCGCTCGTCGAGCAGGCGTCGCTCGACGTCGAGGTGATAGATCTTCTCAACCTCGACCCGCGTGCCGGTCAGGCCTTCGAACAGCCGGTAGATCGGCCCGAGATCGGGCCGGTTGCGGCCCGAGTACACGCGCAGCGTCGCCTCGTGCGTCACACGTGCCCTGCGGCGGCCACCTCTCGTGATGTGGCCCCGGCGGCCTCGTCGTAGAGATTCCATGGGAGCCGCCGGTACTCGCCCTCGCACGGATTCCCGGCCGCGAGCCAGTAGTCGCCAGTGGTGAGGTCGACGATGCTCGAGGTGATCGTCTGGTTGACATCGGTGCCCTGCGACGTCGCGTCGCCGTGCTTGCAGACGGAGTTCGGATGACCGAAGTGATCGCGAAGCGCGGTCGCGATCGTGCCGCGGACCGCCGCCGGATCGCCAGGCTTCCTGGCGGCCCGCAGGCCTCCGGTCAGGCGCGGCAGGCGCCAGAGCGAGTTCACCGAGAACGGCCGGTAGGTGGCCGCGATCTGCTCTGGAACGAAGGCGATGAAGTGGTTGGTGTGCACGAGCAGCCCGCCGGTCGGATACATCCAGCCGTGCCGATCCGGTGTCGTCTCGAGGTCGATGGCGAAGCCATCGCGGTGCGTGATCAGGAGATTCGTGCAGAGCGACTGGCGCGACTCGAAGACCGCACGCAGCGCGGTCTGCATCTCCGTCGCTTCAAGGATCTTGCGTCGGATGATCGGCTGCGGCACGCCGATGCCCTTGCCCCAGCGGGTCCCCAGGCCGTTCGCGTTGAGCGCGATCCCTGCTGAGTTCGCTCCGTGCCGTCCCACCTGGCCGGCCTCGGTCTGCATCACGATCGTCGGCTTCCCCGGCTGCACGATGCGCAGGAGGATCACCGTTCCCGCGGTCTCGCAGCGCCAATCCCAGTTCTGGCCGCAGTAGACATGTCCGTCGCCGGAGGCCTCCGGCAGAATCGCGTACGAGGAACAGCCCTCCTCCGCTTCGTCGGCGAAGGGGTTGTGCGTCGACAGCTCCCCGCGCGCGTTCAGCGCGAGCACTTCCGCGAAGTCGACGCCGGCGCCCTCGGCGATCCCGTGGATCTCCTCGCTGATGCCGGGCAGGTAGCTCTCGATCGGCTGCAGCCAGCGCGGAGCGTTGCTGCGGATCTGCGCCCACTCGAGGCCGGTGATGCGCTTGAACGACTCGCGGTAGTAGCCGATCGAGTCGCGGATCTGGCCGCGGGCGGCCTCGCCATGCTGCCGGCCCAGGTCGCGGCGCTCCCCTCGGATCTCGATCGTCGAAAGCTCGGCCACGGATCACCGCCCTACTTGAAATCGCTCCGCAGCATACACTACAGTCCGCGGGCAGGATGGCAGTGAACACTACGTCGATCGGCGCCTCCCAAGACGCGACGCTGGAAGAACGCATCGCCGCGGTGCGACCCGACCTGAGCCCAGCCGAGGAGCGCGTCGCCGGATTCTTCGCACAGCACCGCGAGGAGGTGATGTTCCTTTCGGCGGTCGAGATCGCGGGAAGGCTGGACACCAGCGACGCGACGGTGATCCGCGCGGCGCAGTCGCTCGGGTACTCGGGCCTTCCGGCGCTCAAAGCGGAGCTGCGCGAGGCGATGCGAACACGGGCCACCCCGACCTTGCGGCTCGGCCGCAGTCTCGAGGATCTAGGGAGCGATCCTGCGGCTGTCCTCGAGCACGTGCTCGCCACCGAGATCGAGCTGCTCCATGACGCGCGCGAGACCTTGCGGGCGGCCGAGTTCACGCGAGCGCTCGAGCTCATCGCCGGCTCGCAGCGTGTCGTGATCCAGGGCCTCGGACCGAATGCGCCGCTCGCCGAGTACTTCGCGTCGCGTCTGCGCCGGATGCGCCGTGCGGCACTGTCCGTCGGAGCGCGCGGCCAGGCGCTCGCGGACGCGCTCATCGACATGCGCGCGGGCGACGTCGTCGTCGTGCTCGCGTACGACCGGTCAAGCCCGGAGGCGGAGCTCACCTTGGAGCGCGCGCGGGACCTCGGACTTCCATCGATCCTCATCACGGACACGCTCGGCCTGGCGCTCGCGGGGGAGTTCACGGTAGCCCTGTCCGCGCGCCGCGCGGGGGGTGGCATGTTCCACCTGTCGGCGATCACCGTCGTGGTCCTGGATGCGTTGCTGTTTGGACTCGCAGGGCGCGACCGGGCGGGAGCGCTCGCGGCGGCAGACGAGCTTCAAGCGCTGCGCGCTCGCATCGTCGAGCGCACGAAGGAGGGAGTGTCGTGAGCACGCTCGTCGAATCGCGCCTGGGTCTGACAAGCGCGGAGGTGCGCGAGCTTCGCGAGCGCTTCGTGCCGAACGGACTGCACGTCGGAACGCCGGTCGTCGTGGCACGAGCGTCCGGCGCCGAGGTGTTCGATCCGGAGGGCCATCGATACATCGACTTCGTCGCCGGCATCGGCGCGCTGAACCTCGGTCATCAGCACCCCGATGTCATCGCGGCGGTCCGCGATCAGCTCGATCGGTACGCACACGTGTCGGCGCAGGTGGTCAGCTACGAGCCATACGTGCGGCTCGCGGAGCAGCTCGATCGCATCTATCCGCGGATCGATGGCTCGACCATCGCGACCCGGAGCGTCTTCGCGAACAGCGGCGCCGAGGCGGTGGAGAACGCCATCAAGATCGCGCGCGTCGCCACCGGACGCGAGTGGATCATCGCCTTCCAGAACAGCTTTCACGGGCGGACCTACACCGCGATGACCGCAACGGGGAAGACGAAGAACTCGCGCATGGCATTCATGCGGTCCACCACGCCGAGCGTCGCGCACGTGCCGTACCCCTATCCGTACCGGCCGATCGCCGACGTCGGCGAGGAGCAGCTTGCGGACCTGCACGTGCGCCTCTTCGACCAGGTCCTCGAGACGAATCTCGCGCCCGAGCACGTCGCCGCGGTGATCGTCGAGCCGGTGCAGGGCGAAGGCGGGTTTGTGGTCCCACCGGCCCGATTCCTCAAACGGATCGCCGCGATCTGCCGTCGCCACGGCATCCTCTTCATCGCCGACGAGATTCAGACCGGCATGGGCCGGACCGGCCGCATGTTCGCGATCGAGCACTCGGGCGTGACCCCCGATCTCCTCGTCACGTCGAAGTCGCTGGGTGCCGGCTTTCCGATCGGCGCCGTGACTGGCAGGGCTGACCTGTTTGACGCCCTCGGCCCTGGATCGCTCGGCAGCACGTTCGGAGGCCACCCGGTCGCATGCGCGGCGGCGATCAGGACCATCGAGGTCATCGAGCGCGACGGTCTTCTCGACCGCGCGATGCGGATCGGCGACGCCCTTCGCGCGCGATTCGACGACATGGCGAAGCGGCACGAGGCGATCGGCGACGTCCGCGGCCTCGGTGCCATGCAGGCCATCGAGCTCGTGCAGGACCGGAAGACGAAAAAGCCGGCGTCGGCGCTCGTCGACGCCACGATCCGGACGGCCTGCGAGCGCGGTCTGCTCCTCCTGCGCGCGGGTCTCTTCTCGAACGTCATCCGGACCCTGGTCCCGCTCACGATCTCCGACGCGCAGCTCGACGAAGGGCTCGACATTCTCGACGGTGCGCTCACGACGACCGGTGGGGGAGGCTTTCGATGAATGGGCAGATGTACCGCCGCGAATTCCTGAGACGCTCGGCGCTGGCGGCGGCGAGTGCCGCGATCTTCGCATGCGCGCCTACCGCCACGACGACGAGCGCATCGGCGTCACTCAAGCCGGTAAAGGGCGGGACGCTCACGTGGGGCCAGTGGGACAAGATCGACGTCATCGATCCCGCGCTCACGACCGGCGCGGCCGCCGGCGAGATCGCGCAGAACATCCTCGACACGCTCATCACCATGGACAGCGACCAGAAGTTCTACCCGGCGCTCGCGTCGAAGTGGACGATCGCGGATTCCTCGAAGACGTTCACGTTCAGCCTCCGCGACGGGGTGAAGTTCCACGACGGCAGCACGCTCACGTCGGCCGCGGTGAAGGGATCGTTCGACCGGATCCTCGACCCGAAGACGAAGGCCGGCGCGGTCGTCTCGCTCGTGGGTCCCATCGACAAGATCACCACGCCCGATGACAAGACGGTCGTGTTCAGCTTCAAGCAGCCGTATCCCGCGTTCATGCTGCAGATCTGGCGTTACTTCTTCGGCGTCCTCTCCCCCAAGTACCTCGCCACACTGAAGCCCGGTGACGTCGCGGCCGAACCGGTGGGCTCGGGACCGTTCATGTTCGCCGGACGCTCCTCGGACGGGGTGGTCACGATCAAGGCGAACCCCGACTACAGCTGGCCGACCGAGCTCTTCCGCAATCGCGCCGCGCCGTACCTCGATCAGATCAAGTTCCGCGCGATCACGGAGCCGTCCACCCGCGTCGCGACCCTCGAGAGCGGCGAGAACCTGTTCATCGACGAGATCCCGGAGGCGGACTACGCGCGTCTCAAGGATGACAAGCGCTTCCGCTTCGTCATGTCGCCGCGTGCGAGCCACACCCTCGGGTTCAGCATGAACGTCAGCCGCCCGCCGACCGATGACCGCGCGGTGCGCGAGGCGGTGAACTGGGCCGTCGACCGCAAGTCGATCGTGGACAGGATCTTCTTCGGCGTGCACCACGTATCGGTCGGTCCGCTTTCCGAGGGCGTGTGGGCACGGGACGACACGCTCCTCGAGATCGCGCTCGCCACGTTCCGAAGCCCCTGGACCGAGATCGCCCAAGCGATGCAATCGCAGCTGCGCGACGTGGGCATCGACCTCAAGGTCCAGGTCATGGACCGCGGGCCGTACCTCGACTACGTGCGTGGGTACAAGCACAACATGGCCGCGACCTCCTCGACGAGCATCGACCCCGACGGGATCCTTCGGGTCTGCTACCACTCGGCGAACCGCGTGTCCGGGAGCAACTTCGCCAACCTGAACGACCCGCAGCTCGATGCGCTCCTCACCAAGGGCCAGGGCCAGGACCTGAACACCGCAGAGCGGAAGCAGACCTACGTCGACGCCCAGAAACGCGTTATGGAGATCCTTCCGTTCGTCGGCGTGATGAGCCAGATCCGGGTCGAGGCGATGGCGACGAAGGTGCACGACTTCAGGCCCGGGCCGGACGGGCTCACCGGCACCGCGATGAACGATGGCTGGGTGGAGGGATAACTCGGTGGATCTTGCGACGATCGCCATCGCGGCAACACCCGCGTTCCTCGCCAGCGCGGTCGAGTTCGTGGAGGCCACGACCATCGTCCTCGCCGTCGGCATCACGCGCGGCTGGCGCGCTCCGCTCGTGGGAAGCGCGCTTTCCGCCCTGACCCTCGCGCTGATCGTCGGTACGCTTGGCGTCGCCATCGTCACGGTCGTTCCGGAGCACCTCTTGCTCGGCATCGTAGGAACGCTGCTGCTCCTGTTCGGGTTGCGCTGGCTGCGCAAGGCGGTCCTGCGCTTCGCCGGGATCGTCGCCCTGCACGATGAAGAGGAGATCTATCGCCGCGAAGTCGCAGAGCTCCGCGCCCAAGGCGTCGCGCGCGACCGTTGGGATTGGATCGGGATGATCGTCGCCTACAAGGCGGTGCTCCTCGAGGGCACCGAGGTCGCCTTCATCGTCATCGCGTTCGGGGCGAAGGGGGTCGGCGCGATGAACGCGGCGATCCTCGGCGCGATCGCCGCCGGGATCATCGTCATCGCGGTCGCCGCAGTGCTGCGCTCGCCGCTCACCGCGGTGCCCGAGAACCTACTCAAGTTCGGCGTCGGCGCGATGCTCTCGACGTTCGGCGTGTTCTGGTTCGGCGAGGGCGTGGGCGCGGAGTGGCCTGGCGACGCCGCATCGATCCCGCTCATCCTCGGGTCGTTCCTGCTTGCAAGCTGGCTGGCGGTCCGGCTCCTCAACGGGCTCCTCCCTGAGGGAGCGCGTGTGGAGGCTCGCAATGTCTAGCGTGATGCGGGCCATCTGGGACAACACCTACGGGCTGCTCGTCGACGATGGTCAGCTCGCGGTCGGCGCGATCGTCGCCCTCGCGATCACCTGGGTGATCGCGCACTCGGGCGCCGACATCATCAGCGAGAACTCCGGTTGGGTGCTGCTCGGCCTCGTCCTCGCGCTCGTGCTCGCCAACCTGTACCGCGCCGGTCGCAACGCGCGCCGCCGCATCGGCTGAACACGGCCGGGCCCGCCGACCTCGTCCTCCGCGGCGGTCGCGTCTGGACCGTCGACCCGCGACGGCCGGAAGCGCGCGCGGTCGCGCTCCGCGGCGACCGGATCGTCGCCGTCGGCTCGGACAGCGATGTCACGCCCCTCCTCGGCCCGAGCACCGAGATCGTCGACCTCGCCGGGCGTCTTGCGCTGCCGGGCTTCATCGATGCGCATACGCACTTCGGGAACGCCGCCGCATGGGTGTTCCGGATCGGCCTCTACGACGAGCGCGACACCGCTGAGGTGTTGGCGAAGGTCGCCGCGGCGGTCGCGCGCGTTCCTGCCGGCATGTGGCTGACGGGTGGCGACATCGGGGCCGCGGTCACGTGGGAAGCGGACCGCCGCCACGAGCCCCGGCCGGCGCCGTTCGCCATCGACCGCCGCGCCCTGGATTCTGTCGCGCCCGATCACCCGGTCCTTGTTCGCCGCGTCGACGGCGCCTACGTCGCCAACTCGCTCGCGCTCGCCCGAGCGCGGATCGGCAGGCGCTCGCCGGACCCTCGGGGCGGCGGCGTGGAGCGGGACGGTGGGGGCGAGCCAACGGGGGTGCTCGTCGGTCGCGCCGGCGAGCGCCTGGCCGAGCTCGTCGCTCCCTACACCCGCGAGGTCGCGCTCGCTGGGGCGCGCGCCGCGCTCGACGAGCTGCGCCGCAGCGGGATCACCGGGATCCACGACGTCGCGCGCATCGACGAGATCTCCCAGCGGCACGCCTTCCACACCGACGTGGAGCGCAGCGCCACCGATCTGGGTCTTTTCCGCGAGCTGCAGCGACGAGGCGAGCTCACCGTGCGGGTGTACGCGCTTCTCACGCTGGCGGTGTGGCGCGAGATCGTCTCCTGCGGCATCCAACCGCGGACCGACGAGGGGCTCCTTCGGTTCGGCGCGCTCAAGGCGTTCATCGATGGCTTCCTCATGGAGAAGCCGTATGAAGACGATCCCGACTATGCGAGAGACTTCACGTTCCGGTTCGTCGACGAGCCGACCATGGCGGCCGATATCGCCGGCGCCGACGCAGCCGGTTTCGATCCGGTCGTGCACACGATCGGGGACAAGGCGCATCGTCTCTTGCTCGACTGGTACGAGGCGGCCGTTCGCGCGAACCCGGCGCGCGATCGCAGGTTCCGCGTGATCCACGCCTGGTATCCCAGCGCGCGCGAGGTCGAACGGATCGGGAAGCTCGGCCTCATCGCCGACATCACGCCGCAGCACCAGGTGAACGACGGTGTGGTCGAGCGAAGGCTCGGGCCGCAGCGCGCGAGGACCGCGCACGCATGGCGTTCGCTCAGGGATGCGGGCGCGCGGTTGGATCTTGTCTCCGACTGGCCGGGAAGCTTCAACGAGCAGCGCGCGACGCCGCTCTCGCCGCTCCACAACATCGCGCTAGCGGTCGGTCGCGCGTGGCATCCCGAGCAGGCCCTCACCGTCGCGGAGGCGATCGCGGCCTACACGATCAACCCCGCATTCGCTTCGTACGAGGAGGACCTCAAGGGCAGCATTACCGCGGGCAAGCTTGCCGATCTGGTCGTCGTTTCCCGGGACATCCTGTCAGCGCCGCCCGAGGCCATCCGTCAGGCGGAGATCGATCTCACGATCCTCGGCGGGAAGGTCGTCTACCGTCGCGCGACAAGCTCCGCGTAGCGATAGCAGCCACGGTCGTGGTCGTTCCGGATTCCGACCGCCTGCATGAACGACTCGACGACTGTGGGGCCGACGAAGCGGAATCCCCGCTTCTTCAGGTCCTTCGAGAGGGCGACGTTGTCCGCGAATCCCCATACATAACGGTCGAACGAGCCGGGCGACGTCGCGCTGACCGAACGAGGCGACCTTCGACGGGCTGAACCGCGCGAACGCCCGCCGGAACGCGGGTCGCCTTCGCAGCACGATCTCCCAAGAGAGCCCGGCCTGCATCCCCTCCAGCACGAGAAATTCAAAGAGGCGGCGATCGTCGTGCAGCGGCGTGCCCCACTCCTTGTCGTGGTAGGACAAGAGAGGCTCACGAGACGCCCACATACAACGAGGAAGCGCGCGATGCAGCGCCGAGGGCTTTTCTTGGCGCTCCGTCGCTTCGCTTATCAAGCTCCACCCCACTTCCGGAGGAGATCTGGAAGCTCCGAGAGCCTTTCGATTTCGGCGGAGGGCACGGCGATCGACGAAGGAAATCCTGATGTGTTCTTCCGCCAGATCCCTCGCATGCCGATCTCGAGGGCTCCGCTGACGTCATCGACCATGCGATCGCCGATCATCACGCACTCCTCTGGCGTCGCATCGAGTCGTTTTGCGACCTCTTCGAATACGGTCCGGTGCGGCTTTGAGTGCGGCAGATCGGAGGTGTAGACGATCGCGTCGATGAGCGCCGCGAGGCCGTGCGTCGCGAGGTCGGCGTTGTGCCAATCCGCCGCCCACCAGGTGTTCGACAGAAGCCCGAGCCGGTAGCCACGCGCACGCAGGAGCGTGAGCGTGGAGACGGCGTCGGGATCAACGGTCGACCATCCCGCGATCGCCTTCGCATAACCGTCCATGGCACCGAGGAGCTCCGCGCCGCTGACCGGGACACCGAGACGGTCGAAGCCCTCGCGGACGAGGCCGGTCGGCGGCCCGCTCCAGTGCTCGGTGTCGACTCTCCGCCAATGCTCGCGCTCGGATTCGCGCATCGCCATGACATACCCGTCGCGCGAAGGCCATTTCCGGTCGGCGAACTGGGTGACCAGGTGGTCGTACGACGCGGCCCACTTGAGCTCCGCGCTGTTATCCCAGTCAGACCAATGCACGAGCGTGCCACCAAGATCGAAGATGACCGCGCGCGGCGTCGCCACCGCGCGGAACGATAGGGAACCGCCGGAATGCGCATCCTGTGCGCCAGTGCCTGACATCTCCTGGCTGTTCATCATCGCGAGGTCTACGAGCTCATGGACCTGTTTCCGCACGCCAGCCGATTCGCGCTAGCTGACCGGTCTCGCGTTATCCGCGGTCGCGCAGCAGGTCCGTGCGGATGCGCTCGTATTCCTCGCGCTGGATCTCACCGGCCGCGTAGCGGCGCTGCAGGATCGCGAGGGCATCGCCGCGGGCGGGGGAGCTCCTCTGGCCGCGGACGGCCCAGACCAGGAGCGCCAGAAGAGCGACGGGCACCAGCGCGAACAGCAGCATCATCCCGCCACCCGCACCGAACATCGGCATCCACACGCCGAACGGACCGACCCCGCGCATCGTGCCCAGCACTCCCCACATGATCAGCATGCCCACGGCGGGGACGGCGAAGAGCGCGAGGACGGCGACCGCCGCCACCGTTAGCAGCGTTCGAGTCGTGTCGCGCTCGTTCTGCGCGTGTCCGTCTCGATCCATGAGCGCCTCCGATCGCTCCAGTCTGCGCCCGAGTCCTACTAAGCGCCGTGCCGATCGAGCGTCGTCGGCATGGCGTCCATCATGCGGACCATAGCGAATCCGCCGGTCCTGGCGGCCCGCCAGACAAGAACGATGGCCAGCCCAAGCAGGAGCACATTCAAGACTGTCGTGTAATTGAATGTGATCTCGGGCGCGGCGACCAGCGCCGCGCGGGTCGTCGGGATGAGCCCGAGTGCGCCGAAGCACACCTCGACCGCGAAGCCCGCGAGGGCCATCGCCGCGTAGAACGTCGCGAAGAGAAAAAGGCTGACGCGCCCGCCGTAGTACTTGCGGTAGATGTTGAGGATCGGGATGACGATGAGGTCGGCGAAGATGAACGCGACCACGCCGCCGAAGCTGATGCCGCCGTTCCAGAGCACCGCCGCGAGCGGGACGTTGCCAATCGAGCACACGAAGCTGACGACGGAAACCAGGGGCCCAACTAACGGCCCCCAGATCGCGGCGAGCGTCGGATCGCGCGTGACGAAGAACGCCTGCCACGATTCCTTCGGCACCCACGACCCGAGCGCGCCGGCAAGGACGAGTCCGCCGACGACGTCCTTCCAGATCGACGCCCAGTCCATCAGGAAGTAGTGCGAGATCGCGGTGAACCCGCGCGCCGAGAAGATCCGCTCCCACAGTCTCCCTTCGGTGACTGACATGTCCATTTGGGCGTGGCCTTCCATCGAGCCCTTGAGGCCGCGCTCGGCCTGGCTGCGCGCGGCGGCGACGAGCCGAGGCGTGAGGAAGATGCGGAAGAGCGCGACGAGAATCGCGATCATGAGCGGTCCGCCGGCGAATTCGGCGACCGTGAATTGCCAGCCGAGCAGGATCCACATGATGATGCCGAGCTCGATGACCAGGTTCGTCGAGGCGAACTGGAACGCCATCGCCGCGGTGAAGTTCGCACCCTTCTGAACGATGGAGCGCGCGATCGCGACCGCGGCGTACGAGCACGACGAGGAGGCCGCACCGAGCCCGCATGCGAGCGCGATCGTCCGCGGCGAGTCGTCGGGCAGGAGGCGACTCATCTCTGATTTCGAGACGACCGCCTGCACGACGGCCGAGATCGCGAATCCGAGAATGAGCGCCCAGCCGATCTCCCAGGTCATCGCGGCCGCGAGCCCGAATGCGTCCGCGACGGCTTTTACGACATCGGGCATGTCACAAGCCTTCGCGCGACCGATCGCCTCGATGGGCGCGCGTGCACTGACTTCCTAGACCACCGCTGGTGCCTGACCGAGGCGCTCGTCCTCCCTCAGCATCGCCAGGGCGGCCGGGATGGCCCCGCCGATCCGAGAGTGACATCCCGAGGTAGCCGAGCGGCAGGAAGAATGAGGCCGCGACCGCGCCGATGAGGTGCAGCACGTTGCCGGTCGAGCCGGCGTCGGCGCTCGCCGCGATCGGATCACGGAGATTCCCGGGCCACGCGACGAGGTAGAGCGTGATGCTCACCGGCGCCAGGACGATGCACGCGGCGAGCAGCCGGCGCTGCAGCTTCAGCTGGTCGCCTTCCGAATGCGCTCTGCGGTTATCGGCAGCTCGCGAATGCGCGCGCCACACGCGGCGTAGACGGCGTTCGCGATCGCCGCCGCCACCGGCACCGCGCCCGGCTCGCCGACGCCGGTCGGCTCCTTGCTCGCGTCGCCTTCGACCAGGACCTCGAGCGATCGCGGCGCGTCGCGGAAGGTCGCGATCGGATACTGATCCCAGCTCGTGGTCATCACGCGGCCGTCCTTGTGTCGCAGCTCCTCGAGCAGCGTCCACGATGCCGACTGCTGGATCCCGCCCTCGATCTGATTGCGGACACCGTCCGGATTGAGCGTCTCGCCGGGGTCGACGACGCACCAGAAGCCGCGCAGCGACACGCGACCGGACGCGTCGAGCGCGACCTCCGCGACCTGCCCGACGTACGTGCCGTGATAGATCGTGCAGGCGAGGCCCCGACCGCGTCGCTCGCCGAGGGGCGTGCCCCAGCCGCTTCGCTCGGCGACCCGCTCGATCACGTTGCGCAGGCGCGGGTCGTCGACATGGGCGAGGCGGAACGCGAGCGGGTCCTGCTTCTTCACCACTGCGAGCTCGTCCATGAACGACTCGATCGCGAACACGTTCTCCGCCGCAGCGAGCGAGCGGAAGTTAGCCGTGCGCAGCCGCGTCTGCTCGATATGCAGTGTCACCTTCGCCGGGAAACCGGCATATGGCGGGATCGCGTTCCGTCCGGACGTACCTCCCAGCACCTGCGGATCGAGCCCCGCCGCGGCGTGCACGTTGGTGTGCTCGTCGTAGCGCCAGGCCGCGATGCGGCCGTTCGCGCCGAGTCCCGCCGTCACCTCGAGGACCGCCTCCGGCCGCGACGGCGACCACACAAACTCCTCTTCGCGCGTCCACTGGAGGAGCACCGGCCGGCCCGCGGCTTTGGAGAGGATCGCCGCCTCGATCGCGGCGTCGCCGTGAGTGTTGCGGCCGTACGTCCCGCTCGTGATCTGCGGGATCACGCGGACTTTTCGCTCGTCGATCCCGATCGCCTTCGCGATCTGCTCTCGCACCCCGAAGGGCCGATGCGTCCCCACGTAGACCGTCGCGCCGTCGGCGCGCACGTCGGCGACGGCGGCGCTCGGTCCGATCGGCGCGTTCGCGATCGCCGGGAGGACGTACGTGCGGTCGACGGTCTTCGCGGCCTGCCGCAGCTTCGCCTCTACGCCGGTGTCGTCGCGCATGACGACGTCCGTGCTCGGGCCTTCGACCGGCACCGCGTCCCACTCCACAAGCACGGAGCCGGCTGCCGCGCGCGCGTGCTCTTCACGCTCGGCAACGACCCCGACGACGTCGCCTGAGCGCACGACCTTGACGCCGGGCATGTCGCGCACGCGCGAATCGTCCAGGGAGCGCACCTTCGCGCCGCGTTGCGGTGGCCGAACGATCGCGCCGCGCAGCATCCCCGGCAAGCGCACGTCGGCCACGTACGTCGCGCGCCCGGTGACGATGTCGCGCGCCTCCAGACGCGGCATCGGCTTGCCGGAGTAGTGCCGCCGCGCGTTCGGCATGAGGGGCACGTCGTCGGGGACCGTCCCGGTGAGCGGCGTCCCATCGAGCAGCTCGGCGTAGCCGACGCGGCGCGTCCCATCGGTGACCGTGCCCTCCGCGGTGTCGAGGCGGTCCGGGCTCACACCGAGCCGTTTGCCCGCGCGCTCGATGAGCTGCCGCCGTGCGAAGGCGGCCGCCTTTCGCAGCAGCGGCGTCTCCTGTGCGACCGAATGGCTGCCGAACGTGCCGAAGTCGAAGGGGACCTGTGCCGTGTCGCCGAGGACCACGTTCACGCGCTCGATGGGCACGTCGAGCTCGTCGGCGACGAGCTGGGCGAACGCGGTCCGGATGCCCTGGCCGAAGTCGATCTTCCCGGAGAGCGCGGTGACCGTCCCGTCGCGCTCGATGCGGATGCGTCGCTCGAGCTTCTCGGGCTCGCGGTGCTCCCAGGCCATCTAGTGTCTCGCCGCCTTCGCGACCGCTCGGATGACCCGCGCGTACACGCCGCAGCGGCAGAGGTTCGCAGCCAACGCGTCACGGATCGTGTCCTCATCCGGCGCGGGATCGCTGGCGAGCAGGGCGGTGGCGGAGATGAGCATGCCGCTGGTGCAGTAGCCGCACTGCATCGCGTCCTCCTCGACGAAGGCGCGCTGGAGAGGGCTCAACTCAGCGCCATTCGCGAGGCCCTCGACCGTCGTGATCTCTTGGCGAGCGGCCTGATCGACGGTCAGCAGGCACGACGCGACCACCCTGCCACCGGCAATCACGAAGCACGCGCCGCACTGCCCGCGGCCGCAGCCGTAACGCGTCCCGGTGAGCCCCAGGTCGTCGCGCAGCACCGATAGCAGAGAAGCGCTCGGCGCGACGTCGACCTCGTGCCGCTCGCCGTTGACCGTCAGGGTCTGCTTCACGTGAGCTCGCTGATACGCACGCGGACCGCCGAGACGAGCAGCTCGTTCGCGATCGCGTCGCTCATCGCGGCGATATCCGGCGCGAGAGAACGATCTTCGTCGACGCGCGCCGAGCGCTCGCGTACGACGCGTCGCGCCTCCTCGACGCCAGGCCCGGTCTCCGCGTCGAGGAGGTCGAGACCCTGCGCGGCGCACAGCGCCTCGATCGCGAGCACGTCACGCGTGTTCCTCACGACCGCTGCGAGCTTGTGGGCGGCGTGGACGCCCATGCTGACATGGTCCTCCATCCCGGCCGAGGTCGGCAGCGACTCCACCGCGGCGGGGAACGACCGCATGCGGTTCTCCGTGACGAGCGCAGCGGCCGTGTACTGGGTGACCATGAATCCCGAGTTCGTGCCGGCCGCGGTCGTCAGGAACGGGGGCAACCCGCTCGTGTGTCCGTTCGTCATGCGGTCGATCCGGGCCTCGCTGATGTCGGCGAGCTCGGCGACCGCGATGGTGGCGAGGTCGAGCGCGATCGCGACCGGTTCTCCGTGGAAGTTGCCGCCCGAGACGACGCGATGGTCCTCCGCGAAGACGATGGGATTGTCGGTGACCGCGTTGATCTCGATCTCGAGGACTCTTCGCGTATAGGCGAGCGCGTCGCGCGCGGCGCCGTGGACCTGCGGCATGCAGCGCACCGAGTACGGGTCCTGGACCCGCGGATCCCCGACCCGGTGCGAGGCGACGTTCGGGCTACCGGCCATCAGCGAGCGGAGGTTCGCGGCGACGGCCTGCTGCCCGGGATGCGGCCTCGTGGCGTGCAGGTCCGGATCCCAGGCGCGGTCGGTCGCGCGGAGCGCCTCGGCGGACATGGCCCCGATGACGTCTGCCGTCGTCGCCAGCACCTCGGCGTCGTGGAGCGCGAGGCAACCGATCGCCGTCATCACCTGCGTTCCGTTTATCAACGAGACGCCCTCCTTTGGGGCGAGCTCGATCGGCTTGAGTCCAGCCGCCTTCAGCGCAGCCGCCCCGCTCGCACGTTCGAGCGTCTCTCCCTCGCCGATGAGCACCAGCGCCGCATGCGCGAGCGGTGCGAGGTCGCCCGACGCACCGACGCTGCCGTGCTTCGGGATGACCGGATGCACACGGCGGTTGAGCATGTCGCAAAGCAGATCGATGACCTCAGCCCGCACCCCGGAGCGCCCCGCGGCGAGCGTGTTCGCGCGCAGGAGCAGGATCGCCCGCACCACGTCCTCGGGCAGCGGCAGACCGACGCCGACCGCATGGGAGCGCAGCAGGTTGCGCTGAAGGACGCGCAGCTCATCGTGCGGGATCCGCACCGTCGCAAGGTCACCGAATCCCGTGTTCACCCCGTAGACGGGCTCATCCGCATCCGCCATCTGCCCGACGACCTTCGCTGCCTGCTGGACCTGACGCTCGGCCGCGCGATCCAGACCGACCGCGACGTCACGGCGCGCGACCGCGACCACGTCGGCGATCGAGAGGTCATGTCCGGTAAGGCGGAGGGTCGCTATCTCAGGTTCTCGCGATACCAGCGTGCGAGGTCGGTGTAATGCTCGGCCGCTCGAACGGTCCAGCGCGCGTCCTCCGGCCGCGCCTCGCGGACGACCTTCGCCGGTACGCCGAGCACGAGCGACCGCGCCGGTGGGGAAAAGCGCTCCGTCAGGACGGCCCCGGCCCCGACGATCGTCTCCTCGCCGATCACGTTGCCGCCCACCAGGACCGCCGCCTGCCCGATGAGGGCGTTCCTGGCGATGACGCTCGAGTGCACCAGCGCGTTGTGTCCGATGGTGACGTCAGGGCCGACGAGCGTGGGCTCGCCCTCGTCGGTGTGGATCGTCGAGTTGTCCTGCACGTTCGAACGCGAGCCGATGACGATGCGATCCATGTCACCGCGCAGCACGGTCCCGAACCACACGGAAGCGCCGCTCTCGACGGTCACATCGCCGATGAGGACGGCGGTGGGAGCGACGAACGCGTCCGGTGCGACCTTCGGCGTCTTGCCCCGGTAGCCGTAAAGCGGCACGTCGTGAAGAATATGCCGATGAGAACGCGCGACCTTCGCGTCACCGGATACCGGCCGCTCGTGCCGCCGGCCATCCTGCTTGAAGAGCTTCCGCTTTCGGAGGAAGGCTCGCGCGCGGTCGCCCGTGCGCGTGCCGATCTGCTCGCGATCATCGATGGCGAGGACGACCGGCTCGTCGCGATCTTCGGCCCATGTTCGATCCACGATCCTGTGGCTGCACTCGACTACGCCCGTCGTCTTCGTGCGATCGGCGACGAGCTCCGCGCGGACCTTGTCGTGGTCATGCGCGCGTACTTCATGAAGCCGCGGACCAGTGTCGGATGGAAGGGCCTCGTCTCCGATCCGCACCGCGACGGCAGCTTTCGGATCAACGACGGCCTGCGGATGACCCGCCGGTTGCTCCTGGATCTCGTCGAGATTGGCGTCCCCGCGGCCTGCGAGTTCGTCGACCCGATCTCGCCGCAGTACACGAGCGACCTCGTCACCTGGGCGGCGATCGGCGCGCGTACGACCGAGAGCCAGGTGCACCGGGAGCTCGCCTCAGGGCTGTCGTTCCCGGTCGGGTTCAAGAACGGCACCGATGGCAACGTGCAGATCGCCATCGACGCGGTCCGCGCGGCATCACAGCCGCACAGCTTCATGGGCGTGACCGAACAGGGTCTGGCCGCGATCGTCGAGACAGGTGGCAACCCGAGCGCCCACATCGTGCTGCGTGGCGGGACGACCGGCGCGAATCACGACGCGGCCTCGGTGCAGCGCGCGCTCGCGGCGCTCGGTACGGCCTCGTGTCCGGCGCGGCTGATGATCGATCTGTCGCACGGCAACAGCGGACGCGACCATCTGCGGCAGCTGTCGATCGCGAAGGACGTCGCCGCCCAGATCGCATCCGGCGAGCGCGGGATCGTCGGCGTCATGGCCGAGAGCTTCATCGAAGACGGACGTCAGGACAGCGAGGCTGTGCCACTCGTCTACGGGAAGAGCATCACCGACCCGTGTATCGGGTGGGACCGGAGCGTCGACGTGCTGCGATCGCTCGCCGACGCCGTGCGCGCGCGGCGTTCGACGCCAACGAGCGGTCCGACTACGCCGCCCGCCCGGTCAGCCGATAACCGAACCCGCGCGCCGTCTCGATCGTGACCTCGCTCACGCTGGCCTGCTCGAGCTTCTTGCGAAGCCGGCCGACGTGCACGTCGACGAGCCTCGTGTCGCTCCCTGGCTCGTAGCCCCACACCCCAACGAGCAGGTCGTCGCGGGTGAAGACGCGGCCGGGCTCGCTCGCGAGGGTGCGAAGCAGCTTGAACTCGGTGGGCGTGAGCGGAAGCTGGCGGTCGCCCGCGATCGCCTGAAGGCTGGCGAGATCGATGATGAACCGGCCGAAGCGAAGCTGGCGCTCCTTCGCATGAACGGTCCGCGAGCGGTCGCGGCGCATGAGCGCTTCGACCCGAGCGGCGAGCTCGTCGTTGTCAAAAGGCTTGCCGAGGTAGTCATCGGCACCGATGCGCAGACCCACGACGCGGTCCGGAGGGTCGTCCTTGGCCGAGAGGAAGAGCACCGGAACGTCGGAATTCCGCCGCAGCTCAAGACAGAGGCTGATGCCATCGACGCTCGGCATGAGCACGTCCAGGGTCACCAGATCGGGCTGGAATTCGCCGAAGGCCGCCATCGCCTGCCGCGAATCGGTGATCGTCTTGACCTCGTGCCCGGCCTCGGCAAGCACCGTCGCCACGAGCTCGGCGACGTCCCGGTCGTCGTCGACGACGAGGATCCGCCCGCCGGTGACTCGCTCCCGTGTGGCTGGCGCGGCTTCTTGATCAAGCATGTAACAAAAGGAGCGGCATTTGCCGTGCCATTTGTGACGGAAAGCGGTTGGTTGTCAGCCTAGGTTAAGGCCGCGTTCACCTCTGAGAGCATGCGCGCGATCCAGTCGCCCTTGGCTCCGACCGGATCCGGCCATGGGCTGAAAAAGAGCCGATCGGTCTCGTCCTCGATCCGCTGACGTACGCGCCTGCCCTTCTCTGTGGTGCGTATCGCCGCCCCTTCAACGAGGCCGTCATGCCGGAGGCGGTCGAGTGACGCATGAACGTCGTCTGCCGTCTGGTGCGGGAGGAGCTCTGCCAGCGCCGCCTCATCGGCAGCCTCAGCGCGCCAGGCGCGGGTCAGGATCTCGAGCTCGGGACCGCTCATGGCGGCGTCGGTCCATGCCGCCATGTGGCAGTCATCGCGGACTTGCCAAAGGCCATAGACCGCGGCGTCCAGCTGGGCGAAGGAACCCGGGCGCACTCCGTCTGCGCGATAAGCGAACGCGAACGGCGTGTGCATCCGCCGCGCGGGCTCTTTCGCACGCGACGCGGCCACAAACGCCGCATCGAGGAGCTGCGCCAGCTCGGCGAGGTCCTTTTCGGCGATAGGCGCGAGCGTTTCGTAATGCGCTCGCGCGGCATCGTGCAGATCCTTCGCGACCGCTTTGCCCTTTGCGGTGACGCGCCACCTGCCGCCACGCTCTTCGACGAGTCCGGCGCCCCGGGCGACCGCGGCCATCGGTAGCCACCGCTCGCGGATCGTCGCGTACGCGCTATCGAGATCGCCCGGCTCAGCCGCGCCGCCGCGTTCCCCGCGGTACGAAAGGTTGACCACCCAGACGAGCGCGGGCCGATCGATGCCGAGCTCTTCCGCTTTGGTCAGCGCGTAGGTGAGCTTCGAGCGCCGCTTGTTGAGGAACTGCGGCAGCAACGGCGGGATCGCCACCGGATACGGAGGCCGCACGCGCGGATTGTGGCGCCCCCTTCGTCACCGCGCCGAGCGCTGTTGCTCTCGCTCGGCGTCCTCTACGCAGTACGGTGTCTCGGGAACGAGCTCGAGCCGCTCATCGGGGATGGGCTTGCCGCAATCGATGCACCGGCCGTAGTCGCCCCGCTCGATCCTCGCGAGCGCGTCGTCGATCAGCCTGAGTCTTCCTTCGAACATCGCCAGACGCGCGACGTCGAGCTCCCGCGCCTCCGTCTCGCTCGCGACGTCGGCGGGATGCTGGTCAGCGAGAGCGACGTCGCCGCCGCTGTCGCGCTGCGGCACCGCGAGCCGCTCGCGGATACGGCTGGCCGTGGACGCCAGGTCTGCGCGCTCGCTCTGAAGTCGTTCGCGCATCGCGCCGATGTCCACCAGACCCTCCATGCGCCAAAATGGCGGTGTGCTGCCCACGGATGTCAGCAAGCAGCGTTCCGCTTTCCACCTTCTCGACGTGCGCGAGCAGGACGAGTGGGATGCCGGACACATCGACGGCTCGCAGCACATCCCGCTCGGTCAGCTCGGAGCGCGCCTCGACGAGATCCCGCGCGACCGCGACGTCGTCGCGGTGTGCCGGAGCGGCAGCCGCAGCGACCGGGCGGCGAAAGGCTTGCGCGCCCGCGGCTATCAGGCAGAGAACCTCGATGGCGGAGTCACCGCCTGGACGCGGGCAGGGCTGCCCCTCGTCGCCTCGAGCGGCGGCCCCGGGCGGGTGATCTGACGCCGGCCGTGTCCACGACGGAGGTGGGCGAGCGGCCGTATCACGACCGGAAGTGGCTCGCCGATCACCTCGGCGAAGAACGGCGTGAGGCCGATCTGCTCAGCGAGGTGCGCGAGGCGATCTTCGGCGCGCAGGACGGTGTCACCAGCATCCTCATCGTCGTCATCACGGTGGCGACCGCGACGAGCCAGCAGTTCCCGGTGCTCGTCGCCGGCATCGCCGCCGCGCTCGCCGAGATCATCTCGATGGGCGCCGGCGAATACATGAGCTCGAAGAGCCAGCGCGAGATCTTCCTCTCCCAGATCCAGAAGGAACGTCAGGAGGTCGCGGACCGCCCCGGCGAGTCCGAGGCCGAGGTCGCCTACATGCTCGAGCAGGAGGGCCTCGACGAGACCGCGGCCAGGCGGGTCGCGGCCGAGCTCGCGCACAAGCCCAACGTGCTGCTCAAGACCATGGTCGAGAAAGAGCTCGGTCTCACCTTCGAGGAGGGCGGCAGCGCGCTGCAGGGCGCGCTCATCCTATCGGCCGCGTTCGCGGTCGCCGCGCTCGTTCCCATCGCGCCGTTCTTCTTCCTGCCCGTCCGCGTCGCCCTGGTCGTCGCCGTCAGCCTCAGCGCCGTGGTCATGTTCGCGCTCGGCGTCGCCAAGTCGCGGCTTACCGGCCGAAATCCCATCCGCTCGGGCCTGGAGATCGTGCTCCTGGTGCTGGCCGCGACAGCGGGGGGCTGGATCTTCGGCACGATCCTTCCGCAAGCTCTCGGTCTCGCGGGCATCGGTAGCTAGCTCGGCACGCCTCTTGCCGCTCAGCCGTCCATGAAGAAGACCGACCCGAGTCCTGACGATTCGCTCGAAGAGGCCGAGGCAAAGAGCAAGAGCATCGACGAGCGCATCCCGCCGGTCATCCCACCGCACGAAGAGATGGGTCCGGGCGAGGAAGTGCTCGAGCAAGAGGCGAAGGCGACAAGGCAACAGCCCGGACGCTGATCGAGGGCGAGCGTGGCGCGGCGATGGCCGAGGGACCCCGCGCGGTGGGGAACCGGCCGCCAGGCCGGGGGGTCCGCCGCCGCGTAAAGAGGGTTTCGGCCATCGACGCGCCGCGGTCCTTGATCGAACCCGCGGGTATCGTGCGGCCGTGCTGATCGAGCAATTCTTCGACGCCGGTCTCGGACACGCGAGCTATCTTGTCGCCGACCCCGATGCCGGCGTCGCCTTCCTCGTCGACCCCGATCGGCAGATCGACGCGTATCTTGGCGCCGCGTCGCGGCTCGGCGTGCTGATCACCGATTCGTTCGAGACCCACGTCCACAACGACTACGTATCCGGCTCGCGCGCGCTCGCCGAGATTCGGCCCATCGCCGTCCACACGGGTGAGCACGCGGACGTGGAGTACCCGCACGAAGCGCATCCCGACGAGTCCGAGGTCAGCGTCGGCGAGCTGCACATCCGCTGTCTCGCGACCCCGGGGCACACACCGGAGCACGTCGCCTACCTGGTGTCCGATCTGCGGCGAGCGGACGACCCGCACTACCTGTTCTCGGGTGGCGCGCTGCTCGTCGGGAACATGGCGCGCGTGGATCTCCTCGGCCCCGGGCTGGAGGGCCGGCTCGCGCGATCCGCTTACAAAACGCTGCGCGAGAGGATCCTCTCGCTCCCCGATCACATCGCGGTCTTTCCCACGCACGGCGGCGGCAGCGCTTGCGCGGCGGACGTCGCCGGTTCGCGCTGGACGACGCTCGGCTTCGAGCGGCGGCACAACCCCGTCGCGCGTGCCGCGTCAGCGGACTTCAGCTCGTTCCACGCCGCGATCCGCGATGGCCTCCCAATCGCCCCGGCGTACTACCCGCACGTTCGCGCGCTGAATCGCGTTGGGGCCGCGGTCGCCGATCGGCGGCCGCTTCCGTTGCTCCGCGCTTCGGCGCTGGCTGGCGCTGCCGTCATCGATCCCCGGCCGCCGCATCTGTTCGGCGCGGGCCATCGACCGGGCGCGCTCAACATCGCCGGCAACGACTCGTTCGCGGTGCGGGTCGGCGCGACCGTTCCCTTCGGCACGCCGATCGTGCTCCTCACCGCCGACGCCGAGCAAGCCGAGCGGCTCCGAGCGCAGCTTGCGATCGTCGGATTCGATGACGTTCGCGGCTACGCACCTCCGGATATCGGCGAAGGCGAGCTCAAGCGCATCGAGCAGCTCGACCCGCGATCGGCAGCCGCCAGGGCCACGACCGGCGCGATCCTTCTCGACGTGCGCGAACGTGCGGAGTGGCGCGCCGGGCACGCACCCGGAGCGATCCACATCCCGTACGAGCAGGTCACCGATCGCGCCAGCGAGATCCCGGCGGGGCGGCCGATCGTGACCTATTGCGGTGGCGGGATCCGGTCGAGCCTTGCCGCGAGCCTCCTCGAAGCAAGCGGACGAGAGGTCGCGAATCTGCGTGGCGGATTCACCGCCTGGCGTGATGCCGGCCTGCCTGTCGCCCACGAGGGCTAGCGAAGGCACACATTCTGCTGCGGCCAGAACGTGCTTTTTCCGCCAGAGCGCCTCCGTAGCGGCGCTTTGCCAACCAAGGAAGCGCAAACAGAGCAAGATGGTCGTATCCGGATCGCATTTGTCGCCTCAGCCATGCCTCGGCGGTGCGGCATCGCCACGTTCACAGGTGACCTCGTCGCCGCGGTAAAGGCCGCTGACCCGGACGTGCGGTGCGTTCAGGCGGCGATCGACGAACCCGAGGCGGCTCGTGCATACGGTCCCGAGGTGAAGTGGCGCATACGCCAGGGAGACGTCGCGAGCTATCAAGCGGTCGGGCGCGCGATCGACAAGTCAGGCGTCGACGTGGTCAACGTCCAGCACGAGTTCGGTCTGTACGGCATCCACCGGGACGGGACGTATCACGACCACTGCGTCGCCCTGCTCGAGCAGATCAGCAAACCGGTGATCACGACCTTCCACACGGTGCTGCCCAAGCCCGAGCCATGGATGCGCGACACGCTCCGGCGCATCGCCGAGCGGAGCACGGTCGTCGTGGTGATGGCCGAGACCGCCGCTCGCCTCCTCAGAGACGTGTACGGCATCGACCGACCGCCGGTCGTCATACCGCATGGGATGCCAGCGATCGCGCCGCACGGGCGGCATCGCTTCAAGCGGCAGCTCGGCATCGAGAAGAGAACGATCGTTTCGACCTTCGGGCTCGTCGATCCGCGCAAGGGACTCGAGTACATGATCGCGGCGATGCCGGCGATCGTCGCTTCCCATCCCGACACGCTGTACCTCATCGTCGGCCAGACCCATCCGGAGCTCCAGCGACGAGAGGGAGAGCGCTATCGCAACGAGCTTGTGCATGAAATCGAGCGGCTCGGCCTGGCCGAGCGCGTTCGTTTTGTGAATCAGTACCTCACGCAGCGAGAGATCGTGGACTACCTTCTCGCGACCGACGTCTACGTGACGCCATACCTCGATCTGAACCAGATCACGAGTGGCACGCTCGCCTACGCGCTCGGCGCGGGCAAGGCGATCGTCTCCACGCGTTACCTTCACGCGGCCGAGGCGCTCGCCGAAGGCCGCGGTCTTCTCGTTGAGTCACGGGACGCCGTTGGTCTGGCTCGTGCGGTCCTCGCGATCCTCGACGACCCAACGCTCAAGCGCGAGCTGGAGCAGCGCGCATATGAATACGGCAAGGAGATGGCATGGCCGAACGTCGGACGTCGAGTCCTCGCGCTCACGCGCGAGCTGATCGAGCCAGAGGCCGCGGTGCGGCAGCGCCAACCGGTGGTCGAGCCGCTCGAACCGGCGACCGTAGAGGAGACCTCGGCCCCCATCTCGTAGCCACTCGTCCTGAGCGGACGACGCTCCTCGGCCGGCGCCTCGAACAGAACCCGCTCATCACGGCGCGGGATGTGAAGCCATCGCACCCCGACCTCGAAGTTGTCTCGGTCTTCAACGCCGCTACCGCGCAGGTGGATGGTCAGACCGTGCTGCTCATGCGTGTCGCCGAGCGGCCGCGTACGGATATCGATCCGCCGGACAACGCGCAGACGCTCGATCTCGACGGACCGCACCCGGTGCTGCGGCCGCTGCCGCGCGGCTACAGCAAGCACGATGTGATCGGAATGTGCTATCTCGATACCGAGCGCGATCCCGCGCGGGTCGTCGTCGCCTACATCCCGAAGAACCTGCCCGGCCTCGACCTGCGCGACCCGCGGTCGATCCGCTATCGCAACAGCACGGGCGTCCTTCGGATGATCAACGACGGTTACACCGACTACCTCGCGCAGATCTCGCATCTGCGCGTCGCGCGGAGCGACGACGGGATCGCGTTCAAGGTGGACGACATGCCGGCGCTCTCGCCGCAGGTCGACATGGAGGAATACGGCGTAGAAGACCCGCGCGCGACCTTCGTCGACGGCCGGTGGCACATCACGTACGTGTCCGTCTCGCGCTGGGGGATCACCACGAGCCTCGCGACGACCAAGGACTTCCGATCGTTCGAGCGACGGGGCATTCTCTTCCTTCCGGACCACAAGGACGTCGTGATCTTTCCCGAGAAGGTCGCCGGCAGGTACGTCGCGCTGACCCGCCCGATGCCGCAGTCGTTTGCGCGGATCTTCGGGATCTGGATCGCCTTCTCCGACGACCTCGTGACCTGGGGTGGCCACGAGACGGTCTGCCTGCCGCGTTGGGAGCGGTGGGACGAGCTGCGGACCGGCGCGTCCGCGGTGCCCTTCCGCACCAAGCAGGGCTGGCTCGAGCTGTATCACGGCGTGAATCGCCATCACCGCTACGCGATGGGAGCGGTGCTCCTCGATGGAACCGATCCGCGGAAGGTGCTGGCGCGCTCGCCGGAGCCGATCCTCGCGCCCGGCACAGCGTACGAGCGTCTCGGTCTCTTCAACGACACGATCTTCTCGTGCGGTGTGGTCCCGCTCGACCGCGAGCGTATCCGCATGTACTACGGCGCCGCGGACTCGGTCGTCGCCGCGGCCGACTTCAGTGTCAACGAGATCCTCGGAAGCCTGGAGGAATACCGCCACGCTTAGACAGCTCGCGCGCCTGACGCGGCCGCTCCCGGCGG
Source organism: Chloroflexota bacterium (assembly GCA_005889075.1). Lineage (GTDB taxonomy): Bacteria > Chloroflexota > Limnocylindria > P2-11E > P2-11E > 3-1-20CM-2-70-9. The sequence goes on from VBDQ01000018.1 coordinate 60,211, forward strand.
CAGGCCCGCGCGCCTGCGCGATCTCGGTCTACGCCGATGGTGACGACCTCACCCTCGCGGCGCGTGACAAGGGCTTCGAGGGTGTCGCGTGTGTCGACGACGCGGCGCGAGCGGTCGTCCTCTTCCTCGACCTCTGGCGTGAGACCGGCGACGACCGGCTGCGGGAGTGGGCCACTGGGCTTCTCGACTTCGTTCTGTTCATGCAGGGCCGCGACGGGCGCTTCCATAACTTCGTCCGCAGTTGGGACGGGACGATCAACGAAGACGGTCCGACCTCGTACGCGGGCAGCACCTTCTGGCAGGCGCGGGCGATCCGCGCCCTCGCGAAGGCGCATCTGGCACTTCGCGATCCCCGGGTCGCGCGGCCGCTCGCGCAGGGTTTCGCGTGGGTCACGGACAACCCGGCGCCACCAGACATCCGCTCGATCCACGTGCTCGCGGCGCTCGACCTCATGTACGCCGGGCTGACGCCGGTGTTGCGCGAGACCCTCGAGCGCTGGTGCGACGAGATCGCCGAGGGCCGAAGGGGCGACGTCCTGCTCAACAATGCCGACGAGCAGGTGCCGCACCTCTGGGGCCACATCCAGGAAGGCGTGCTGGCAGACGCTGCGATCGTGCTCGATCGACCGGATTTGCTCGCGATCGCCCGGCGGAGCGCTCGCGCCCTGATCGTTCCGGAGATCGAGCGCGGATTCCGGCGGCCGACCGTGCAGCCATACTCGGTCGCGGCGATCGTCTACGTCACCGATCGGCTCCACGTCGCGACGAATGAGTCGGTCTACGCGACGCTTCGCGATCACGCGCGCGCTTGGTTCGACGGACGGAATACCGCGGGGCTCCCGGTGTACGACCGCATCGCGGGCCGCGTGCACGACGGTGTCGACGACGGCCACGTCAGCGAGCATTCCGGCGCCGAGTCGAACATCGTCGGCGCCCAGGCTCTCTTCCCTGAGGTCGCGCGCCGGGCGTCGGAGCTCCTCGACGAAGTCTCGCCGCTGCCCGAGCAGCCGACGGTCGAGGCCTAGCGAGCCGACACGCGTATTCGCAGCGTGCGGGACGCGTTATTCGCGTAGCCGAGCGCGTTTGGGACCACGGTGTGGGGTTGGACGTTCCCCGCGGCGTCGACCGCTCGAGCGGTGAGATCCATCTCCATGATCCCGCTCCCCGCCAAAACGTTCAGCAGCTCGAGCGAAAACTCCCGCCACGCGTGATCGGTCGCCGGGCCGAGCCTGGCCCGACGCCAGTGCAGCAGGCGCTGCGCCTCGATCAGGCTGGCCGGGTCCGCGGCGACCTCGACCCGAACGATCGGTGCTGCGCCGGACCAGGCGTAACCACGCACGGTGATCCGCGCCGCTGATCGTTCGGCGAGGATCTCGGCGTCCTCGACCGGCGCGACGATGACCGCCCGTGGCGCGATCTCACGCAGTGGCTGTCCGTCGATCACGTATCGATCCGTTTGGAAGAAGCCGCGAAACGGCCTCTCGAGCAGAGTCACTCGCGTGAGCCATTTGACCGAGGCCATGCCGTACCAGCCCGGCACGACGAGCCGCAACGGTCCGCCGTGCTCTGCTGGGATCGGTGCGCCGTTCATCGCATACGCGACGAGCACGTCGGGTCGCAGCGCGTCCGAGATCGGAAGAGAGCGCTCGTAGGCAATCTGGGTTCCCAGGTCCTTGGGCACGCCTTGGTCCGCGCCACGGAACAAGACTTCGATCGCGCCTGGCAGTGGGGCCGCGCCCTCGACCAGGTCGCGCAGGGCGGCACCGGTCCATTCCGCCGTCCCCACTGCGCCGAGGCCCCACTGCTCGCCCGGAGCTTTCGGCTCAAAGAACTTGCGGCCGTTTCCCGCGCACTCGAGCGTGACGGCGATGGTGCGCGGCGGCAGCTTGCGGACATCGTCGAGGCTCAGCCTCGTCGGCGCTCGCACAGCGCCGTCGATCGCGATCTCCGGCCGCGGGTTCGGAATCGGGAAGTGGGTGCGCACGTAGTGCCGGCCGGCAAGAGTGATCGGCCCCGTTTGACGCTCGAGGATCGTCTCCGCGTTCAGCGGGTTCTCGCTCACGATCAGAAGATCGCGCTCGGTCACGCCCGCAGTCTGCCAGCCGAGCCGGTCTAGCATCGGTCGAATGCCGCGCCGGCTCGCGAACCTCGTGCTCCTCGCGGCGATCGCGACACTGCTCGGCACCGGGGTTGTCGCGTGGCTCCTCCCTGAGGGGAGTGCGGCTCCGCTCTTCTTCGCACATCGCGTCGCCGGCCTCGCGCTTGTGCTCGGCGCCGGCTGGAAGTACGCGATCGCGCGCCGTTCGCTGCACCGGCGCGGGCTCGGCGGACTCACGACCTGGCTCGGCTTGTTGACCGCGATCGCGGCCGTCGCGGCGACCGGCATCGGGCTCGCGTGGACCATCGGAATCGTCTCGTTCGATCGGCCGCTGAGCTATTCCGCGCTATCGCTCCACGTGATCGCCGGTCTCGCGCTCTCGATCCTGGTCGTCGTCCACGCACTGGTCCGCGGCGAGCATCGCCCATCCCTCATCTCGCTGGCGGGCCGGCGAAGCGTTCTTCGCGGGCTCGGGTTGCTCGCCGCGTCTCTTGCGGTCAGCGTCGCGATCGACCAAATCGCGCTCGCAAGACGGCTCACCGGCTCGCGGCATGCGGGTTCGTTCACGGGCAACGCATTCCCGACGACGATCTGGGCGTTCGACGCGGTACCGATTGTCACCGCGACCGACTGGCGACTCCGGCTCGCCGGCGCGCTGCCGCGCCCGGCCGAGCTCACGTATGCGGAGATCCAGAATTTGCCCCGACACGAGGTGTCGGCGGTGCTCGACTGCACCGGCGGGTGGTGGAGCGAGCAGCTCTGGTCCGGGGTACGGGTTGGCGACCTGCTCGCATCGTACGGCGCCGAGAGCGCGCGCCAGATCGAGGTCATCTCGGTCACCGGTCATCGATGGACGTTCGATCGCACGGAGATCGACCAAGCGCTGCTCGCGACGCACCTGCAGAGCGAACCCTTGTCCCCGGCTCACGGGTATCCCTTGCGTCTTGTGGTACCCGGTCGCCGCGGATTCATGTGGATCAAGTGGGTCAGCGAGCTCGTCGTAGCCTGAAAATTGCGCGGTGAGGGCGCGCGTATGAAGAAGCTGCTGGTGGGTGCGATCGGCCTCGCGGCGGTCGCCGTCGCGGTCGTGCTCGTCGCGAACGCGGTCGTGAGCGGACTTCCGATCGCCAAGTCATTAACTGAGGCAACCGTCCCCGGGTACGTCCCTGGCGGCGCCCCGTTCGGGATGATCGGCACCGATCCTGACGATCCCGACGATCCGTGGTCCGCCGAGGCGCCACCGGGCGGTGCCATCCTGCAAACGCCCGGTCCCACCGCGAGTCCCGGCGCCGTCGGAACGATCCGCGTCCCGATCCCTAAGGTCCTGCCGACCGGTCCGCGTCGCGTGGGTATCCAGGTAGGTCACTGGAAGACCGATGAGGCGCCATCCGAGCTTCGGAGCCTGGTCCCGCAGACGGGCGCGGCGTGGGAGGGGGTCACCGAGCTCGACGTCAACCTCGACGTCGCGCAGCGTCTCGCGGTGATCCTGAACGCGAAGGGCATCGCGGTCGACATCCTGCCGGTCACCGTCCCGGTCGGCTACATCGCCGACGCGGTAATCGCATTGCACGCCGATAGCGATGGGGTTGGGGAGCTCAGCGGATTCAAGATGGCCCATAACGCGCGGCGCGGTCCGTTCGAAACTGCGCTGCTCAATGATGTGAAGGACGCGTACGCTGCGGCGACGCACCTCGACTACGATTCGGGACACGTCAGCCGTAACATGCTAGGTTACTATCCATATAACTGGAGCCGCTATCAGCACGCAGTTTCCCCCTACACGCCGGGGGTCATCATCGAGATGGGCTATATCTCCAATGACGACGATCGCGCTCTGATGCTCGATCATCCGGATGTGCTTGCCAACGGGATCGCGAACGGGATCATGCAGTTCCTCTCTGACACGCCGCGCTCGAAGCTCTTCGAGCACGAGATCGTCGTGCCCGCGTTCCCACAGCGACCAACGCGAACCAGCGTTCCCTAGCTTCCCTCGGCGTCGAGGAGGGCGCGGAATTCTGCTTTCGTGTCGTCGGCAGCTCCCACGGCCCATCCCATAGCAAGTCCGGCGGGCCGTGAGCATGGGACTCTTGATGCAGAGGCCCGTAGATCTGCAGTGCTAGTCTTCAGCGGCGACCGCGAGGTCGACGACCATCCAAGGAGGCCGGACATGAGCGAACACTTCGATCGCGACGCCGACGGCCTCCTTTCCGGAGCGCCGCAGCTCTAACCCGCGGCGTCGCGGCATCCGCTCATGCACCGCCTCCCTCAAGGAGGACGCGTGCCCGCATTGTTCGGGAGCGATTGGCTTGCCGACGCACCATACGAAGACCGCGAGCTCGGCGTGCTCAAGGCCGGCAAGGAGAGCGAGGTGCATCTCCTGGCGCGCGTCGGCCCGACACGCACCTGCCTCATCGCCGAAAAGCGCTTCACGCCGCGGCTGCAGCGCGCGTTCCGCAACGACTACCTCTACGCCGGCATCTGGGGCGGCGGCGGCCGGCGGGAGAGCCGCGCCATCCGCAAGCGGACGCGATTCGGCCAGGAGGCGCTCGAGTCCCGCTGGGTCGCTCACGAATGGGGGACGCTCGTCCGCTTGCACGCTTCCGGCGTTACCGTCCCCCCGCCGGTGGAGCAGATCGATCACGGGTATCGCATGGCGTTCATCGGCGACGGACAGCAGGCCGCGCCGCGGCTCTCTGAGGTCCATCTCGATCTTTCCACCGCGCGTCAGGTGTGGCGCGACGTCCAGATCGAGATCAGGACGATGCTGGATGCCGACCTCGTGCATGGCGATCTCTCCGCCTACAACATCCTGTGGTGGCGCGGGCGGGCGGTGCTCATCGATTTCTCGCAATCGGTCGACGTCGTGACGCACCCCGCGTCCCGTGAGCTGCTCTACCGCGACGTCGAACGGACGGCGGGCTACTTCAGGCGTATGGGTGTGACCATTGACACCGCCGCGGCGCTCGCGCTGGTGGGCGACTCGCCCTCGCGCTTCGCGCGCCAAGTTTTGTCATCCTGAGCATGTGTTCGGCCTGACGACGCCGTGGTGGGAGATCATCCTCCGCACGGCCGTCGTCTATGTAGTCGTGCTGGTGCTCCTCCGCGTGGCCGGGAAGCGCGAGCTGGGGCAGATGAGCGCGGTCGACCTGGTCGTGATCCTGGTCATCGCCAACGCTGTCCAGAACGCTATGACCGGCGGTGACAACTCACTCATCGGCGGCATCATCGCGGCGTCCACGCTCGTGGCGATGAACCTCATTTTCGGGCGCGTCGCCAACCGGATACCTCTCCTCGAGCACCTCTTCACCAGCGAGCCGACGCTGCTCATCGACGACGGCAAGCTCATCCAGACACATCTCCAACGCGAGAACATCACGCGCGAGGACGTCGAGATGTCCGCGCGCGAGCACGGCATCGGCGATCTCAGTGACGTCGAAGCGGCCATCCTGGAGCGCGACGGCTCGATCAGCATCATTCCGCGAGAGGGCCGCAAGACGATGCGCACCGTGCGTCGGATCCGTCAGCTCCGGAATCGCCCTTAGGTGCTGACGCGCTTCGTTCCCGGCGTCGCGCCGCTGGCGCATCGGAACTACGCCCTGTACTGGACCGGACAGCTGGTTTCGATGTCCGGGACGTGGATCGAGCTCACCGCGACGACGTGGCTCCTCTACCAGCTCACCGACTCGCCGCTCCTGCTTGGACTTGGCGGGGTCTTCCGGGCGACACCGATCTTCGCGTTCGCGCTCCTCGGCGGGACGATCGCGGACCGCGTCGAGCGTCGCCGGCTACTCCTATTCACACAGAGCTCGTCTGTGGTCACCTCGCTCGTGCTCGGCACGCTCGTGCTCACCGGCCACATCGCGTTCTGGCACATCTACGTCATCAGCTTCATCAACGCGACCATCGCCGCGTTCGATGCGCCGAGCCGCCAGGCCCTCTTCCCGACGCTCATCCCGCGCGGGCAGCTGCAGAACGCCGTAACGCTCAACTCGATGCTCTTCCAGAGCTCGAATCTCGTAGGCCCAGCCGTCGCCGGGATCCTCATCGCGCGCGCCGGTCCGGCGTGGCCATTCTTTGTGAATGCGGCGAGCTACTTCGCGATCATCGGCGGCCTGCTCGCGATGCGGATCCCGCGCGTCACGGGGGTGGCGCGCGGTTCGATCCGCGGCGAGCTCGTGGGCGGGCTCCGATACGTGCGCGCGAGCACGATCCTGCCGCTGGTGCTTGCGATCGAGGCGTCGCTCTCGGTGTTCGGCCACAATCAGGCGCTCATCACGATCTTCGCCCGCGACGTCCTCGGGTCCAACGCGGAGGGCCTCGGGCTCCTTCTCTCGAGCATCGCCTTCGGAGCGATCGTCGGGATGGTCATGCTCGTCGTTGTCGGTGACGTACGTCGGAAAGGTGCGTTCATGCTCGCCTCGGGCGCACTTTACGCGCTGACGCTCCTGCTCTTCGCGTGGTCGCGGTCCTTTCCGCTCTCAATGGCGATCCTCGCGGTGCTGGGCTTCGCCGACGCGACCTGGGGAACGATGCGCAGCGCCATCGCGCAGCTCGCTGCCGAGGACGCTTATCGCGGACGCGTTATGTCGTTCATCCTCATCGTCGCGCGCGGCCTCACGAACGCGTCCCAGCTCCAGACCGGCGTGGCGACCACGCTTGTGGGGGCGCCCGGCGCGGCGACCGTCGGAGCGCTCGTGATCGGCGGCATCATCGCCGGTGCCGCCACGCGAGGCCGCCGTCTGCGAAACTTCGCCGCCACGGCACCGCGGCACGCGGTGCCGCAAGTCGCCGATGCCGGAGGGGAGTCATGAGCCCAGCGAAGAAGACGGCCACAAAGAAGGCTGCGCCCAAGAAGACCACGCGCCGTCGTCGCGGACCGGCCGAACCGCGCGGGCCCGACGCCGTCGCCTCGGCCATGGCCCTCGACGATCCGGAGGTGCGCGATCTCGCCGCGCGGGTCGACAAGGCGAAAGGCGCCGTGCTGGCGGCCTACCGCGATCCGTATGCGGGCTCCCCGCTGCTCCTCGCGGCCCTGCCTATCGGCTCCGTCGAGGCCACGCCCTTCCAGCGCGATCTCTCGCGCACGCACGCCGATCGTCTCGCGCAGGCCATCGGCGCGTCGGGCCTTTTCCTCGATCCGGTGATCGCGGTCCCGGGCAAGGACGTGTTCTGGTCGCCGAACGGCAGACACCGCATCGCAGCCGCGAAGCAGCTCGGTCAGCGTGCCATCACCGCGCTCCTCACCGACGATGTCGCCCTGGCGTACCGGATCCTCGCGCTCAACACCGAGAAGGCGCACAACCTCCGTGATCGCGCGCTCGAGGTCATCCGGATGGCTCGCGCTCTCGCGAAGGAGTCACCGCGATCGAAAGAGTCCGAGCATGCGACAAGCTTCGAGTCCCCCGCCTTTCTCACCCTCGGCGCCGCGTATGAAAAGCGCGACCGGTTCGCTGGTTCGGCGTACCACTCCATGCTCCGTCGTGTCGATCGCTTCATGGAGACGGCGCTGCCGGCCGCGCTTCGCCAGCGCGAGCAATGGGCGGTGCGGCTCATGGACATCGACGATCGCGTCGCGACCCACGTGAAGACCCTCCAGGAGCACGGAATGAAGAGCCCGTACCTCCGCCAGGTCGTGGTCGCGCGCTGCAATCCGGTCCGGTGGATCCCGACGAAGAAGGGCGAGAAGCCACCGATGACCATGGCCGAGCTCCTCACCCGCATGACCGCGAACGTGCGCAAGTTCGATCCGTCCAAAGTGCGGCCCGCCGATCTCGCGATCGTCGCCGCCGTCGCACCGGAAGAAGGCTAGGCCGGGGCGCGTGCGACGCGGCCCGCTACCTCCCGAGCGCCACTCCCGCGACTACTCCGATGGCGATCACGAGGGCGGGATGGACGCGCCCGTCGTAGGTCAGGACGGTTCCGATCGCGACGAGCGTGAGCTGCCACCATTCCGGCGCGCCACCGGCGGTCACGATCCCGATCCCGGTCGCGGCGAGCAATCCCGCGGTCGCGAGCGCGACACCGCGCACCAGACCGGCGACCGGCGTCGCGACGAGCCAGCGTCGCGCGAGGGCGGTGATCGGAACGATGACGAGCGGCGGCAACGTCGCTGCCGCGAGCGCGAGCGTCGCGCCGACGACACCGCCCACGAGAAAGCCGAGCGAGACGATGTAGAGCCCGTTCGGGCCAGTCGAGATCCGTCCGATCGCGATCGCCTGCACGACCTGCTGGTCGGTCGCGATCCCCGTGCCGACGAGGTCCCCGCGAAGGAGCGGGAGCGATGAGAGCCCTCCGAGCGAAAGGGCGGACGCCTTGAGAAAGACCCCAAACAGCGAGAGCGGGTCCACCGCTCAGCCCATCGGCGTCTGGCGCGAAGTGGGCGGCTCGCGACCCAGCGCAAACGCGCCGATCACCCCGCCCGCCGCGATCGCGGCCACGGTGGGGATCGCGAATGCGAGCGCCGCGACGAACGCGACCGCGCTCACGGCGACGTCGATCGAGATATGGACACGGCCGCGACGGGCGGTCGATCGGATCAGGAGTAGCGCGGTCGCGACGGTCATCCCGCCGGTGATGGGGCCGACACCCGCGAGCGCGGCGCGTGCGAAAGCGGCGTTGGCGATCGATCCGTAGGCGGCGGTCAGCGCGATGGTGATCGCGCCGGCGGGAATCATCATCCCGAGCACCGCTGCGGCGGCGCCGCGCCAACCAGCGGCGCGCCGTCCGATGAGACCCGCCAACGCCACGAGGTGGATACCGGGTGAGAGCTGCGAGAGGGCCCAGGCTTCGCCGAACTCGCGTCCGCTCAACCACCGCTCGCGCTCAACCGCTAAACGGCGGATTAGGAGCAAAGTACTAGTACCACCACCCACTGATTGGGTGCCGACCGCGATCCAAGAACGGGTCAGTCTCGCGAGCATGCCCGTTAACCTAAACGCGATGTCCGTGGTGGGTCGGGCTGAGACGCCCATTTTTACGTGGAATCCGGTCGAGCAGATGTGGGTCCAGGAAGGCGGGGGCGCGACGAAACCGCCGCCCTCTCCCAACGACGTGCACGCCATCCAAACCTGGTTCCTCGATCCGGACGACCACCAATGGATCCAGACCGTCCTCGGACCGATGGGCCGTCAGCTCGCGGCACAGTGGCAGGGCGCGCACCGCGTTCCGGAATCGGCGGTCGTTCGCAAGACCGGCCCGGCGCGGCGACGTAACCCGCTGCCCTTCGTCCTCGCCGGCGTCGTCCTCGTCGCGCTCATCGGAGGCGTCGCTGTCGCGGCGCCCGGTCTCGTCTCGCCGCACGACACGAGCGCCGCGCCGACGCCGGCGCCGAGCGCGGTCGTTCCCCCGCCGGCGCCGAGCGCGGATGCGAGCGCGCCCGCGACGTCCGCCGCGCCCGATCCCACTGCCGCGCCGACATCGGCACCGAGCGGCCGCGTGGTGACGCCGCGACCGCGCACGCCGGCTCCCACCTTGCAGCCGACCCCGCCTCCTCCGCCGCCGGACTACGTCTCGCCGGTGGTCGGTCCCGTCGGGACCATCTTCCACATCACCTTCACCGGTCTGCCCGCGGCTGCGCCGTACCGCACGAGCTACACGCGCGGGTCGGTGACCACCGGGTACACGACCGGCGAGGTACCGTCGAACGGCGTGGTGACCTTCGATCTGCGGACCAATACCGCGAACTTCCCGCCGGACACGTACTTCTTCACGATCCGCGCGGGCAACGCGGTGAAGACCGTCACCTTCCGTCTGACGAGCTAGGACGCGCCGAGGCCGGTCAGGCTAGGGCGTCTTCACCGTGACGTACCAGAACACCCCGTAGTCCTCCAGCCACTGCGCGCCCTCGATCAGCGGCCGGATCGAGAGGCGGTACGTGCCGGGGACAGAAGGCGCCACGATCGTGAACTGGAACCAGGCGACCTGATTGGGCCCGACCCACTCAGCGGGCTGCGCCGCTAGACGATTGAAGCGGGGCCAACCGGTGTTCGGTGAGCCGTCGGTGCCATCACCGCCGAGCGAGGTTGCGCGGTCCTGGCCAGGCTCCGGGTCCCACGTACCCAGATAGGCGACCTGCCCCATCGTCCCCGCAAGCCAGCCGCGGGTCCCGCTGTTGTAGTAGGCGACCACGGCCGGCGCGGTCTGTCCCGCACAGAGCGTCGCGTAACCCGACTGCCCGTACCAGGAAGCGTGGAACCCCGCGACTCCCGACGCGACGCTCGTGGGTGCAGCGATGCCTGGGCCGACGCTCGTCTGGCACGGGTTCGGCGACGGACTCGGCGATGGTGACGGGCTCGGACTCGGCGATGGTGACGGGCTCGCGGAAGGTGCCGCGGCTCCCAGGGTGCCGACCTGCCCCGCTGCGATCGTCGCGTCACCGAGCACGCCACCCGCGACACGAGGCGAGTCCGTCGTCACGCGGTACGTGTCCGCCACCAGGTCTACGAATCCGAACCATCCCGTGCTGTCAGTTCGCGCGTCGCGGACCGCGAAGCCGGTCTGCCGATCGATGAGATGGACCACCGTGTCGGCCAGCGGAGTGCCGTCACTTGCGAGCGCGATCCCCCGAAGATGCCCGAAGAGGGGCTGAGTCTTCCAGGTCATCGGCGGGACGGGCGGCGTGTCCGCGAAGACGGGTGGGGCGGCGCTGTCGTATGCGCTCGGGGCGGTCAGGCCCTTGATGAGCTCGGCTCGGCTCGCCGCGTCGGTCCGCGTGTCGGCGTTGGCGAGCGTATCCGGCGTGCGGTACGAGTAACCGACCCAGCCGACCGCCGTGTTGCCGGCGGCGCTCGGCGCGACGGCGCGACGCGCCTGACTCACGCTCGACGCGATGTCGTTCAGGTACAGGGCCGTCCCGATCGCCGTAGACCGCCGGTACTGATTGTCCTTGCCGAATTCGGCCCACTCGTCGTACATGCGGCGCTGGTTGTTCGGTTCGGTGGTGAGCGTGTCGCGCTTGTAGTTCATGAGCATCGCCGTGTCGACGATGCCCTCACGCAGCCAGCCGCGCCAGTCCTGGAGCTGCTCGGCATACGCGCGGGTCGCCTCGAAGCTCCCGAGGGTCGCCGGGCCGTTGCCATACGTGATCAGGTCGGCGGAGACGCGGATGCGCGGCTTGAGCGCGATGGACTCGACGTAGATGCGCCGCACGATCGACGTGATCTGATCGCGTCGCCACTGCGTCCACTGCGGATCGGTGTTGGCCGGCGTGTCGGTGCGGCCGGTCTCCGCACGGAAGCGCGCGAGCGACGCCGAGTTGTAGCCCCAGGATGGAACGTTGGTGCCGAGATTGCCGTCGGGATAGCGGATGCGGTCGAGATTGATGCCGTCGACGTCGTAATTGCGCACGACCGAGAGCGCCATGTTCACGACCCAGGCCGCCGCGTCGGGGTGACCGGGGTCAAGCAGCCAATCGTCATTGAGCTTGCTCTGACCGTCCGAGCGGAGCATCACCCAGTTGTCTCGCCCGACGGCCGCGGGCCCGTGGAGATTGAAGACATGGTCCGGGTCCGAGGGCGGCGTTGTGCTGTTCCACATCGCCGTCGCGATCACCCACGCGTGGACCTCGATGCCCTGCGCGTGCGCCGCCGTGATGAGTGCCTCCAGCGGATCGAACGCGCCAGTCACGCCTGGTGTGAGCGGGAGCCCGGCTCGCAGACAGAGACAATCGCCGCGTCGCACGACCTGCGCCACGATCGCGTTGGCGTGCGCGGCCTTGGTCGCGGCGACGAGGGAGTCGATCTGCATCTGGTCATAGAGCCCATCACCGAATGCGTCGGCCCAGAACGCGCGGAGCTGTCCGACGGCCGCCGTCGCCGGCGCGACGGCGAGCTCCTTCGGGATCGACCCGAACGAGTGGCCGAGGAACGACAGGATGAGCGCGAGCGTGAAGAGTCTCAGTTTCCCTTCCCCAACGCGTGACCTGATTTGGCTAACGTGAAGTGTTCGAGGGTGTTCTGCTCTTCGTCAAGCGAACGAGCGGGCGATCTCAGAGCTCTTGTTCGTGAGGACGCGAGGTCGCGACCGATGCGATACGTTCCGTCGCGCGCCGTCTGTCAGTCAGCGTCACACGGCGCTGCGCGCGTGAACGCCGCTACCGCTCGAACCCTCCTGTGCCGATCATGTTCATCGGGTCAGCGCAGGCCCTCCGCGGCCAGCATCCGCACGAGCGCGCCGGGATCGTTGGCCGACAGCGAATCGACCCCGAAGTCGACGAGCCGCAGGACAGTCTCGCGGTCGAGCGGCTCGGGGACGCCGAACGCGTGGACGACCAGACCTTCGCCGTGCGCGGCGCGACACAGCGCGCGCGAGATCCAAAGCCAGCGGAGATGGATCGCGACGATCCCCGGGACGGTCCGGGCGACGGCGAGCGGGTCGACGAGATTGGGGCCGTTGTAAGAGAGTGCGGTGCGCGCCGCGGGCAACAGCATCCGTACCTGCGCGATCGTTGGGTGATCCGAGGAGTGAAGGATCACGCGGCCGACAAGACCGGAGCGTTCAAGCTCCTCGACCGCCGCGGCGGCGAGGCCGTCATCCGATGGCTTTCCCTCGCCGGGCCAGGGCTGCTTGAGCTCGATCGACAGGCCCACCGAGGCGCGCTTCGCCCACGCGCAGACCCCCCCGAGCGAAGGGACGCGCTCCCCGGAGAACTCCGGCGCGAAGGCGGTCCCGGCGTCGACCGAGCTGACCTCCGCCCAGGTCCGCTCGCGCAGAAGACCGCGCCCGCTCGTGGTCCGATCGAGGGTTTCGTCATGCATCAAAACCGGCACGCCGTCGCCGGTTCGCTGGATGTCCAGCTCGACCTCGTCCGCTCCGTCGCGCGCGCCACGTTCCAGACTCGCGAGCGTGTTCTCCGGCGCGAGCGCGGCAGCGCCGCGATGACCGACCACCCGGATCCGACGGTCGCCCACCGCTCGGAGCGTATCGTTCCGTCCCCGTGGACGCCGCCGCCATCACGCGTGTGCTCGCGGGAGTTCCGCTTTTCGTCGCACTGACGGATGCCGAACGCGCGGAGGTCGGCGCCCACATGCGCTCGCGGCGGTTCGCGCGCGACGAGGTCATCTTCCATCGCGACGACCCGGCGGGCCACCTCTACGTGATCGTTTCCGGATCGGTGAAGGTCGCGATGCCGGACGAGCAGGGCCACGAGGTCGTCTTTGCCGTCGAGCAAGAAGGCGCGGTGTTCGGCGAGCTCGCGCTTTTCGACGATGCTCCGCGATCGGCCACCGTGACTGCCCTCGGCGAGACGCACGTCGTGACCCTTTCGCGCGACGACTTTCTTCACGTGATCGAGCGGAACCCTCGCGCGATGCGCGAGATCCTGCGTCTGCTTGCTCGCACCGTCCGTCGCGCCTCCGGTCGCATCGAGGACCTCGTCTTCCTCGACGTGCCAGGTCGCGTCGCGAAATGCTTGCTCGACCTCGCCGCGGCACATCCGCAGCCGGAGATCGAGCTGACACAAGACGACCTCGCCGCGTTCGTCGGTGCGACGCGTGTCTCCGTGAACCGATCGCTCGCGGACCTCGAGGCGCAGGGCGCGATCGCGGTCGGTCGTCGGCACATCGCGATAAAGGATCAGGCGATGCTCAAGCGGCAGGTCCGGCATTAACGCGCCCTAGACTCAGCGCCCGTGCGGCTCGACGAGCTCCGGCAGATGGCGCGCACGCTCGGCGACGTGCTTCCGCTCGAGATCCTTCCCGAAGTCGACCGGCACGAGCTCGCGACGCACATGAGCGTTCGGAAATTCAAGCAGGGGGAGGTCATCTACCACCAGGGCGATCCTGCGACGTGCGCGTTCGTCGTCTTCGAGGGTCTGGTGAAGATCCTCCTTCTCGACGAGAACGGGCACGAGCTCCTGGTCTCTCTCCACATGCGCGGGGAATTCTTTGGCGAGCTCGCGTTCTTCCAGGAGAGCGCTCCACGCGATGGGACCGCCGCGGCGGTCATCCCGACGGCCGTCCTGCAGATCGCCCGTGACGGCGCGCTCGCGGTGTTGCGCCGCAACGAGGAGGCGCGGCGGTTCATGTTCGAGCGTCTCTCGCGGACGATCCGGCACCTCGAGGGGAAGGCGGAGGACCTCGCGTTCCTCGACGTCGCCGGCCGACTCGCGAAGTATCTGATCGAATGCGCGCGTCTCGGACGACCGGTGCCGCTGACGCAGGACGATCTCGCGGCCGCCGTCGGATCGACGCGCATGACGGTCAACAAGCTCCTCGCCGACTTCGAGCGACGCGACCTCATCGCGGTCGAACGGCGGAACGTGAAGGTTCTCGATGAGTCGCGGCTGTTAAAAGAGATCCGCGCCTAGAACAGGTTCGTCAGCCAGCGGAGGGGTTTCGGACCCGCGGGCTCGATCCACGCCGGTGCCAGCGCCGCGAGGTCATCGTGAATAGCTCTCGCGAGCGCGACCGTCGCGTCCTTGGTCGCGTGCGTTTCGCTGACCGCGCGGGCGCGGCCAACAACGAGGCGAAGCTCACGCCGGAGATAGAGCTCGGCCGTTCCCGCGATCCAGATCGGAAGGACCGGCGCACCGGACCGCAGCGCGAGGTAACCCACGCCGCGGGCAAACGGCGCGAGCGAGGCCTCGGCACGCGAGACCTGACCCTCGGCGAAGATCACGACGATCTCGTCCCGGCGCAGCGCGTCGATCGTCGCCGCGAGTGCGACGCGATCCGCGCCCGCTGCCTTCCGGTCGATCGGGATGACGAGCCCGACAGAGTTGACGAGGACGCGGTGCCACCAGACGCCGAGTGTTCCGTCCCGGTCCGCGATCAGCCGGACCGGCGCGTGAAGGGAGAACGCCGCCGCGAGCAAGAAGCCGTCTGCCCAGCCCTGATGGTTCGCGACGACGAGGAGCGGGCCGCTCCTGGGCAGCTGGCCGTCGATCCGCACCCTGAAAAGCGCGCGGAAGATCGCGCGCACGAGGAGCCGCGAGAGTCGCGACCAGAGCACCATCGGCGAGAAGCCTCGCGGTCGGCGGACGAGCCGCGCATCCGCCGAGGCACGCCGCGATCGTGACCTGCGCTACGTTCGGCTAAGGAACCGATTTCGGCAGGCTCTGGCGGTGTCGCCAGAGGTCGGCCCAGGGATTGGCTTGGGCGATGCGCTTATCGAAGGTGCGCATCGTGAAGCGCGCCGGATCGAGCCGCGTGGTGACCTCGTCCCAGGCAAGCGGCGTCGACACCGGCGCGGCTGGGCGCCGGCGCACGCTGTACGGCGCGACGATCGTCTGGGTGTAGCCGTTGCGGAACGAGTCCGCGAAGACGCGGCCGCCGCGTTTCGCCTTCGCGTGCTCCATCGTGACGAGCTTCGGCTCACGTTGCGCGAGCTCCTGGCCAACCGCCGACGCGAACGAGACCGCCGCGCCTGGGGTCACGCCCGCGCGCAGAGGGACGAACACGTGCAACCCGCGACTGCCGGACGTCTTCGGGTAAGAGGCGAGCTTCGTTTCATCGAGCAGGCGACGGAGCGCGAGGCCGGCGCGCGCTGCGTCGGCGAATCCGCCGCTTTCGGGGTCCATGTCGAACGCAAGCCAATCGCAGTCGCCCATATCTGCGGCACGTGTGCTCATGACGTGCAGCGCGATGCACCCCAGGTTCACCATCGCCGCGAGTGTCGATCGCGACCCGCCGACGAGGTAGTGCACGTCCTTGCGTGTGCTCGCCGCACGAAGCACGAGACGCGGCGCGTCGACTGGCTGTGCGTTCGCGGGAAAGTCCTTCTGGTAGAAGCAGCCACCGCCCATCCCGTCCGGGCATCGCTCCGCCGTGAGCGGGCGATCGCGCAGCCACGGCGCGACGTGCGACCAGATCCCGTCGTAGAAGCGGGCGACGTCGGACTTCGTGATGCCCTCGTCGGGCCACCACACTTTGTCCGGATTGCTGATCGTCACGCCGGCGACACGGACGGCGTCAGCGCTCACGGCTGCTCCAGGTGCATTCGGAGGGGTCTTTGTCGGTGCGCAGGCCGAGGAATGCCGGCTGTCGCAGCTTGTCGTCCGCCGTCCATTCCGCGTACGCCAGCTGTGCGACGAGCTTCGGTCGGACCCACGTCGCGCCGGCGATGCGCGGCGCTGGATCGAACGGTGCGCGGTCGGTGCGCACCCGTTCGAGCTTTGCCGCGAGTGCGCCGAGGGTGTCGCGAGTGAAACCCGTGCCTACCTTGCCGACGAACCGGAGCGTCCGGCCACGATAGAGCCCGACAAGAAGCGCACCGAGGTGCTCGCGGCCGCCCTTCGGCGGGGTGAATCCGCCGATCACAAATTCGGATTCCTTGCGCACCTTGACCTTGCGCCACGCGGTCGAGCGGGCGTTCGGCTCGTAGGGCGAGCGCTCGTCTTTGGCGATGATGCCCTCCCAGCCCGCGCGCTTGGCCTCGCGATAGGCAGCCTTGCCGTCCCTGACGAGCCGCCGCGAGAGGAAGAGCGGCCCCGACGCGTGCGGGACGAGTCGCTCGAGCTCGGTGCGTCGCTCCGCGAGCGCCCGCGACGCAATCGAGCGTCCCTCGAGCACGAGGAGGTCGAACACGGCGTAGCGCGTTGGGCTCGCGCCCGCGGTGCCGCGTCGCTGCAGCAGCTGGAAACGCGAGACGCCGTTCTCATCGAGCGCCACCAGCTCGCCGTCGAGCATGAGATCTCCATCGGGTAATGCCGCCACCGCGGCGGCGACATGCGGAAATCCAGCGGTGAGGTCCTGGAGCATGCGCGACCAGAGGCCGACCGGGCGGCCCTGCTTCCGCACCGCGAGTGCGCGGATGCCGTCGTACTTCTCTTCGAAGACCCATTCGGGGCCCTCGACGATGTCGGCGGAGAGCGTCGCAAGCATCGGCCGCGGGGGCACGGGGCTGGCGGTGCGAAGCGCGCTCACGCGGTGCGGGCGCTGATCGGATCGCCGGTCGCCGCACGCGAGACGTCTCCGCCCTCGTCCCGCGCGATGCCCGCGAGGAGCCGGCGCGTGAGTGCGGAGCGCGGTTTTGTCGAGGTGACGTCAGTCGTCGAGGCGCTTCGGTCCTTGCGCTTCATGAGGAGCCATTTCCGTTCGCCCGTCCGCACGAGCGTCCACCCGCCCTTGAGCTTGTGCCCGTGGAGTGTGAACACGATCCGCCCGCGCCGCATGGCGCTGTCGAACGATCCGGCGTCCTCCAGCTCGTAGGTGCCGATGTCCCACACCATCACCGTGCCTCCGCCGTACTCCCCGGCGGGGATCACTCCTTCGAATCGGGCGTAGTCGAGCGGATGGTCCTCGACGGCCATGGCGAGCCGCTTGTCTTTCGGATCGAGAGAAGGACCCTTCGGCACGGCCCACGAGACCAGCACGCCCCCAGCCTCAAGCCGGAAGTCGTAGTGCAGCGCGGTCGCGCGGTGCTTTTGGACGACGAAGAGTCGCGCCCGCTCCCTCGACCGCCCGCCCTGAGGCTCGGGCGTCGCGGCGAAATCGCGTTTGCGACGGTAATCGCGAAGCGAGCGCCCGCGCTCCTTAGTCGCCGCGATCCTTCATTCCCTTTGGCGCCTTGTTCTTGGCCGCGATGCGCTTGTCAGCCGCAACGCTGCGCCCCGCGCTCGTCTGATCGTTGCTGAACCGCCCGGCACCGTCGCGCCGGAGGTAGCGCGACCCACCTTTGCGGCCCGGTGTCGTGTCGATGCGCTCGCGCTTGCCCCCAGCCATCGTCGTGTCGCTCCTTTCGGCAGATCCGCGACGCTTCGCTGCACGAACGACTCCAACACGGTCGGCGAGCGTTTGGTCGTCGAGACAGTTGAGGACACGCTCGCGCGAGATCCCGGCGAGGATCGCCGCCGCCAGGCCGAGCTCGAGGAAGACGAGCTCTCCAGTCGTGTGCGCATCGGTGCCGATCGACACCCAGGCCCCCGACGCCGCGACCGCCCGAAGGCGCTCGACGTCGAGGTCCTGCCGGTCGGGATATGCGTCGATCTCGAGCGCGGTGCCCGTCGCCGCGGCGGCGCGGGCGACGCGCTCCCAGTCCGCGGTGAGACCGACCCGAAAGTTATAGACGCGACCGCGCGGATGTGCGAGGACCTGGATGTCGGAGTTGGCAAGCGCT
The DNA here is from genome assembly GCA_005889075.1 of Chloroflexota bacterium. Taxonomy (GTDB): domain Bacteria; phylum Chloroflexota; class Limnocylindria; order P2-11E; family P2-11E; genus 3-1-20CM-2-70-9. Next base: position 78,362 of record VBDQ01000018.1, read on the forward strand.
TTGAGGTACCGATCGGTCTGATCGTCCTTTAGCCGGAGCTTGGAGTGGAAGGCACCTAGGACGAGATCGAGTCGCGCGAGTGCGCCCGGGTCCATGTCGCTCGCGCCTTCCGGAGTCAGGTCCATCTCGATCGCGCGGAGCACCCGCGGTCCGTCGCCACGCGCGTTCAGCTCATCGATGCGGCGCCCCTGCGCGGCAAGGCGTGCTTCGTCCATGCCGTTCGTGATCCGCAGCGTCTTGCTGTGATCGGTGATCGCGATGCGCTGGCGGCCAAGTTCCGCGGCCGCGACCGCCATGCCCTCGAGCGGCGCCGAGCCGTCGGTCTCATCGCTGTGCATCTGATGGTCGGCACGCAGTGCGGCGGCCCACTCCGGATGCTGCGCGACGACCGCGCGCGCGTGCGCGTAGGTCAGGAAGCCGTCGCGAATCGGTGGCGGGGCGCCAACGTCGGGGAGTTCGGCGAACCAGCGCGAGATGAAGGTCGCGGTGAAGGGGCCGACCGCTCGCAGCTCGGTCAGGCTGCGGTCAGCGGTGACGAGGGCGCTCGCCTCCTCGGACCACATGAGCGCCGCTCGGGAGGCCCGGCGGAGCGCGCGCTGCTTACGCCCTTCGCTGCGCTCGCTTTCGCGTGCGAGCAGCTCTGCGATATCTCGGTTGGTGAGCGTCTTCAGGGCCGGCGCGGCGCCTCGACCTTCACCACGGGCAGCACGCGATGGCTAGTCAGTCGCGAGCAGCGCCTCCCGCACGGGCGCCTGGTCCGGCCAATCGGGATCGTCAGAGAGCTTCACGCCGACATGAACGTCACCGCGCGAACCGCCGTCGATCTCGACCATGAGCTTGCCGCTGGCTGATGAGCGCACGTGGACCAGCGCGCCCTCACGCGCGCGGTACGTGCCGGGACCGTCGATCCCGAGCGAGGTGTCGTAGAGATATTGGACCGGGACTCCGCCGGTCGGCACCCAGCGGTGCGACCCATCGACGCTCACCCCGTCGCAGTAGCCCACCGACCCGTGATGGATGACGAAGCCTCCGATTCCGTGGCGCGAGCCCATACGGAGGTGATCAGGATTGCGGCACTCGAAGTGGACGATGGCTGAAGACATCGCGCTCCTCCCCAAGTCGAGCGGATCGGCAATTTTCGTCACGATCGGGTAACGACGTCAAGACCTTTCCGTAATAAGTCGAGCTCGCACGCGCGCCGGCTGGCCACGCGACCGAGCGATTCGCGGACAACTCTGGCCCCAACTGTGCTTGCGGGCGTTTACGTGGGCAACGAGATCGCGAGCGATCCGGTCGTCGCGGCGGAAGCCGCCGGGCTTCAGTACGCAAGCGACCTCGAGCCGGGGATCCGTCGCGTCCGGCACGGCCGAGGCTTCTCGTATCTCGACCGCGCGGGCCGGCCGATGCGCGGTCGAGTTGCGCTTCGGCGCATACGGCGGCTGGCGATCCCGCCGGCTTGGACCGACGTATGGATCTGCCCGAGCCCATCCGGCCACATCCAGGCGACGGGCCGAGACGACCGCGGCCGGAAGCAGTACCGCTATCACGAGCGGTGGCGCGAGGTGCGCGATGAAGCCAAGTACGAGCGCCTCGCGGACTTCGCGAAGGCGCTGCCGAGGATCCGCGCCCGCGTCGCCGCGGACCTCGCTCGGCCCGGCGTACCGCGGGAGAAGGTGCTCGCCACCGCGGTCCGGCTGCTCGAGGAGACCATGATCCGAGTCGGGAACGCCGAGTACGCCAAAGCGAACGGGTCGTTCGGTCTTACCACACTCAGAGCACGACATGTCGACGTTCGCGGGACGCGGCTCGTGTTCCGGTTCCGCGGAAAGAGCGGGAAGGAGCACGAGGTCGACGTGCGCGATGGGCGGTTGGCTCGCGTCGTTGCTCGCCTCGAACAGCTACCTGGCCAGCAGCTCTTCCGTTATGTCGACGCAGAAGGTGCGGTGCGGCCGGTGGCCTCCGAGGACGTCAACGACTATTTGCGGACGATCTCCGGCGAGGAGCTCACCGCAAAGGACTTTCGGACGTGGGCCGGGACGGTCCTCGCGGCGCGTTCGCTCGCCGGCATGCGGCCAGCGCGCAACGAACGCCTCGCCAAACAGCGTGTGATCGAGGCCATCGACGTCGTCGCGAAGCGACTTGGAAATACGCGCGCGGTCTGCCGCCGGTGCTACGTGCATCCTGCCGTCATCGAGGCCTTTATGGAAGGTGAGATGCCGGCCGCGCTCGCGCGAGCCGATCGTGTCAAACGGGACGGAGGCCTCTCCAGTCACGAAGCCGCTGTCGCCCGACTTCTCTCGAGAGCGGCGCGCGGCTAGGCACGCCGCGCCGCGTGAGCTAAGCGATCAAAGCGGGGAACAGATCTGCCGGCGGACGATCGGTGCGCGCCAGCAGATCGTGGGTGTCGAGGACATCGTCGACGGTGATCGGCTCCGCGGTGATCGTGTTGGTGCCGAAATCGAGGATCGCGATGCCGTCCTGACCGCACGAACGGCAGCGCAGGCGGACGATCAGACGCGCAGGTTCGGTCACGACCGCGGCGATATCGCCCCCGCGGTAATACTCGCCGCAGCCGCTGCACGTGACCTGCTCGAGATGGCGGATGAGCTGATCGATCCAGCTCATGAGGCGGTTCCCTGTCGCTTGACCTTGTTGGCCTGTTTCGCGAGCGCACGCCGCGTCCGTTTCGGAAGATGCGTGATGGTCCGTCGCCGCTTCGCGGCGGACGCGGCCTTGCGCACGTTCCGCCGTGCGGCGCGGCGCTGCTTTTCGCTGCTCACGCACGAGCACCACGCACTTTGTGTGCCTCGCCGATGGCGTCGTTAATGCTCGGCAAACGGACGCTGTAACGGAGGTGTGTCGATGACATCGTTCGCATTGCTCCTGCTCCGCGCCGTCACCGGTGGCTTTCTCGCCGGTCACGGTGCGCAGAAGCTCTTTGGTGCGTTCGGTGGCCGCGGTCCCGAGGGGACGGCGCGCAACTTCGAGAAGATCGGCATCGAGCCCGCCCGCAAATGGGCCGTGATCGCCGGGGCGACGGAGCTCACCGGCGGGGCGCTCACCGCGCTCGGTCTTCTGAGTCCGGCGGGTCCGGTCGTGTCGATCGCGCCGATGATCGTCGCCTGGCGAAAGCAGCACGGCGACAAGCCGATCTGGGTGAACCAAGGCGGGGCCGAGCTCCCGGCGACGAACATCGCGATCGCGAGCGCGCTCGCCCTTGCGGGGCCAGGCGCGCTCTCGTTCGACCGCCTGTTCGGCGTGAGGATGCCCTGGTGGCTTTCGTGCCTCGTGATCGCCGCCACTGCCCTCGGAGTCGTGATCGCACTCGAGGACGACATCCGCGAGACCGCGGACGAGATCCGCCACGAGGAAGCGCTGCGGTCCGCCGAGGCTCTCGAGCGGGTCCCGACCGCGTAATCGCTCAGATCGCGAGTTCGAGCTGCTCGGTCGGGACCGGCGCTGTATGCGTTCGCGGCGGGCGTTCGCGGAATTCGTAGCGCGATCGAGCCTGCGCGACGCGGTGCTCGAGCTCACGCTCGTACTCGCGCGTCGGATGGTTGCTCCCCTTGTATAGGGCGCTGTACGTGGGAACGAGCACCGGGAACTCCGTCGCGAGGAATTCGAAGTAGTAGTCGCGGATCTCGGCGTCGATCTTGAGCGGGCGGTGGCGGAATGCGGTAGCGCCGGCCTCACTCGCGGCACGAGCCGCCCTATCGATGGACTCCTCGCTATCGCTGATCCCCGGCAGGAGCGGCGCGCACAGCACCGCGGCGTCGAGCCCCGCTTGGCGGAGCAGCGAAAGGGCGCGGAGGCGTTGCCTCGGCGGCGGCGCTCCCGGCTCCGCCTTGCGCCAGTAGTCCTCGTCGATGGAGGGAACGCTGAAGTACACGGTGAGGTCGGTTCGCCGATCTAGCTCCTGAAGGACGTCGATGTCTCTGACGACCAACGTTCCCTTCGTCACGATTCCCGTCGGCATCGGGTAGCGGACGAGTGCTTCGAGACAGCCCCGGGTCAGTCGATATTTGCCTTCGATCGGCTGATATGGATCGGTCGCGGTCCCGATCGCGAGCGAGCCTTCAGGTCGGCGGCGGACTTCCGACCAGAATCGTTCGACGAAATTGGCGCGAATCTCGATGTTGCGATCGAAGCCGGCCCCGACGTCTCGCTCGCGAAAGCGCGCGTGGTAAGCCCGAGCGAAACAGAAGGAACACGCGTGGGCACACCCGACGTAGGGATTGAGGCTCCAATCGAACGGCATGCCTTGCACGCGGTTGAGAGCGCTCTTCGCGTCGATCTCTCGGTAGGAGATGTCGGTCAATCGGATGCTCCCCGAAAACCCGACCATAGAACATCAGTTCTATCAGGTCAAGGGCACTCCTTCTTACCCAACCCATACCCGAAGGGCGAAAAGCGCTCCGTACACTCGACGCAGGTTCGTGCCCACGAAAGCGGATCGGCCATATGGCTCGTTCCCGCGGGGCCGTCCCGATGCGGTCCCGGAGCCAGCTCCGCCGCCGGCTCGATCACGCGACCGCCTCGGTACGGTGATTCGGCGCGGCCTGCCCTGGCTCGGTGTCCTGGTGATCCCGGTGCTCTTGCTCGCCCTCGCCTTCACTCCGGTACCGAGTCCCGAGGATGTGCGCCCATCCCCGACCCCGACCCCCGCGATGAATGAGGTCTACGCCCGGGTTGCGCCGGCGGTCGTGCAGATCCGTGCGGTGAAGCCGGACGGCACGACCCTTGAGGCTGGGTCGGGCGTGGTGATCGACGAGGCCGGCGACATCCTCACGGCGCTCCACGTCGTCCAGAACGTGCCGGTGCTATCCGTCCTTTTTGCCGACGGCACGGAGTCACGCGCAACCGTCATCTCCGAGGTCGCGCAAAGCGACATCGCGGCGCTCCGGCCGGCCAACCCACCCGCACAGGTCGTCGCCGCGACGCTCGGGAGCCCGAACACGTTGCGCATCGGCGATGACGCGATCGTCGTCGGCAACCCGTTCGCGCTCACGCGATCCCTCTCCACGGGCGTGATCAGCGGTCTCAACCGGAGCGTCTCGGTTCCGGGGCGCAATCAGACGCTCACCGGACTCATCCAATTCGACGCCGCGGTGAACCCGGGCTCGTCGGGCGGTCCGCTCGTGAACCGTGACGGCGACGTCATCGGTATCGTGACCGGGCTGGTGAACCCGACCGGAACGCCGGCGTTCAGCGGCGTCGGTTTCGCGGTGACCATCGACACGGCGGCGGGCGCGCTCGGCATACCGCCGGACTAGAGAAAGGGAAGCCTCATGGTCGATCAGCAGATCGCGGTTCCACCGGATACGGGGCGCCTGCTCTTCGAGATCAAGAAGGTCATCGTCGGGCAGGACCACCTGCTCGAGCGGATCCTCGTCGCGCTGCTCGCGCGGGGTCACCTGCTCGTCGAGGGCGTCCCCGGGCTCGCGAAGACCCTCTCGGTCAAGACCGTCGCTCAGGCCATCAGCGGCGATTTCAAGCGGATCCAATTCACGCCCGACCTCGTCCCGGCCGACCTCGTCGGGACGCGCATCTACAACCAGCGCGTCGGCGACTTCCAGACGTCGCTCGGCCCGGTGTTCACGAACCTCCTGCTCGCCGACGAGATCAACCGGGCGCCGGCGAAAGTCCAAAGCGCGCTCCTCGAGGTGATGCAGGAGCATCAGGTGACGATCGGTCGTGAGACGCACCGCGTTCCGGACCCGTTCCTGGTCATGGCGACGCAGAACCCCATCGAGACCGAGGGCACCTACGCGCTTCCCGAAGCGCAGGTCGACCGTTTCATGATGAAGGTCGTCGTCGGTTATCCGACCGAGATGGATGAGTTCGTGATCGTCGAACGGATGACGGGCCACCTTTCTCCGGTCGTGCCGGTGATGACGACCGATCGGCTCATCGCCCTCCAGCGCGAGGTAGACGAGGTGTTCGTCGATCCGACCTTGATGGAGTACGTCGTGCGCGTCGCCTCGGCCACGCGACAGCCGGCTGACTACGGGATCGGAGACATCGCCAAATACATCAGCTACGGGGCGAGTCCGCGAGCGTCGATCAATCTGGTCCTCGGCGGACGAGCGCTCGCGTTCCTGCGCGGACGGCGTTACGTCACCGGGCAGGACATGCAGGACCTCGCGCTCGACGTGCTGCGGCACCGGATCGTGCTCTCCTTCGAGGCGCTCTCGGACGATGTCACCGCGGACGAGATCATCAAGAAGGTCCTGAACCGTATCCCCGCGCCGACCGAGCCGTTGCAGGGACATGTCGCGCTCCGCGCCTGAGCGAAGGCTCGACCGGCTCGACTGGACCGTGATCCGCCGGCTGGACGGTCTGCTTCAGGGCGACTACCGCACGATCTTCAAGGGTCACGGCCTAGATCTCGCGGACATTCGCGAATACGCCTTCGGCGACGACGTCCGCCACATCGATTGGAACGTGACCGCTCGGCTTGACACGCCGTACGTGCGGGAGTACCTCGAGGACCGCGAGATCACGGCGCATTTCCTTCTCGACGTCTCGCCGTCCGTGGACTTCGGCACCGTGGACCGCCGCAAACGGGACCTGCTCATCGACTTCACGGCGGTGCTCGCACGTCTCCTCACACGGCACGGCAACAAGGTCGGCGCGACGCTCTACGGCTCGCGCGTCGAGCGGATGATCCCAGCGCGCGGGGGACGCATCCAGGTCCTCCGCATCGTCGACGAGCTCGAGCGCCGGCGCCATCTCGAACGTGCGCCGCTCACAGCGCCTCCGGATGGGAGGAGCGCCTGCGGCGTATCGCGCGACGTCACGAGACCATGGCCGTCCGACTGGCGGACCCTCGCGAGGCTGAGCTGCCGGACATCGGTCCGGTGATCCTGACCGACAGCGAGACCGGCGAGCAGCTCCGCGTCGACACGCACGACGGCGGCTTTCGTGCCCGCTTTGCCGCCGCCGCCCGACGGCGGGAGGAGAGTCTCCGAACGACGTTCGACCGCGCGAGCGTCGACGAGCTCGTGCTGCGCACCGATGAGGACCTCGTCCGCACGGTCGTACGCTTCGCGCATGCTCGGAAGCGTCGGGCGGCGCGACGCGCCGCGATGAGCGCCACAGCATGACCTTCATCTGGCCGACGGCGCTCGTCCTCCTGGTCGTCGTTGCTGCGCTGGCGATCCTGTACGTCCTGGCCCAGCGCCGGCGGAATCGGTACGCGCTCCGCTACGCGAACCTCTCGTTGGTGCGCGAGGCCATCGGACAGGGTCCCGGATGGCGGCGCCACGTGCCACCGGCGCTGTTCCTGCTCGCGCTCGGCATCATGTCGGTCGCCGTCGCGCGACCGCAGGCCGTGGTCGCGGTGCCGAGCCAGGAAGGCACGGTGATCCTGGCGATCGACGTATCTGGGTCGATGCTCGCCGAGGACATGAAACCGAACCGGATCGAGGCCGCAAAGGCCGCGGCCCGAGCGTTCGTCGACAAGCAGAGCGACGACGTCAAGATCGGCGTGGTTTCCTTCTCTGGCGACGCCTCGATCGTTCAAGCGCCCACGACGGACAAGACCCTCGTGATCGCGGCGATCAATCGCCTTCGCGCGCAGCGCGCGACGGCGATCGGGCGCGCGATCCTCGTGTCGCTGGACGCGATCGAAGAATCCAATGGAAGTGAATCCGATCTTCCGAGCTCGATCCTCCAGTTGCAGCAGCCACAGGGTCCCGGGACCACGCCGCGGCCGACCGCGACAGTTCCGGCGTACTTGGTCGGCCAACATTCGTCTGCGTCGATCGTCCTTCTGTCCGACGGTCAGAACAACCAGTTCCCAGCCCCGCTCGACATCGTGGACCAAGCCACGAGCCGCGGCGTGCGGATCTACACGATCGGCGTCGGGAGCGCGAGCGGCACGATCGTCCGTCTGCAGGGACGCGCGGTCCGCACGGCCCTCGACGAGGCCACGTTGAAGAAGATCGCGGACCTCACCGACGGCGCGTACTTCAACGCTTCGACCGAATCGGACTTACGTGCGGTGTACGAGAACCTCACCACGGAGCTGGTGGTCCGGAACGAGAAGACCGAGCTGACCGCCTATTTCACGCTCGGCGCGGCGATCCTCGCGGTCCTCGCCGGCGCCTTCTCGCTTCTCTGGTTCAACCGCCTGCCATGATGGCCTAGCGGCCGTCACCGTTTTCGCGGTCCTTCGCCGTCGTGTCGTGCTCCGATGAGGTGTGCGCCGCAGCCTTCTCCGACGTCGCGACCTTCTCCGCTGCACTGAGCTTCTCTGGCGCGCTGACCTTCTCTGGCGCGCTGACCTTCTCTGGCGTGCTGACTATCTCCGCGGTGGTGACCTTCTCCGTGATCACCTTGTCCGCTGGCTCAGCCGGCAAGAGGCTTGTCGGTATGTACGGGATCGGCGCCGGCTTCGTTGGCGGAGCCGTCTTGGGCGCCTCGACCGGTTGCGCGCCTTGCGACGGCTGATCCGCGACCGGAGCCGACTCGGTCGAGCTGGGTGAGCTCGATTCCTTGGTTTGCTCTTCTCGCTTGTCGGCTGGGCCGATCGCCGCAAGCGGGGGTGCCTGCGTCATGGTCGGCGACTGCGGGACCGCCTGCGGGTCGGCGGCGACGACCTGGGGCGGCGCGGGAGTCTGGCCCGGCGCGCTTACCGTCGTCGACGCGCCCGCCGCAAGAGTGACGGTCGCGCCGCCTGCCGTCGCGTCGACCGTGCCACTGGTCGCGGTGATCGAGGTAGTGCCGTCTTCGCTTACGGCGACGTAGAACCCTGAGCCCGCACGGATCACTGAAGCCATCGCCGCGCTGCGGACTTCGTAGCGGCCACCCGAGCCGATCGTCCGCGCGGCCGCGTACCAGACCCGACCGATCGTCTGCTCCATTCGGACCAGGTAATCGCCGGCGCTCGTCCGGACGAACTCGATCGTCAGGTCGCTAGAGCCATCCAGGGTCGCCGTGGATCCATCCGGGTAGGTGACCACGGCTCGCCCGCTTTCATCGGTCCTCACCGTGTCGCCGCTGCGAATCACGCGCTCGACCGTGACGTGCTCCGCCGCGCCGTCTCGGGACAACGTGACCTGCTGGGAGAGGACCTGGAGGAGTGCCGACTGACTGGCCGTCGGCGCCGCGATGGCAAAAACGCCCAATGCGGCCGCCCCCCCGACCACCCCACACATCGCTAGGCGTCCGATCGCGCCCACCGCTGCCATGAGGCTGGCGAAGTCCGGCCTGGCCGGCGACCCCTAGATGCATTAGTTGGCTGTCGTGGCGGTATCCACCCAGTCGGGTGAGTACCAACGGGTCACCAGGTCCTAGTACGGCACTAACCGAAGAACAGTGGCGCTATGCGGCGCCGTGTCAGCGAGTATCTCCCCGGCCGCGGTCGATCGATCGGCCCGCTCCCAGAGATCGCGAACGCGTACTCGACGATCGTCGATGCCGAGCTCGCCGAACGTGACAGCGATCTCGCGGCTCGCGGTTCCGCGATTGAGCGCGGCGACGACGCGGCTGCCGCCTGCGAGCTCGCGCAGCCAGACCTCGCAGGCGTCTTTGCTCTGGACGCGGCGCCCCTGCCGACCGAGGGGATCCTGATCGATCGCGATGATCTCCGGCGCAGTGATGGCGCCGCGCACCTCGTCCGGCATATCCCGCAGATCGTTCCCCGCCATGAGCGGTGCGGCCAGGATCGCCCAGAGCGCGAAATGCGCGCGGCTCTCGTCGATCGTGAGCTCACCATTCCCGACCTCGAGCATGTCGGGGTCGTTCCAGTGATCCGGTCCCGAGAAGCGATGGAGGTCCGCCTGCCGATCGAGGATCGCCATCACGCTCGGCCAATCCGGTTGGATGTCCCAGGTCGTACGCCAAAGATGCCCGATCGATCCAGCCCACTCCCATGGCCGCGCTCGACCCCACTCGCAGATCGAAAGGACGATGGGCCGTCTCGTCGCGTGCACCGCCATGGCCCACTTCGCGTAGAGCGTGCGCGGGCCCATGCCGCTGGTGTGGCACCAGTCGACCTTCAGATAATCGACTCCCCACTCGGCGAATCGCCGCGCATCTCTGAACTCGTAGCCGAGACTCGCCGGCAGGCCCATGCACGTATTCGTTCCGGCGTCGGTATAGATGCCGAAGCCGAGGCCGAGTGCGTGCACGCGGTCGGCCACCGCGGCGATGCCCCGCGGGAAACGCGCGGGATCGGCGACGAGGTCGCCGTCGCGGTCCCGCTGTGGCGCCATCCAGCCATCGTCGACGACGACGTAGCGATACCCGGCGTCGCGCATCCCACTCGCGACCATCGCCTCGGCGCTCTCGATCACCAGCCGCTCATCGACGTTTCCCTTGAACCGGTTCCAACTGTTCCAGCCCATCGGCGGGGTCGGTGCGAGTCCATCGGAGAGTCGGCCGAGACCCATCAGGGCACCACCGCGACGAGATCGCCCGCGCCGTAGCGCGTGACGATCCGCCCCCCGGCATCGCGCGCATGCCCAGCGGTCGTCAGCGCGAGAACGCTGCCGCCGAACCCGCCGCCGACGAGACGCGCTCCGAGCACATCAGGATCGTCGTCCGCGATCGCGACGAGACGATCGAGCTCCGCTGTCGAGACTTCGTAATCGTCGCGAAGCGATCGGTGGGACGCCCGAAGGAGCTCGCCCAGCTGTCCCATGTTCGCCGCACGCAATGCGGTGACGGCCGCGCGGACTCTTGCGTTCTCGCTGAGGACATGACGCACCCGACGATCGAGCGGCGGCGGAAGGCGATCGAGAATCTCGATCTCGGAGCGGCTTTCGAGCTCGCGGAGCGATGCAATCCCCAGGTGCTGGCAGGCAGCGTCGCACTCCGCGCGTCGTGTGTTGTATCCCCCGGAGGCGTGGTCGTGTCGCGTCGCCGAGTCGATGACCGCAAGCTCGAGGTCTTTCGGCAACGCGATCCGCTCCATCGAGCGATCGCGCAGATCGATGAGGAGCGCCTCCCGTTGCGTCCCGTACACCGATGCAAGCTGATCGAGGAATCCGGCGCGCGCTCCGACGTACGGCCCGTTCTCGACCCGGTGCGCGATGTCGACGGTGACCTCGTCGGAAAGACCGAGATCCAACAGGTTGTCGAGGGCCCGAAGGAACGCGATCGCGAACGCCGCGCTGGATCCGAGTCCCGCGCCGGGCGGCAGCGTGGCCGACACCACCGCGTCGAAGCCCGTCACTTCGGCGCCGCGCGCGCGCAGCTCCTCGGTCAGTCCGCGGACTCGGTCCGCCCAGGAGCCGTCTTTCGTCGCGACATCGCGCCGCGAGTAGCTGACCTCCTGCGGCTGGAGGTCGGCGTCGGTCACAAGATGAACGACGTCATCGGCCCGCTCGCGCAGGGCGATCTTCACCCCGAGGTCGAGCGCGATCGGCAGGACCAGCCCGTCGTTGTAGTCGGTGTGCTCGCCGATGAGGTTGACCCGGCCGGGCGCACTACCGACCGAGACGGGAGGCATCGCCGCCCGACGATACGCGGGCGGCGCGCTTTTCCTGGCTAGCTCGACTCTACGTTGCCGCCACCGACCTTATCCGGCGTCGGAGTCGCCGCCGCGTTCGCCGCGTCGCCCTGAGCGGGTACCGTGCCGGTTGCGAAGTCGGACAGCGCAGCCTTGGCCACGCTCGGATCGATCAGGCTCATCGCGTCGCGCTCGGGAAGGGGTACGCCGACCTCCTGCTCGAGCTCCTCGTCGTCGAGACCTTCCTTCTCTGCCATCGTGCACCTCCGTCCCGGACCATCGCCGCAAGAGAGGTGCCGGCTCGCGCGCATCGCCCACGTCGTGACGATCTCGGCGACGGCGATCCGCTCGAATGGGAGCGTAAACGCGCCGCCGGGGAGGCCTGAGCCCTTCGCCTCGCACTGCGAGAGACTTAGCGCGTGCGGTTCGACGGTGGTCTCGATGTCCAGCGCGCGATGGCGATCTACGCGCACCCCGACGACGCCGAGTTCGCGCTCGCCGGCACGGCCGCGACCTGGGCGAAAGCGGGCGTCGAGTTTGTGTACTGCATGATCACCAACGGCGCTTCGGGCTCGCAGGATCCGGACATGACTCGTGCCCGCCTCCGCGAGATCCGTCTCGCCGAGCAGCGCGACGCGGCGCGGATCCTCGGGGTCAAGGAGGTCGTCTTCCTCGACTTCGAAGACGGCTACCTCGAGCCGACGATCGACGTTCGCCGTGCCGTCGCTCGCCAGATCCGGATCCACCGTCCCGACGTGATCTTCACCATGGACCCGACGATGCGCTACGGCGGTGGGTACGTGAACCATCCCGACCACATCGCCGCTGCGGAGGTCGTCCTCCGGTCCATCAACCCCGACGCATCGACGCGCCAGATGCTTCCGGAGCTCTGGCAGAGCGAGCATCTCGAGCCGCACAAACCCAAGGCCCTCTTCCTCGTCTCCTTCGGAAAGCCCGACGTCGTCATCGACGTCAGCGACGTCGTCGAGCTCAAGCTGGAGGCCCTGCGGGCGCATCGATCACAGATCGAGCCGGACAGCCTCGAGTTCGTCAAGAGCTGGATGAAAGAGGCGGGCAAGAAGAAGCGCTATGCCTACGCGGAAGGCTTCACCGTTCTGCGCTTCGACCAGGAGGGACCGCCCCGGCGGAACGTTACGCGTGGAGCGCGGACAGCACCTCGAGCGCGTGGCCGTCGGGCTTCACGGAGTACCACGACCGCTCGACGCGGCCGTCGCCGCCGATAAGGAACGTTGAGCGGATCACGCCCTCGCCTCGACCAGGCCGCTCGCCCCACGCGCCGTAGGCCTCATGGACCGAGCGGTCGGGATCGCTGAGCAACCGCAGGCGTAGCCCGTACTTCTTGCGAAAGGCCTGATGCGATTTCGCGTCGTCGCGCGAGATCCCGAGGACCGGCACCCCGAGCGTCTCGAACTGCGGAAAGTTCTCGGTGAACTGGCACGCTTCGGTCGTGCAGCCCGGCGTGTCGTCTTTGGGATAGAAGTACACGACGTACCGCGATCCCCCGAGGTCCTTCGTCGAGAGTGTCTTGCCTTCGTCGTCCTCGAGCGAGAAAGCTGGGGCGGTGTCGCCACGCTTGAGCTCCACGCCGATCAGCGTAGGGACTTTATTGGACGTACGCCGCGCGGTAGGCCTCGAAGCGCGAATAGAACGAATCCGTCGATTCGCCGAACGCGGCCGCGAAGGCCTGATGCCACTCCTGCCCGGCGCCGACCCGGGTGCACCAGTCGCGGATCGAAAGAAGCCCTTTCGCCGCGAGCAGGCGATCGACGGCGAGATACGAGACGGAGAACGGGTTCGCGGCCGCCGGCCACGTCGTCTCGAGCGATCGCAGCGTGACTTGCTGGGTGGCGCTTGTGAGCTGACGCTTCGTGAACGTGTCCATGTTGGTCGCGGGAATGAGGCCGTCCGCGACGAGGGCGCGGTACGCGAACGATTCGGCCATGCCTTCGGCGATCCAGCGAACGCCGACCATGCACGCGTTTCCACCGAGTGCGTACTGCCACAAGTGAACGTACTCATGCGCGGCGAGCTCGGTGCGCTCGGTGTCCGGCGACCACGTGTCCGGTGCCGACGCCGGAGGATCAGCCCAGGCCGGGTTCGCCGTCACGATCTCGTAGCTGTCGCCCACCGTGAGGCAGCAGTAACGCTGCGTCCCGTCGCCGACGTACACGTGAATCGTCGACGCGGTTCGGCGCGTACCGCCGGCATTCGCATCGAGGAAGGCGCTCACATGCTGCACGCCCTGATGAACGAGCGCGATGTCCTCCGCCGAAACACCCGGGTCGATCTGGAAGCGGACGCCGATCGGATCGGGCGGCGTCGCGCGGGGCGCCGATCCGTCGGGATTCAGGACCGTGACCTGCCAGAAGACGCCGATGTCCTCGAGCCACGACGCGCCCTCCACCAGCGGGCGTACGTAGAGCCGATAGGTGCCGGAATTCGTGGGCGCCCGGACGGCGAACTGGAACCACGCGACCTGTCCGGGACCGACGTACGGCGCGGGCTGGACCGCGACGCGGTTGAAGCGCGGCCATCCGGTGGCGGGTGACCCGAGCGCTCCGTCGCCACCGAGGATGCTGGGCTGGTCCTGCCCCGGTTCGCTCGCCCACGTGCCGAGGTAAGCGGCCTCGCCGAGGCGACCGCCGACCCAACCGAGAGAACCTGAGTTGTAGTAAGCGAGGGTCGCGGTGGCAGTATCGCCCGGACAGAGCCGCATGTAGCCGCTTTGCCCGTACCACGCCGCGTGGAATCCGGGCAGCTTCGGTGGCAGAGATGTCGGGGGCGGGATGCCCGGGCCGACCTGGTCGGTGCACGTCAGGGCGACGACCGCCCGCGATTGCGCGAGCGTCGCCACGACGAGAGCGACCGCGAGGAGCACCCGCATCTGCCGGTGGAACCGCCAGCGGCCTGTCCTGTTACGGCGGCAGGGACCCTTTACTTCTGATACAGGCGAGCCGACCCCCTACTTCGGTTCAGCCTCGTCCTCATCTGGCCAATCGACGAAGCGTTCGAGCGCCGCGCGGGTGATCCCCCCGGTACGGAACCAGCGGTGTCCCTCCGCCTCGCCGCCTGGGCAATAGGCCCACCCGCCCTGTTCGGCAACGTTGAAGGGGCTCGATGGATCCAGCGGCTTCTTCTTCCGATGGTCCTTCCGCACGCAGATGAATTGGATGAGGGCGCGATCCACAGGAAGAGATTACGCGGAATGTGAGGGAGGCTGACAAACGGCCTCTCTCGTCCTTGCCGTAACCTAATTATTTACTGAGCGGGTGGCGAGAATCGAACTCGCGATCAGACGTTGGGAACGTCTTTTGTTACCACTACAACACACCCGCGTTCCGGCCCCATTTTATGTGCTAGCCCGCCAACCTCGTCCAGTTGAATTCCTGCGCCGTCTTTCGTCGGTGACAGTTGGCGCACCGAACATCACATTGTTCGATTTCGGCAAACACGTCTGACCATGCAGCGTGCGTGGCCAGACGTGCCACGTCATCCCTCTTGGCCGTTCGATCGCGATGATCGAACTCGAGCACAAGGGGTTCCGACTCGCCGCAGTCAACGCATGGATGCTCTTTCAGGTAGGCGAGAAGATGCGCGTGATTTCGCCCGCGGCTCCTTATTCGGCTCTGATGTGCCTTTCGGAGGTACTTCTCACGATTCAGCCGGTAGTGCTTTCGGCTGTACGACGACATACAGGCGAGACACTTCGAACCCCGCTTTCCGGTCCGTCGATTCTTGAACGAAAACATGGAAAGAGGCTTCATGACTCTGCATGTGCCGCATCGCTTCCGCACACCAGTCGCCTCACTAACGAACTCTAGAGGCCTCAGCTGAGGCGATACATCAACGAACGGGTCCCCGGTTTTCTTTGACTGCCAGTTGAACTGAAATGCCGTGCGTCGGCGATGACAGTTGGCACATCGCACGTCGCACTTTGCGATCTCGTCAAGAACGCGTGGCCACGGCTTATGGACCGCTAGCACTGTCACGGCATAGCGCTTTCGCGCAGGATCACGATGATCAAAGTCGAGCACGACTATGTCGGTCTCACCGCAATCGACACACGGATGCGCGCGCAGGTACTCGCGCAGCAGCGGACGGTTCTCTTGACGGTAGCGCTCGATCCGCGCGACCTCTTGTCGGATGTACGTCGATCGATTTCGCAGGTAGTGCCCGCGGCGATAGACGGCATGACAGGCTCGACAGCGACCCTGCCGGGTTCCCTTCGCCTTGTTCGCGAACGCGAACGCACCGACCGGCTTGCTCTCGCCGCAGTCGTAGCAGCGGCGAGTCGCGGATTCGGACACGAGCGACCTCGCGAGGTCCGGGTCGGTCCTTCCTCCGCCTGATGGCCTCTAGAACAGGTATTCTATTTAATCGCAACCAAAAAAGCAAGCGGCTCGAACACACCGGGCCACATAAACGACGAAGGCGATAGCTTCGGGCCGATGCCCTGGAAGAAAACTCCACCAGAGATCGCAGCTGCATTCGAGAAGGCGAAGCCGACCGATCCCGCCATCGTTTCACGGCCGATGTTCGGCTACCCGTCCGTGTTCCTGAACGGCAACCACTTCGCCGGCACGTTCCAGGACAAGATCGTGGTGCGCGTCGGGAAGGATCCATCGTTCGCGTCCGCCAAAACGGCGAAGCCGTTCGAGCCGATGCCCGGACGTGCGATGGGCGGCTACGTGGTCGTCCCCGACGCGGTCGTCAAAAGCCCTGCGAAGCTCCGTGAGTGGATCGGCGAAGCGCGTGACTATGCGAAGACGCTGCCCGCAAAAGGTGCGCGCCCAACCAAAGCGATCGCCGTCAACACGGCCAAAACGGCGAAGGCGACAAAGAAGAAGCGGTCCTAGCGGACCGGCATCCTCCGCGCGGAGAGCGGGATCGACTCCTGCACTTCTTCCGCAGGCTGCTCCGTGGCGCTGATCACCACGCCCGCGGCGAGCGCGAGACACGCCCCGACGAACGCCGCGATGAAGAGCACGCTGGACGCCGGACGTTCAGGGGCGGACGCGATGGGCGACCACGACTCCGCGAGCATGAACAGGATGACGGCGCCCGAGACGACGCCGCTGCCGACCGCGAAGACGTAGAGGGCGAACCATCGCTTCGGCCGCCGGAGCATCGTGTCGAACAACGTCCGCATCAGGCGCGTCACGGTCCAGACGGTGAGCGCGGCCAGAGTCCACATCAGCACCGTCGCGATCCATGTCTCGCTGGCGGCGCTTGCGAGCCGCGATACGAGGTTCACCATCTGCTTGCCCAGCTCATTTGCGTCGAGCTGGGTCATGAGCGGTCCGAAGCGGTCGTTCGGCGACTGCAGAAGGGTCACCAGGGCAGCCTTCGTGTCCGCGGCACGCCCCGGACTGAAGAGCGAATCTTGTCGCAGCGAGAGGCCGGTCTGCGCGAACGC
The DNA here is from genome assembly GCA_005889075.1 of Chloroflexota bacterium. Classification (GTDB taxonomy): domain Bacteria; phylum Chloroflexota; class Limnocylindria; order P2-11E; family P2-11E; genus 3-1-20CM-2-70-9. The sequence goes on from VBDQ01000018.1 coordinate 95,257, forward strand.
GCCGAGTGACTGTGCGCCAAGCGCGATCGCGAAGACCATCGTCAGCACGGAGCCGACACCAACGGTGATCACGCCCGTCAGCCCGAAGACTGCGGCGGTCGTGAGGATGAGCGCTGGCGCGAGCCCGAGCGGCGTCAGCACCGGCATCGCCATACCGAGAGCGACCTGTTCCGGCGAGATATCCCGGAGCCAGATGTACACGCCGACGACCGCGAAGACGAACGCAAGTCCCGGAACGAACACGAAGACGAATGCGGTGAGCATCACCCAGGAGATCGCGAGGGCGATCCCGAGCTGCCCGGCGATGCCCACGACGGCCACGAGCGCGGCCGCGAGCAGCGCACCAACCGGCTCGAACCCGGCGAGCGTCGCCATCGCGAAGACCGGCAGGGCCGTGAAGAGGGCGAAGAACACGGTGCGGATCCAATGCCCGTAGCTCGAAAGCAGGGCGACCACCGGACTCTGTTCGGTCCGTGGCACAAAGTCCTGCAGGGGATCGGTCATCACCATCCGCGTGGTGGCGAGCTCTTTGTCGATGTTCTCGATCCGATGAAGGGCTGACGCGAAGTCGCTCGCCTTCTGGAAGCGTAGGTTCGGCTGCTTCGCGAGGGCCTTCAGCACGACGCTGTCGACCTCCTTGGGCAAGGAAGGACGAAGGTGGCTCGGTGGGACCGGCTGGCGTACGAGGTGATCGCGCAGCAGCACGGCCGCATTCGAGCTCGTGAACGGCGGCTTGCCGACGAGCCCCTCGTAGAGGACGAGCCCCAGGCCATAGATGTCCGACTGCACCGAGGCCTGCCTGCCTTCGACACGCTCGGGCGCGACATACATCGCGGTCGCGTAGAGCTGCGGCGTGTCCGCATCTTCCTGGGGAGTACGCGCGATCCCGAAGTCGCAGATCTTGGCGACGTCGGCGGCGTCGAAGAGGATGTTCGACGGCTTGAGGTCGGCGTGAACGATCCCCTTCGAGTGCGCGAACGCGAGGCCGTCCGCGATCTCCGTGGCGACCTTCACCGCCTCGCCCGGCTTGAGCGGTCCGGTGGTCTCGAGGCGCTGCTTGAGCGACCCACCGCCGAGGTACTCCATGACGATGAAGGGCGAGTCGTCGACCTCGCCGACGTCGTACACCGCGACGATATTCGGGTGAGAGAGCTGCGCGAGCGCGCGCGCCTCTTTCACGAACATGTTGCGGGTCTTCCCGTCTGCCGCGGCCGCGGGATCGAGGACCTTCAGCGCGACGTCGCGGTTCAATGCTTGATCGCGGGCCAAGTAGACCTGCGACGAGCCGCCTACTCCGAGCGGCTCCTCGATCTTGTAACGACCTTCTAGAACCCGCTCCATTCCCAACTCCGTGCCCCTCGCTCGCTCGCCGACTATAGCGCCGGCGTTACGTGTGACGACATGTGCAAGCGGGTTCGACATAGCACCTGCCCCTTCCGACCCCGCCTCCCCAGTTCGTGAACGAGGCGCGCGTAGACCCGTTTCGACTCGCCACCGAACGGATACTTCGCGCGCGAGGCGCTAGTGCGGAGCGAAGCAAAGCAGCAGGACGGTCGGGCGCGATTTGCGCACGACCACCTACGGCTTGGTGGTCGTTCCGCTCGTGGTGCTCTTCGCGGGCAGCTTTCGATCGACGAACGTGGCGACCTCGGTGCCGAGCTTGGCCTTTAGGGCCGTCGCCTGATCCGCGGTGATCTTGTTCGCCGTGACCGCTTGGTCAATGCGAGCGCTCGCCGCATTCACCAGCGCACCCACGAGCCCATCGCGGCTCTTGCCGGGTGTCGTGCTCGCGATCTCGCCGAGGCTCTTTCCCGCAGCCAGCTGAGCGCGGATGTCCTGCGGGGCCAGGCCGAGGTACGTCTGGCCCGCCTGCAGAAGGTCGCCGAGGAAGCTCTTCACGTTCGTGCCGACCGCGGTCGTGCGCGGCTTGGCCCACGTGCGGTCGACGAACGTCGCCACCCGACCAGGGAGGGCGTCGTGGAGCTTTTTCGCTTGATCATCGGTGATCTTCTTGTTGGCAAGGGCCTTGTCGATATCGGCATTGCCGGCCGTCACGAGGTCGGCGACCAGCCCGTCGCGGCTCTTGCCCGCTGTCCCGTTGGCGAGTGAGCCGAGGCTCGTTCCAGGGAGCTTGGCGCGCAGGTCCTTGTCGGTCATGCCCAGATACTTCGCGGACTCGCCAAGGAAGTCGCGGATCACCGCTTCGACCTTTACGCGCGTGCCGGCCGCGTCCTTGAGCGCGGCCAGGATCGCGTCTTCCTGGGCCTGAGTGATCACGCCTTTGGCTCGCAGGCCGTCGAGGAGGTCCTTGAGCTTGTCGTGCTTGATGTCGTTCGTCGCGACCAGGTTGCTTTGACCGAACAGGGCATCGGTGGTGGTGGCGGAGGCGTCAGGGGCGAACGCGGCGAAGGCGACCGCACCAAAAAGACCGACGCTGACAATGGCCGCCCCGATCGCGAGAGAGACCTTTCGATTGATGGACCGCATTTCCACGCCTCCTCTGACGTCTTGCCCTTGACTACCACCTGTCTAACGCATCTGTTTCCCACGCATGCCTGGTTGGCGGGCGCCGCGCGAAGTCCTTACATCCGCTTAACATCCTCGTGCTCCGTGCGGATCACGTTCGCGGCCGCCGAGGTCGCTCCCTACGCCAAGGTCGGCGGCCTCGCCGATGTGGCAGGCTCGCTGCCGCAGGCGCTCGCCGCGCTCGGGCACGAGGTCACGGTGTATCTGCCACTGCACCGATCCCTCGACCAAACGAAGTACGCAATCCCCGGGAGCGCGGAGCGCACGCGCTCGGTCCCGTACGGTGAGGCCCACGCGCGGATCGAGTACCCGGAGATCGTGCGGGATGGCGTGCGCACCGTCTTCGTCAAGCATGCTCGGATCGGTCGCGACAAGGTCTACGGCTATCCCGACGACGCGAAGCGGTACGCGCTCTTCTGCCGAGCTGTGGTCGCGGATCTCATCGACGCGCCTCCCGACATCGTCCACGCCCACGACTGGCACGCGGCGCTGCTCATTCCGCTCGCGGCGCGAACGCGCCGGCTCTCCGGGGCCGCGACCGTCTTCACGATCCACAACCTCGCGTACCAGGGGAGAACCAGCGCGGAGGTGCTCAAGCTTGTTGGCCTCCCTCGCGCGCGCCTCCCGATCGAGGACCGCAACGAGGCAAATCCGATGGCGCGGGCCATCGCGACCGCGGACATCATCTCGACGGTCAGCGAGCGATACGCCGAGGAAATCCTGACACCCGAATTCGGGGAGCGGCTCGACGGCATGCTTCGCGAGCGACGCGCCGACCTCTGGGGCATCACCAACGGGATCGACACGTCGTTCTTCGATCCTGCCCGCGACCCGCAGATCGCCGCGCGCTTTTCGGCTGACGATCAGACCGGCAAGGCGACCGACAAGGCCCAGCTCCAGAAGGAGACCGGCCTGGCCGTCGAGCCGAAGGCGCCACTCTTCGGCGTCATCGGGCGTCTTGTCGAGCAGAAGGGCGTCGATCTGCTCACCGCCGTGGCGCCGTGGCTTCTCGACAACGGAGCCCAGCTGGTCATCCTCGGCACGGGCGAGCCGACGTACGAGGCGAAGTGGAAGGACCTCGCGGCCAAGATGAAGGGCCGTCTGGCGCTGACGCTTGGCTTCGATGCGTCGCTCGCGCAGCGCATCTACGCGGGAGCCGACCTCTTCCTGATGCCGTCGCGCTTCGAGCCGTGCGGGCTCGGTCAGCTCATTTCGCTGCGCTACGGGACGATCCCCGTCGTGCGCGCCGTTGGCGGCCTCGCGACGACGGTCCACGACGTCGACGCGGACGCTGGACGCGGGAACGGGTTCTCCTTCAAGCGGTACGAGGCCGCCGCATTCGCCGACGCGCTCCAACGCGCGCTCCACCGCTATCGCGCGGATGGCGAGCCGTGGGTGGCACTCCGTACCCGAGCGATGCGCGAGGATCACTCGTGGACCGCATCGGCCAAGCGATATGTCGAGATGTATTCGGCCGCGGCGAAGGCCCGGAGGGCGGCGTGAAGACCGACGTGAAGCGTTCGATCGGCGGGCTCGAGGAGCTGCTCGGGGCGCTCCCCCCTGAAGCCCGCGCAGCGGCGTCGCGGATCTTCGCCGTCTCGACCACCGTCGGCCGGCTCGACGCGCCGACGGAAATGCACGACTGGATCGCCAAGCAGTTCGGCTCGGTCGACGCGGTCAGCGCGCAGCGGATCGTGCGCGTGACGAATCTCGTGATGCTCGAGGGCGCGCTCTTCAACGATCTGCGCGCCCGTCGACCCGCCGAGGTCAAAGGGGCGGACGAGGTCCGCGAGACGATCGAGCGTTCGCGGGGCGATCCCTTCTGTCATCCCGAGACCGGCACGCCCGCCGACACGTTCGGCCGGGTGAAGGGTGCACACGGCATCACCGCATCGAATGTCGCCAAATACGACGCCTACCACGGCGTCCTCGTCTTCGACGACCATGATCCGCTCGCCACCATGGACGCGGGTGTCATCCGAGATCGCCTCGTGACAGCACGGCGTTGGGCGGAAAGAGTCAACGAAGAGGACCCGGCCGCGAGGTACTACTTCCTCCTCTGGAACTGCCTCTGGCGGGCCGGTGGATCGATCGTGCACGGCCACATGCAGATGACGGTCACCGCCGGGATGCACTACCCGAAAGTCGAGCTGTTGCGCAGAAGATCACTCGCCTACGACGAGCAGCACGGCCGCGACTACTTCGACGACCTCTGGCTCGTGCACGAAGCGCTCGAGCTCGGCGACGAACGCGACGGGGCCCGGGTCTTTGCCTCGCTTGCGCCGGTGAAGGAGAGCGAGGTGGTCATCGTCGGCCGTCCGGGGGATGACGAGCGCTCCCTCGCAGGCGCGATCGCGCACGTCGTAGCCGCCTACCGCTCCCGCGGAGTCGTCTCGTACAACCTCGCCCTGCTACTGCCGCCGCTCTCCGCAGACGGCAACGACTGGCGGCGCTTTCCTCCGCAGGCGCGACTCGTCGATCGGGGCGATACCGCGAACAAGACGAGCGACATCGGGGGGATGGAGCTCTATGCCGCGGCGGTCGTCGCCGGCGACCCCTTCCGGCTCGCGGAGGTCATCCGCTCCTAGATCAGCGCAAATGACGGTCGGACTTGATCGTGCGTTGGTACCCCTACGTATTCATCATCGAACGTAATCTGAATGGGGAGCGACATCGACGTGACGGGTCGATGGAACGCTTCACGCCCAAGCTCGACATCCGTCGCTTTGCGGCGACCGCCGATCGATCTTCGACCCCATAGCGCTATTGACGCTTGCTTCCCCCCTTGCGTAGTGTGCGAGACAGTGGCCGAGCACTCATTCGTCTCACGCAGGGACAACACTTTCCGCGAGTTCCCACCCGCGTCGGCACAGCTCGCGATGGTCGTTGCCTTCTATGGCGATCTCACCGTTTGGATCCGCAAAGCCGATGCGGCCGGCTGGCACTTTCCGACGAGCGGTCGCAAGTCGGGCGAGACGATCCTCGAGGTCGCGAAGCGCGAGCTCTGGGAATCGGCGCGGATCGTTCCGCCCCGTCTCGATCTTCTCGGTGCGATGCGTTACGCCGGGATCGGCTCGCCGGGCCACGGTGTCGCGACGAAGAACACGACGGCGTACGTGTATATGTGCGAGGTGAGTCACCTGTCTTGGTGGTACGACGCTCCCGAGAAGGAGAAGGTCACGGAGGTCGGAGTCTTCCGGACCCTCCCGGATCCGATCGCCTCCGAATCGGTCGAGGTCGTCCTCGAAGCCGCGCTCCGCGCTCGCCGCACCGGTCTTCGTTAGGAGCGGAAGAGTCGCGAGATCCCACGGACCAACGCATCGCCGCTGAGCCCATCACCGAAGTAGTCGTCCCCAATCCGCACCTCGAGATGCAGATGCGGTCCACCCTGCGGATAGCCTGAGCTCCCGACCGCGCCGATCACGGTGCCTGCGGTAACGCGCTCACCGACGGAAAGCTCCGCGACCGCGGAGAGGTGTGCGTATCGCGTGACGACTCCGCGGCCGTGATCGATCCACACTTGCCGGCCGCGGATGCGGTCGAGGGTCGGAGCCGGCGTGTACCCCAGCTGCATCGCCTCGAAGAGCGCGACGTCTTGCTGCTCGCGGGTCCAGTCGAGAAAGCTCGCGTCGACCCGGATCACCGTGCCGTCCGCGGCCGCCAGCACGGGCGTCCCCGGATCGGCGGGGAAATCGATCCCCTCATGGATCCCCGCGCGGTAATCGCGCGGCGCTCCGGGAAGAAGGTCGAGGTCAGCTGGGAGCTCGGCACCCTCGATCGGCAGGACGAAGCGGCCGTAGAGACGGCCATCGCTTCGGGCGCGCCGATCTCCGACATCGGGACTGAGCGAGGTCGCGGTTGTCGGGATCGGCGTGTACCGCGGACGGGAGATGGCCGCGCTATCGGCGGGCCGCGCCGAAGGGACCGAGGCAGCGACCGCGGCGGCGCCAAAGAGCGCTACGGCGACGATCGCGAGAACGATCCGGATCACCTTCCTACGGTACCGGCCAGGCTTGTTCGCGCGTCCCCGCAATGCCGTGTCATTCGCCGATTTGACTCCGATGACTGATCTGCTACTACGCCGTAGTACATGAGGCGTCGACTTCTGCGGTCAGGATTCCTCGCAGCGCTCGGGCTCGCGACCGGCGAGCTGGGCGCGGCGGTCGCGCCCTTCGTTCGCGTGAACAAGATCGAGGGTCTCGGGAAGCCCGTAGCGATCGGAAGTGAGGCGCAGATCCTCCGGGAGTTCGCCGCGACGGATGACCGGCCGATCCTCTTTCGCGAAGGCCGATTCTTCCTGCTGCACCCGCCGGGCGGGATCATCGCCGCGTATCGAAAGTGCACGCACCTTGGCTGCGCGGTCCCGTGGAACGACGCCGAGGACCGTTTCGAGTGTCCATGCCATGGGTCGCAGTACGACAAGCACACCGCGGTGGTACTCCGGACGCCCGCGCCCAAGCCGCTTCAGCTCTTCCACATCGCGCGCGACGGCACTGACGGTCTCGTGGTCGACACCAACCCGCTGCATGTGATCGACCGCAGCGGCGCATGGGACCCCGCGGTGATCGAGATCAGCGATGTCCTGGACTCTTCCTAGCCCTCTAAGGACCGGTCCTGCTCAGGGCCGCGGGGAGTCCTCGCCGCCGCAGCTTTCCCCAACCGACGGGCAGACCGGCCAGCGCAGCCCACAGCGCCGACGCCGTCACGAGCGAGAGGAGCTGCCGGTAGCCAAGCTGCATCGGAAGTCCGACGAGCGCCCAGGCGATGCTTTCACCGTCGAGCTTCATCGCCTGCGCCGCGGCGAGCAGCTGGAGGCCCGTCGAAAGGGCGAACAGCACCACGAACTCGAATCGCACTCCGGCGACGATCACGCCATAGACGAGGACGGCGTCCACCGCCGGCGAGAGCAGCGGGAGGAGGTAGCCGAACACCAGCAGGTAGGGAAGGCCGAGCCGGCCGACGTTCGTCGCGCCGCGGGTCGGCGCGCCGCTGTGCTTCCACAGGACCTGTAGCGTCCCGTAGGACCAGCGGAAGCGCTGGCGCCACAGCGCCCCGATCGCGGTGGGTACCTCAGTCCAGGCGCGTGCGGCCGGCGCATGGCGGATATGCAGTCCCGCCTCGCCGATCGCGACGGTGAGATCCGCATCTTCTGCCAGCGTGTCGGTGGGAAACCCACCGACCGACTCGAGCGCGTCGCGCCGGAACGCGCCGAGGGCCCCAGGCACGACACTGATCGCGTCGATCTGATCGAAGAAGCGGCGATCGAGGTTGATCCCCACGACGTACTCGAGGTGTTGCATCGCTCCGAGCAAGTTCGAGCGATTGCCGACCTTCACGTTCCCGGCGACGGCTCCGACGCTCGGGTCGCCAAGTGGCTTCACCAGCTCCGCGAGGGCGTCACGTTCGACGATCGAGTCCGCGTCCACGACCACGATCACCTCCGCGTCCGTCGACGCGAGACCATGGTTCAGCGCCGAGGCTTTGCCGCCGTTCGGCTTCTGGAGCACCAGGACGCGCCGATCATCGCCCGCGGCCTCGCGCGCAACCGCCGCGGTCCGATCGTCCGATCCGTCATCGATGACGACGATCTGGAGATCGGGATACGCGCTCGCTCGGAGCGAAGCGACACACCGGGAGATGACGATCTCTTCGCGATACGCCGGAACGAGCACGGCCACCCGGACGCTCGGTCCGGTCGAAGCCTGTCGTTGGCGTGCATGTCGGGCCGCGACGAAAACGACAGTGATAAGGCGGGCGAGGTAGAGCAGCGTCGCGAGTTCCGCGGCTGCGGCGAGGGCGTCGCCAGCCCAGCGCGCGACGCGCGCGACGGCCAGGATGAGCTCGCCTGCCGCGGCGGGCAGAAGATCGAGCGACGCTGCAGCTCCGAGGCCCGCGAGGGACCGGAGTGGAGCAAGCGTGATGTGCTGAGTCCCGACGACAAGACGAGCGAGCTCACTCGGGTCATGGATGACGACGAGCCCGTCCACCCCGGCCGCGTCGAGCGGCGGTGTCGCCGGCAGCATGGTCAGAAGTCCCAGCCCGCTCGCTCGAGCCACGAGGGTCAACGCGGTCTGGTCGATCGGGCCGGCGAGCAGCCGCGGCGGCGCGTACAGCTCGATACGCTCGTTCGCCGCCGATTCGACGGAACGCAAGCCCACGGATTCCGTCGTGCGCCAGGCCGGCTCCGGCAGCCCGGCCGAATCGAACTGGCCGATGCCGCCGTACGCGACGTCGTGGCCCGCCCTGCGGAGGTCGGATGCGAGCGATGAGTCGGCGATGACCATCTCCGCCGTGAGCGCGAAGGTCGCGGCCTGGTGCGGCTGCGCGAGGGCGGCGGCGACCGCGCGCGCCCCGCTCGCGTTCCGTGGCGATACCAGAAGTCCCACGCGGCCGCGGCCGATCGCGCCGCGATGCGCACCCTGTCGGTCGACGACGAGGATTGGCCCGGATCCGTCGGCGCGCGCGAGCGGTCCGCTCGCTCCGACGACCGTGCCGCGCGCCGTGGCGTCGATCGTCGCCTCGAGCGCGAGGAGCGTGAGGATGGCGAAGAAAACGAGCAGTCGACCCAATGGCGGAGTCCTTATGGCCGCGGCGACGGCGTACGACCCCGTGGCGTGGTCGGCGGGCCGTTGGGTGTGTTCCGCGGCGATGACGCCGGTGTGTTGCTCGTCTGAGGCGGTGGATTTGAGGTCGCGGCGGCCGTCGGTGCGGAGCTGAAGAACGGCAGCGGCAGACGGAAGGGGGCCGAGGTCGGTGTCGCGCCGCGCGGGGCCCCTTCAAGGGGAACCGCTGGCGCGACCACTTGTTGCAGCGCGCCGACGAACGACGGAAGCAGCGGTCCGCCGTCGCTCGACAGGATGCCCGCGACGACGACGGCCAGGCTTGCGACGAGGACGACAGCGAATCCCGTCGCCGCGACGCGCGTGATCCGCCGGCGCGCCAAGGCGCCGCGCTGAAAGACGTGCACTGAGTGATTAACTAACCACGACGAGCGCCGAAAGGGGTCCTGCCCCTACTAGGCCGTAACGCTTCGTATACTTCGTGCCAGCGCTTCCACCTTTAAGGACCGGTCCTGCGAGGCCGGGAAGGGGGCTACCGAGACGACGACGCTACTCGGCGCGGACGACGTGCGCCGCGCCCTTGCCCGGATCGGCCACGAGATCGTGGAGCGCGACCGCGACCTTTCCCGTCTCGCGATCGTCGGCATACGCGCGCGCGGCGACGCGCTTGCGGCTCGCCTTTGCGAAACGATCCGCGCCAACGAAGGCGTCGAGATCCCACTCGGCGCGATCGACATAACCCTCTATCGCGACGACCTGACCCGGGTGGGCTACGCGCCTGTGGTGCGCGAGTCGGCGATCCCATTCTCGGTCGACGACCGAGTCCTGGTGCTCGTTGACGACGTGCTCTTCACCGGTCGGACCATCCGGGCGGCGATGGACGCGCTCGTCGACTACGGACGGCCGCGCGCGATCCGTTTGGCGGTGCTGGTCGATCGAGGCCATCGCGAGCTCCCGATCCGCGCCGATTTCGTTGGGAAGAACGTGCCGACCGCCATCGATGACGACGTGCGCGTGCATCTTGTCGAGGTCGACGGCCGCGACGAGGTGGAGCTCGTCAAAGCTGAGGTACCGGTGTGAATCCGCAGTGGTCGCGCCGGCACGTCCTCGACACCGATGACTGGTCGCGGGCCGAGATCGAGACCGTGCTGGACCAGAGCCGCGCCATGGTGGAAGTGCTGTCGCGGCCGATCCGCCGCGCACCGGCTCTGCGCGGACGGACCGTGATCCTCTTCTTCGCGGAGGCGTCGACCCGCACGCGTGTCTCGTTCGAGCTCGCCGCGAAGGCGCTTTCCGCGGACGTCACGAACATCACCGCCACCGGATCGTCACTCGAGAAGGGCGAGTCGCTGTATGACACAGCGCGCACGCTCGAAGCTCTCGGCGGCGACGTGCTCGTCATGCGGCACGCGAGCTCGGGTGCCCCCTACTTCGTCGCGCGACGCACCAGCGCTGCGGTCATCAATGCCGGCGACGGAACGCACGCACATCCATCCCAGGGATTGCTCGATGCGTTCACGCTCCGCGAGGCGCTCGGTGATCTCGAGGGCAAGCGCATCGCGATCGTGGGCGACATCCTGCACAGTCGCGTCGCGCGCTCGGACATCCACACGCTGGTGCCTCTCGGCGCGCGGATCACGCTCTCCGGACCGCCGACGCTCGTGCCGGCGGCATGGCGGTGCGGACAACCGCCATCGGGCGTGACCTATGAACCCGACGTCGATCGCGCTCTGGACGGTGCGGACGCGGCGATCGTGCTTCGGTTGCAGCGGGAGCGTCAGCAGGCCGGACTTCTCCCGTCACTGCGTGAGTACTCGCGGGTGTGGGGCATCGATGTCGGTCGCATGGGGCGCATGCGCGCCGGCGCGCCGGTCATGCATCCAGGACCGATGAACGAAGGCGTTGAGATCGACGCTGCGGTCGCTCACGGGTCGCGCTCCCTGATCGAAAAGCAGGTCACGAACGGCGTCGCGGTGCGGATGGCGCTCCTCTATCTCCTGGCGGCGGGATCCGCCGCGTTGCTCGAGGACCGAGCATGAGCTTCGACCGGCGGCCCTTCGAAGCACGAGGCCTCCTCGTGGTCCCTGGCTTCATCGACCTGCACGCGCATCTGCGCGAGCCTGGTTTCGAGGAATCGGAGACGATCGCGACCGGCGCTCGGGCGGCGCTGCGCGGCGGCTTCACGACGGTTTGCGCGATGCCAAACACCGAGCCGGCGATCGACGCCCCCGGACTTGTGGCTCAGGTCGTCGCGCGCGCGGCGTCGGCCGCGGGTGCGCGCGTGCTGCCCATCGCGGCGATCACCAGAGGTCGCCGCGGTGCCGAGCTCTGCGATCTCGTGGAGCTTGCCGCGGCGGGCGCCGTGGCGTTCTCGGACGACGGCGCGCCGGTGTCCGATGCCGGACTTTTCCGCCACGCGCTCGAGTACTCACGCATCGCGGGCGCGCTGATCGTCGAGCATCCGCAGGACCTCTCCCTCTCGGCGAAGGGCGTGATGCACGAGGGCTCGGTCTCCGCGGAGCTCGGTCTCGCGGGCATGCCCGCCGCGGCGGAGGAGGCGGCGGTCGCGAGAGATCTGGCCCTCGTGAAGCTCGCTGGCGCGCGGCTCCATCTCACGCATCTTTCGACGGCCGGATCGGTCGAACTCGTCAGGCGGGCCAAGGCCGAGGGTGTGGCGGTGACGTGCGACGTCACGCCGCACCACCTCTCGTTGACCGACGAATGGGTCGCGGGCTCCCGCACGTTCGCGTGGGAACGCGCCGAACGCAATCGTGCGATGCCGTACGACGCCAACACCAAGGTGAATCCGCCGCTGCGGAGCCGCGCTGACGTGCGCGCGCTCTGGGCCGGTATCGCCGACGGCACGGTCGACGCGATCGCCACCGATCACGCGCCGCACGCGTCGATCCGCAAAGAGGTCGAGTTCGACCAGGCGGCCTTCGGGATCTCGGGGCTCGAGACCGCGCTGCCCCTGGTGCTCGGCGGTGTTCGCGCCGGATGGGCATCGTGGGACGCGGTTCTCGCTGCGCTCACGACCGGACCCGCGCGCGTGCTCGGCGTCCCGCCTCCGAAGGATGACTGGATCGTGATCGATGCCGACGCTGAGTGGACCTTGGATGGCGAGGCTCTCATATCGAAGGGCAAGAACACTCCCCTGCTCGGCGCGAAGCTGACAGGGCGCGTGGTGGAGGTGGCGGTCGATGGCGACCTCAAGCTCAACGAAGGCCATGCCGCGGAAGCGGTCGGAGCCCGCTAAGCTCGAAGGACAATTGCATCTTTATGCATCCGGAACGTATAGTTATTCATCAATGACGCGGGCGGCAGTCCTCGGACTCGAAGACGGGTCGACCTGGTGGGGTGAGGCTTTTGGCGATGGTTCGCCCGCCTCCGGCGAGGTCGTGTTCAACACCGCCATGACTGGTTACCAGGAGATCGCATCGGACGCTTCATACAACGGCCAGATCGTCGTCCTCACGTATCCGTTGATCGGCAACTACGGGACCTTCGAGCGCGCCGCTGAGAGCCGCCGCCCATGGGTCGAGGCGATCATCGTCCGGGAGCTCGTCGCGAGCTGCCGCGAAGGCACGATCGATTTCGACGTGTACCTGCGGTCATTCGGCGTGCCGGGCCTCGCCGGGATCGACACGCGCGCGCTCGTTCGGCGCCTGCGCGCGAAGGGCACCCTTCGTGGCGCGATCCTGCAGGTGCCTCCGCACCGTGCACTCGATCCGGACATCGCGCGCGAGGCCGTGGCCAAGGCGCAGTCGATAGCTCCGCTCGCGTCGAAGCCACTCGTCGTGGAATCGACCGGTCTCGTGCGACAGGTTGGCAGCGGCCCGAAGGTGGCGCTGCTCGATACCGGCGTCAAGGAGAACCAGGTCCGTTGCCTCGTGCGCCGAGGGGCGACCGTCAAATCGTTCCCGGCAACGTCGAGCGCCCGAGCCATCCTTTCCTGGTCGCCGGACGGCATCGTGATCTCGAACGGCCCGGGCGATCCCGCCGCGATCCCGCAGATCGCCGCGACGACTCGCACGTTGCTCGACGCCGCGATGGCGCGTGGAGCGGAGCACCCGCTGCCGATCCTGGGCATCTGCCTCGGACATCAGCTCGTCGGACGGGCGATCGGTGCGACGACCTCGCGCCTACCCTTCGGACATCACGGCGCGAACCATCCCGTGCAGGACCTCCGGACGGGAGCCGTGGTCATCACAAGCCAGAACCACGAATTCCAGGTCGACGAGCATTCGATCCCCGCTGACTCCCACTTCGTCGTCTCGTCGCGAAACCTCAACGATGGGTCGGTCGAGGGTCTAGCCCACCGGACGCTCCCGGTGCGCACGTACCAGTACCACCCGGAGGGCGCACCCGGGCCGCGCGACAACGAGCCGGTCTTCGACACATTCATGGATACGATCCGCGAGGCGGTCAGCCGAAAGTGAAGCGCGAGTACGCGATCGTCGACGTCTTCACCGATCGTGCGCTCGCGGGCAATCCCCTCGCGGTGTTCCGCGACGGAAGCGGCATCGACGCGGGCACGATGCAGGCGATCGCCAAGGAGCTGCACCTCTCGGAGACGACATTCGTGCTGCCGCCGGGGGCGAAAGAAGCGGACCGTCGCGTGCGGATCTTCACGCCAGACAACGAGCTTCCGTTCGCGGGTCACCCGACGATCGGCACGGCGTACATGCTCGCCGACGGCAAGGACGCCGAACTTCGTCTCGAGGAGGGGGTTGGGGTCATCCGCGTCACCGTGCGTGGCGGGTTCGTCCAGATGGAGCAGCCCCTTCCGTCCTTCACCGGAACGACGGTCACGCGAAAGGATGCGGCAGCCGCGCTCGGCCTGGCCGTCGAGGAGGTCCGCAGCGACGTGCCGATCCAGATGGCGTCCTCTGGCGTGCCGTTCCTCTTCATCCCGCTCGCGAACCTGAAAGCCGTTCGCCGGACGAGGCCTCCCGTCGGGCTCGACGGGAACGTCTACGTCTTCGCGATGAGCGCGGAGCGCTCGGGATCGCAGCTGCACGGCCGCATGTTCGGGGCGGGCATGGGCGTCGGCGAGGATCCGGCCACCGGCTCGGCGCAGGGTCCCCTCGGCGCATATCTGATCGCGCACGGTCTCGTCGATGGGGCGCCGACGGCACGGATCCGTAGCGAGCAAGGATTCGAGATCGGACGCCCGAGCATCCTCGACATCGAAGTCGACAATGCGAACGGGCGCGTGACCGCGGTCCGCGTCGGCGGACGTTGCGTCGCGGTCGGCGGCGGGTGGCTGGACGTATGAAGGTCCTGATCATCGGGTCGGGGCCGATCCTCATCGGGCAGGCGGCCGAATTCGACTACGCCGGCACGCAGGCGTGCCGCGCCCTGCGCGAGGAGGGCATCGAGACCGTACTCGTGAACTCGAACCCGGCCACGATCATGACCGACCCTGGCGTCGCGAACGTCACCTACCTCGAGCCGCTCACCGTCGAGGTGCTCGAGCGCATCATCGCGAAGGAGCGCCCGAGCGGCCTGCTCGCGACGCTCGGCGGGCAGACCGGGCTCAACCTCGCGGTCGCTCTCGCGGAGTCCGGCGCGCTCGAGCGGTTCGGTACGCGTCTCCTCGGGACGCCGCTCTCGGCGATCCAGCAGGCCGAGGACCGCGACGCGTTCAAGCAGCTTCTCCTCTCTATCGGCGAGCCGGTACCCGAATCGGTCACGGCGCATACCGTCGACGAGGCACTCGCCTTCGGCTCGCGGGTCGGCTACCCGCTCGTCGTGCGTCCTGCGTTCACGCTTGGTGGCACCGGTGGCGGGATCGCCGCCGATGCCGACGCGCTCGCGGTGCGCACGGCACGCGGGATCGCCTCGTCGCCTATCGGCCAGGTCCTGGTCGAACGATCGCTTACCGGATGGAAAGAGATCGAGTACGAGGTGATGCGCGACGGCGCGGACACGTGCATCACCGTGTGCAACATGGAGAACCTCGATCCGATGGGGGTGCACACCGGCGACTCGATCGTCGTCGCACCGTCACAGACGCTGACCGACAAGGAATACCAGATGCTCCGAAGCGCGTCGCTTCGCATCATTCGCGCGCTCGGCATCGAAGGCGGCTGCAACATCCAGTTCGCGCTCGATCCCGACCGCTCGCCCATCGCTGACCCGGAGGCGCTGATCCCGTACTACGTCATCGAGGTGAACCCGCGGGTCTCGCGGTCTTCGGCGCTCGCATCGAAGGCGACGGGCTATCCGATCGCTCGCGTCGCGGCGAAGATCGCGATCGGCAAACGGCTCGACGAGATCCCCAACGCCGTCACCAAGAAGACGACGGCCGCTTTCGAGCCCGCTCTGGACTACGTCGTCGTGAAGATCCCACGCTGGCCGTTCGACAAGTTCGCCGCGGCCGACCGCACGCTCGGGACGCAGATGAAGGCGACCGGCGAGGTGATGGCGATCGATCGATCCTTCGAGGCGGCGCTGCAGAAAGCGCTGCGATCGCTCGAGCTAAAGGGCCAGGGGCTGCTCTGGGAGGCGCCGGCCTGGGTAGAGGTGAACGACCCGATCGACTTCACCGATCGTTACCTCAGAGGTGCGCCGACCGACGACCGGCTCTGGCGGCTCTTCGCCGCGCTCCGCCGCGGCGCGCCGCCCGAGCTTCTCCATGAGCGGACCGGCATCGACACGTGGTTCCTCCGCAAGATCGCTCGGATCGTGCGTTTCGCCGAGGAGGACCTTCAAGGGAAGACGCCGACGCCGGCGCTGCTCCGATCCGCGAAACGACTCGGCTTCGCGGACGCGGACATCGCCACGCTCACCGGGATGCTCGCGGCCGACGTGCGGGGGCTGCGCGGGCAGTGGGGGATCCGCCCGGTCTACAAGATGGTGGACACGTGCGCGGCGGAGTTCGAGGCCGTGACACCGTACTTCTACTCGACCTATGAGCAGGAGAACGAGGCGTCGCCGCTCGTCGGACCGAAGGCCGTGATCCTCGGCAGCGGCCCGATCCGCATCGGACAGGGCATCGAGTTCGATTGCTGCTGCGTCCAGTCGGCGGCCGCGCTCCGCGAGCGCGGCGTCGCGCCGATCATGGTGAACAGCAACCCGGAGACGGTCTCGACCGACTTCGACGCTTCGGCCCGGCTTTACTTCGACCCTCTCGACGAGGAGTCAGTCGCGGCGGTACTCGACAACGAACTTGGAGGGGACTTCGTCCCCTCCAGCACCCCTGCCATCCCGGTGTTGGTTCAGTTCGGCGGACAGACCGCACTCAATCTGTCCGAGCGGATCGCGGACCTGGGCGGCGAGATCGCGGGCACGTCGGCGGACGCGATCGCGGTCGCGGAGGATCGCCGACGTTTCCACGACCTCGCCGACGCGCTCGGCATCCCGCAGCCGCCCGGCGCCACCGCCGAGTCGCTCGCCGAGGCGGTCGCGGTGGCGACCGAGATCGGATATCCCGTCCTCGTGCGGCCCTCGTACGTGCTCGGCGGCCGCGGCATGGAGATCGCGTACGGCCGCGAGGACCTGGAGCGCTACTTCACGTCCGCGCTCGAGGCCGGCACCGGCCGCGTCCTCGTGGACAAGTACCTACGCGGGAAGGAGGTCGAGGTCGACGCGGTCAGCGACGGCCACGACACGCTCGTCGCCGGGATCATGGAGCACATCGAGCGCGCGGGCGTCCACTCTGGCGACAGCTACGCGGTGTACCCCGCGCAGAACCTCCTCCCAGCGGAACGCTCCGAGATCATCGCGCTCACGCGGCGGATCGCGGAGGCGATCGGGGTCCGTGGCTTGTTGAACATCCAGTTCATCGTGACCAACGGCGCTGGGGGGAATTTGGGGGGCGAAGCCCCTCAAACTCGGGTATGGGTCCTCGAGGTGAATCCGAGGGCTAGCCGGACCGTCCCGTTCCTCACCAAGGTCACCGGCGTCCCACTCACGAGGCTCGCCGTCGCTATCGCGCTCGGCTCGACCCTCGCCGCCGAGGGCTACGCCCGATCCGATGGGGTGTGGCCCGACGCCTCGCTGGTCGCACTCAAGGCGCCGGTGTTCTCGATGGCGAAGCTGCTCGACGTCGACACATACCTCGGACCCGAGATGAAGAGCACCGGCGAGGTCATGGGCATCGACCGCAGCTTCGCGCCGGCACTGTGGAAATCGCTCGTCGCTGCTGGCCTCGCACCGGCGCGCAGCGGCAAGATCCTCATCACCGTCGCGGACAAGGACAAGCCTGAAGTCGTCCCGATCATCGAGGGCTTCCATTGGCTCGGCTACGACCTCGTCGCCACGTCCGGCACGGCCGCCCTCGTCCGCTCGCTCGGGATCGATGTCACCGAGGTGCGCAAGCTGGCCGAAGGAAGTCAAGAGATCCTGCAGCTCATCCGCTCAGGCGGCTGCGCCGCGGTGATCAACACGCCGACGCTCGGCAAGACCGTGGACCGGGATGGCTTCCTCATCCGCCGCGCGGCGGTCGAAGCGCGTGTGCCATGTCTCACATCGCTCGACACCGCGCTCGCGGTCGTCACCGCCCTCCGCGCTAGCGCGGTCAGCTACGAGGTCGCGCCGCTCGCCGACTATCGCGCGCGGGAGCCGGTCACCGCGGCGGCGGAATGACCTGATGCGTGGGGCGATCGTCTTGGTCGCGGTCACGCTGATGTCGTGCGCGCCACAGACGGCGGGCCCGACACCGACGCCGTTGCAGGCCGCAAGCGCGCGACCTTCGCCTGCCGTACTTCCGAGCTCCGGCCTCGGAGCGCTCAGCAAGCTACCCGACGGGACGCTCGTGGTGAGCGTGCCGGATTGCGCGACGACGTCGCAGGGCGGCGCCATCGCCGGCTGCGAGGTGATCGAGACGGCGGCGGACAAAGGCGCATTCGTCGCCGGCCTCCGGCAAGCCGATGGGACCTTCGAGGCGAGATCCATCGACCTCGCGACAGGCGAGATCCGCGTGCTGATCCCGCGAGCTGACGTCGGGATGCACATCGACGACCTCGACAACGGAATCGCGATCCTGGAGGAGCACGACGCGCAAGGCGGCGGCTCCGCCCACGCGCGTTTGATCCGCGTCCCAAGTCGCGATCCGTCCGGAGCCGCCGTTCTTGACGACATCGATCTTGTCGGTCTGCAGGGTGGCGACAGCTGGAACCCCTGGCCCATGGCGAAGACCAACGGTCGCGAGACGGTCTGGCTCCACGCGGGAGGTCTCTTCCTTCCGCACGACGTGATTCTCCAGACCGCCGACGGCCAGAAGCGATCGGTCTACCAGACCGATCAGGCGGTCTGGTTCGACATCGACGACAACGGGCGGGTCGCCATAGCGACCCTCGCCGCACCGCTCGCGGGCGCTACGACACCAACGACCGAGGAGCTCTTCATCTACGAGGGCGGCGCGCTCCGACGGCTGGGTACCAGAGCCGTCGGCGACAGCGGGATCCCGATCAGCTTCGCCGACGCGATCGGATGGACCCTTGGCACGGGCTCGGTGCGACGAATCGATGGTGTGGAGATCGTCCCATTGGCCGGCGGCGCGACGCGGACGATCCGACCAGAAAGTGGCTGCGTCTACACGGGGCGGACCGCAGCCGAGATCGTCACCATCTGTCCCTCCGGTGCGCGCTTGTTCGATGTCGCGAGCGGCGCGGTGCGGAGCGGCCCGCAAAGCCGCGTGGTCCTCGCGTCGCGGCACGCGCTCATCTGGCGGACCGCCGCCGACCTCGCCGCGAATCCGCAGGTCTACCGGATCACACCCGAATGAAGAAGCGCACGTCGGATCCCTGGATGAGCGCAGCCGATTACGGCCGCACGCTCGCCGGCCTCTCGGTGAACCTCATCGTGCGCGACATCGCCCGCAGCATCCCCTTTTACGTCGACGTGCTCGGATTGCGGTTGCTCTATTCGGATCGGGATTTCGCCGCATTCGAGAGTGACGCCGTGCGGTTGCAGCTGCACGCCGACCATGCCTACGAAGGCATGCCGTGGGCCTCGCGGCTCCGGGATCCTGGCAAGCGCGGGCTCGGCGCGGAGCTCCGCATCCTGGGCATCGATCCTGACGCGGCCGAGCGGCGCGCGCGTGAACGCGGACATGTCGTGCTCGTCGCCACGAAGGACTGGCCGCACGGGTGGCGCGACTGTGTCGTCGAAGACCCCGACGGCTACACGTTCGCGATCGGGACAGCGCTGTGATCCTCGAGACGGCTCGGGTCCTCTCGACGAGCGGGATCGGTCAGCTCGGGACGGTGCTGCGTATCGCGGCGCCCGAGATCGCGGTGCAGGCGCGGGCGGGCCAATTCGCGCACGTCCGGCCGGGACTCTCGTTCGATCCGCTGCTCCGCCGGCCGTACTCGTTCAATCGCATCGATCGTCGCGCCGGCGAGATCGAGCTGATCGTGAAGCCGCTCGGGTCGGGCGGGGAGTGGATCGCTTCGCGCCGCGAGGGAGACGGGCTGGACCTTTTGGGCCCGCTTGGCTCGGCGTTCGTGATCCATCGAGGCACGCGCAATCTCCTTCTCGTCGCCGGCGGCACAGGCATCGCGCCGATGCGTGTGCTCGCGGAACAGGAAGCGCCGCGCCGCAACGTCACCCTCCTCATGGGCGGGCGCTCCGTTGCGCATCTCTGGCCGAGCGATCTCCTCCCGCCGTCGGTCGAGTACGTGACCACCACCGAAGACGGTTCGTTCGGGGTCCGCGGCCGCGTCACCGATGCGATCGGGCCGCTGCTCGGATGGGCGGATCAGCTCTGCGCGTGTGGTCCCTGGCCCATGCTCGCCGCGCTCGGCCGGCTTCGTGACGCTGCCGACCGCGCGGCCTCCACGTACCCGGGACGAGCGACGCTCCTCGACACGCAGATCGCGGTCGAGCAGCACATGGGCTGCGCGATGGGGGTCTGCCGTGCGTGCGTCGTGGTCACCGCGCACGGCAACGCGCGCGTGTGCCGAGAGGGCCCGGTGTTCCCTCTCGGCGAGGTCGCGTTCGATGAGGGCGAGCCCGCGACGGTCGGAGTGATCGCCTGATGCCGTGGCGGCGAGCGCGACGCAAGGTCGAGCGTCCGGTCGACGTGAGCCGCTCGATCGAAGAGTCGCTCGAAGAGGCGGCCGAGGGGGAGGAGGAAGAGGACCTGGTCGAGCTCGCCGAGCTCGACGGCGCGACGATCGCCGAAGCGGCCACCGGCGAGCCCGACCCGGACCGCGAGCCCTCCGACCTCGCGATCAAGCTGCAGAACGCTCTCGACGCGCCGCATCGCGAGCCGCCGCGCCGCGGGCTTGAGTCCGAAGCGCCGCATCGCGGGCGCCTTCCTCAGTCGGCCGCTTCGGTGCGCGAGACAACGAGAGTGAAGGCGGCCGCTCCTTCGGAAAGCGCCCACGCTGCGGCGCTTCCTGAGACCGGCGTTGATCTCGAGGTCGAGGCGGCTCGCGGTCTCCGTCTGAAGAATCCGGTGCTCACCGCATCGGGCACCTTCGGCCAGGGCGTCGAGTACGCCGAGCTCATCGATGTGTCGAGGCTCGGGGCGATCGTGAACAAAGGCACGACGCCCGCGGCCCGACCGGGAAACCCCCAGTACCGCATCGCGGAGACGCCCTCGGGGATCCTCAACTCGATCGGACTCGAGAATCCCGGCGCGACCGAGGTCGCGCGCAAGTACGCAAAGGCCTGGGCCGATCTCGGCGTATCGGTCATCGTCAACGTCGCCGGCTACAGCGTCGACGACTACGTGTACGTGGTGCACGAGCTCGAAGGCACGCCCGCGGTCGTGGCGTACGAGCTCAACATCTCGTGCCCGAACGTCAAAGGAGGGATGCTCTTCGGCTGCGATCCGGGTCTGGCCGCCGAGGTCACCCGGGCAGTGAAGGCAGAGACGGATCTTCCCGTGATCGTGAAGCTCACCCCGAATGCGCCCGACGTCGTCGCGGTGGCGCGGGCATGTGAGGAGGCCGGCGCGGACGGGCTCACCGCCATCAACACGGTGCTTGGCATGCGCATCGACACCAAGCGTCGCCGGCCGATCCTTGGAACAGGGAGCGGCGGACTTTCAGGTCCCGCGATCCGGCCGATCGCGGTCCACATCACGTACCAGGTCGCGCAGGCAGTCGCGATCCCGATCATCGGAGCGGGTGGAGTGACCAACACTGACGATGCACTCGAGTTCCTGATGGCCGGCGCCTCGGCGGTCCAGGTCGGGACCGCGACCTTTGCGGACCCGCTCGCACCCATCAAAGTGATCGAAGGCCTCGCGGCGTACGTAGGCGGCCACGGGCTCGCATCGATCCGCGACGTTATCGGCGTTGCGCTCCCGCCAACACCCGAGCCAGACGACTAGGGCTCGGGCAGCACGCTCCGCATCATCGATTGCGTCGGTTGCTCGATCAGCTGCGCGGGGTCGGGCGACATGGCCCTGCGCTCCTCAGACGCGTAATAGCGGCGGTCGGCTGCGGCGAAGCTGTCGGGTCCGTCGTATCCAATGACCCACACGAACTCCTCGGCATCGAGCAACCGCCAGGCGCCGATGAACGTGAAGCCGAACTTCCTGCGAAGTGGATAAACCCCGCGCAGCCACGAGTCGACGAACTCGTCCATCCGTCCTTCGCGGATCCTGTACTGACGTATCTGGTATTCCACGGCACCTCCCGAGCGGAGGGACGCTAGCCGAAACGCAACAACCCGACGAAGCGCGGATGTCGCGCCGGGCGATCAGGGTCGTCCGAGATGCGGACCGCGCCGCGCAAGATGCTCATGTCCGCCTCGGTGGAGGACCCGTCGTCGTGCTCTACCTCGACCGCGGTGTGTCCTTCGAAATCGTCGCGGCAGTGGATGAGGTCGCCGTTCTTCGCGCGGTACGTGCCTGGTGCGAGCTCCCCGTTCATTCCCTGCCCCCTCCCCAAAAGGGCTAGGTCCGGCGGACTCCGGTAGGTCTCTTCACGGCGCTTGCGGGCTCGCCGTTCGTATGAGTGATCTTCAGGGTGGGCGGAGCGTCGTGGCCGTTCGGGGCGGCCCAGCGCACGAGCGATTCGAGGGGCACGCCGCCAGTCGGTGCCCAGTGATGCCCATCATCGGACCCGGCCCCGTCGCAATACGCCCAGCTGCCGTCGTGGATGGTCAATCCGCCGTTGCCGTGGCGGGACCGCAACGTGCGGTGCTCGGGCGCCTGACATTCCCAGTGGACGATGCTCCGCGTCACCATACCCGACTCCCCCAACTTCCCCTAGGCCTCCGCTCGCGACTTTGAGCGATGAAGTTCATCCATTCGGTCTCCATCTCCCTCGGTCGGAGGTCAACGAGGCGTCCATTGACGCACCCGCATGCGCCAATGTCATTGCGCGGCGTCATCCCGGGCCGCTTGCGGCCCCCCGCAACTAATCCTTAGACCGGCTGCGGTTCAGGGACCTCGGCGCGGAATCGGTAGCCCTTACCGGGTACCGTCTCGATGAACTTTGGCGAACGCCAGTCGTCACCAAGCTTCACGCGAAGCTCGCGAATGTGGCGATCAACGACATTGCTCTCGATCTCGAACTCGCCGCCCCAGATGCTCGAGAGCAGCTCCTCGCGGCTCAGGACTTTCCCCGTGTTGGCTGCGAGCAGGTACAGGAGGGTCTGCTGGATCGGCGTGAGCGAAAGATCCTTGCCACCGACCCGGACGCGCTGCTCGACCAGATCGACCTCGAGGGCGCCGAAGCGGATCTTCGGGACCAACGGGACGCTCATGTTGTGGGCGCGGCGCATGAGCGCGAATGGCCGGGCGACGATCTCATCGAGCGTGAACGGCACCTCGACGATGTCGTCCGCGCCACGCTCGAACGCGCTCAGCTTCACGGCCGTGTCGCGTTTTCGCGTGAACGCAAGGATCGGGATGTGCCCATGGGACAGGCCACGGCCGAACAGGTCGATGAACCTCTCGTAGAGGTCGAGATCGATCAGCGCGAGGTGGGGGTCCCAGTCGCGGACCATGTCGCGGCATTCGTTCGGATCGGTCGTGGACCGCGTCTCATAGCGGCCGTGCTGGAGGGTAAGCGCGACCAGGTTCCGGAAAGCTTCGTTCATGACGAGGAGCACGCGCGGTCCTTTCGGTGTCACTGCGCGACCGCTCCCCGCCCCGTTGAGGGCTCCCACCCGGGAGGTCTAAGCGGGCGATCTCCTCATGTCATGAGTCACCGTCATGAGGGTCGTTCGTATCGCTCCGATTGCGGAACAAACCTGAACGAATGATCGCGCCTTTCGACACGAGTGCCTCCTGCGGGAATAAGACGAAGGAGGTCGCCGACCCGCCTGACCACCTCGTCGTCGCTGGTCTGAGCGTCGAGGCCCCACGCGAGCTGCCGGATGTCGTGCGCCGACAGCTCCGTCCCGGCGTTCGCCGCGAGGACGTAGAGAAGGCTGTTCTGCGCTGGAGTCAGCCGGATCGACCGGCCATCGATGCCGACCTTCTCGTCGATGCTCAGCTCCAGCGCATGGACCAATTGGCTATGGCTGATCTTCGTGACGATGGCGAATCGGCGAAGGAGCGCGAACGCGCGCACCGCGAGCTCATCGGGTGTGAACGGGACGGTGACGACCTGATCCGCTCCTCGACCAAAAGCCTCGTGACTCGACCAGCGATCGTGCGGACGCACTAGCGCGATCCTCGCGAGCGGAGGTTCGTCTTCGCGAGCCTGCAGAAGCGAGATGGCGGCACCGTCGGAGAGCGTCACGTCGACGAGGAGGACGTCCGGTCGGGTCTCCGCCAGCCGGCGCCTTGCCTGATCGAGACTCGGTACGACCTCCGAGCGGCAGGCGCTGTGACGGAGGCAGAAGGCCGCCAGGTTTCCCAAGCTACTGCCGGCGACGATGATGGCGAGCGGCGCTCGATCTGGCGTCCCGCTCAGCTCGCTTTCGCAAGGAAACGGTAGCCCTTGCCGGCCACCGTTCCGATGTATCGCGGCTTGCGCCAGCTATCCCTGAGCTTGATCCGCAGATTTCGGATATGACGGTCGACGACGTTGCTCTCGACCACGTAGTCGGCGCCCCACAGCGCGTCGAGGATCTCTTCGCGACCGATGATGCGGTCCGGGTTCGACGCGAGGAGATACAGGAGCGCCTGCTCCATGGCGGTGAGCTCGAGCGTCAACGAACCGACCTTCACCCGCTGGTTGAGCAGGTCGATCTGGAGGGCGCCCACTCTGATAACCGGGATGAATGGGACGGCGTCGCCGTACACCCGCCGGGTGACCGCGAGCACCCGCGCCACGAGCTCCTCGGGGACGAAGGGGACGGTGATGATGTCGTCGACGCCTTTGTCGAACGCGGCCATCTTGGTCTTGAGGTCGCCGCGGGCGGTGAACGCGATCGTGGGAAGACGCCGGTTCGCGATGCGCTGCCCGACCAGGATGAGGCTACCGGGACGAAGGTCGAGATCGACGAGAAGGAGGTGAGGCCGCCAGGCCTTCATCTCTAACTGGGCGAGCGACAACTCGGTGACCGCCTTTGTCGTGTAAACGCCGTGGTTCAGGGCGAGGGCGACCACCTGTGCGAGCGGCTGGTCGGCGAGGACCAGAACTCTCGCGGGACCCTCGAGCCCGCCCTTCCGAAGTGCCAAATATCCCTGAGCCGAGTGTACGCGCGGGATGAAGGCCCGTAATCCGTGACAAAAGGGGTCAGCGCCGGAGAACGAGGCCGATCTTGCCGAACGTCGCGCGCGGCTCCGCGAAGACCTTCACGCCGGCTGCGCCGTCACGGACATGATCAGGCGTGCGGTTCTCTGCCGCGAATTCGATTTCGGCGAGCTGGTGGTGCGCCGCGAGGAGTCGCGTACCGATCTCGTGGACGAGGTGCTGGATCGACCGGCTGTTGAAGTCGTGGAAGATCCGCTCGATCTCTTCCTTCAGCGCGCGCGGACCCAGCAGCCCGGGTCCCTCGGCGACCCCGTCGCGAAGGTCGCCGTAGCGCCAGTGCGCGTCAAGCCGGATCGTGAGAGGGCGATCCACGAGGTCCGGCAGCGTGGTGTAGTCGTCGCGAGCGAATGACGCGAACGAGCTGCCCGTGGTCTTGAGCAGGACCATCCCTTCCCAGCCGCTCCGGGCGCGGGTGATCTCGGGACCGCTCGAGCCCGCCTGTAGCGAGACCTCCGCCACGGCCACGTCGCCGCGCGTGAGACGAAAAAGGACATCGCTCGGGCCGCGCTCGCCTGAGGCCGCGTCGAGCGGCACCTCGCGGGCTGAGACCTGGAGGGCTTCCATGACGGGATAGGTCGCGAGGAGCTTGCGTCCGAAGAACGCGCACAGCCCCAGGAGTGTCCGTCCGGTGTACTCCGCGGCCATCGCGTAGACGAAGTTCTTCATCGTGTCGGTCGCGACGACCTCGCGGTTGTCGCCTTTCGTATACGCGGAAATGAATCGCTCGCCGAAGACGTCGACGTCCACCGCCGCGGCGAGCGGCGCGACCCCGTCGCCGCCCAGGCGGAAGAAGACGACATGCGATTTCCCGTAGCTGATGACCGTGCTCATCGAGTGTCTTTCGCCAGGCGGTCGCGCGCGATCGCGAGGAACTCCTCGACGCCGGTCGCGAGCTCGGCTGCTCGCGATCGGGCGAGACGCGATCGGAGGACCGGCACAAGCTCCTCTTTGCGTCGGCCGTGGACGAATACCACGAAGCGGAAGCCGAACTTGCTCTCGTATTCGCCGTTGAGCCGCGCGAGCTCGGCGAGCGTCGCTGGGTCGGTCTCCGTTCCCTGTTCCTGGCGTGACAGTGTCGAGAGCGATGCGATGCCGGCGCCGATACGCGGATGAGCGTTCAGTACCGCGATCTTCTCAGCGTCGCTGAATGTCTCAAGCTCCGCGCGCGCCAATGCGACGATGCGATCGGGGCCGTCCGCGGGGCGGATCCGCGATGCGACGCGCTCCGCGACGAGGGGCGCGCGCTCGAACGCCACGGCAAGATCCACCCGAATGGCGGCGCTCACGTTCCCCGATAGACCGTCACGCCGAACGGCGAGACGAGCGCCGGTACGTGGTAGTGGGCGTCGCTTCCAAGCTCGATGTCGAGGGAGAGTCGCGAAAAGAAACGGCCTCCGAGTTCGAACACCAATCGGTAACGTCCCGGCGCGAGCGACGAACCGAGCTCGCGCACGCGCCCATCGGCGTCGGTCGCGGCGTTTGCGATCGCGCGGCCATCCTTCTCGAGCGTGACGCGAATCCCTGACGCGGGCCGACCGCTTGACGTATCAAGGACGTGCGTCGAGAGGGAGGCCACGTGCGGCGCACTATCGTACGCCCGCGATGCGGATGCTCCGGATCACCGCCGGCCCGTTCGTCTTCGCCGCGCGACTCGAGGAGCGCGCCGCGCCGAAGACGTGCGCTGCGATCCGCGGGCTCCTTCCGGTTCAAAGCAAGCTGGTCCATTGCCGATGGAGTGGCGAATCGACCTGGGTACCGATGGGCGAGCAGCGGCTCGCGGTGGAGCCCGAGAACCACACCAGCCACCCGGCACCCGGCCAGGTACTGGTGTACCCAGGAGGCATCTCGGAGATGGAGATCCTCTTCCCGTATGGTGCGACGCTCTTCTCGAGCAAGGTCGGTCAGCTCGCGGGAAATCATTTCGCGACGGTCGTCGAGGGGAACGAGCACCTCGCGGACGTCGGACGTCTGACGCTGTGGGAAGGAGCGCAGGACTTCCGGATCGAAGAGGCGTGAGCGCGGATCTCGCGATCCGCGGCGCCACGGTGATTTCGAATGGCGCATACGCGCGCGACATCTTGATTCGCGACGGCCGGGTCGCCTCATTCGCCGAGCCCGGCGCGTCGACGGCCGCCGAAGAGATCGACGCGCGCGGGCTCTACGCACTGCCTGGCGTCATCGACGCACACGTGCATTTCAACGAGCCGGGGCGCACCGAATGGGAGGGGTGGGAGAGTGGCAGCCGCGCCGCGGCGGCGGGCGGTATCACGACCGTCATCGACATGCCGCTCAATTCGCTTCCGCCCGTCATCGATGGCGCCTCGTTCGACGCGAAGCGCGCCTGCGCAGAGCGGAGCTCGGTCGTCGATTTCGCGCTGTGGGGCGGGCTCGTCGACGCCGACGAGACGAAGCTACGCGAGCTCCGCGCACGCGGCGCGGTCGGGGTCAAGGGTTTCATGTGTGGGAGCGGGGTCCCCGAGTTCCCGGCGCTGAGCGACGCCGCTCTCGTGGACAGCTTGCGCTCGGCAAGCCGCGTTGGCCTGCTTGTGGCGCTCCACGCCGAAGACGACGCGCTCGTCTCCGAGGCGACCGAGCGCGTCCTCGTGTCCGGCCGACGCGATCCCGCGGCGTGGGCCCTGTCGCGCCCGCCGCTCGTCGAAGTGCGCGCCGTGGCGCGTGCGTGTGCTGCCGCGCGTCAGGCGGGAGCGAGGCTCCACGTCGTCCATCTGTCAGCGGTCGAGGCCCTCGGCGCGGCCGGCGCGGCGCGGCAAATGGGCACCGACGTGACGGTCGAGACATGCCCGCACTACCTCGTCTTCGACGACGCCGATGTCGCACGCGGTGGACCCATGTTCAAATGCGCGCCGCCGATCCGCGACGCGCGCAACCGCGACGGTCTCTGGAAGGCGCTCTCAGAAGGGAAGATCGACCTCGTCGCGTCGGACCATTCCCCGTGTTCGTTCGCGCTCAAGGAACGCGGACGCGACGACATCTTCGCCGCATGGGGCGGCATCGCAGGTGTCGAGTCGCTCCTCGCGGCGGTTTTCACCGAGGCGCGCTGGCGCTCCCCGGGTATGGACCTTCGCGCGATCGCCGGTTTCGTCGCCTGGCGCCTCGCGGCGAGGCCGGCCCAGCGGTTCGGCCTCTCGCCGCGCAAGGGCAGCATCGCGCCGGGCGCCGACGCCGACATCGTCCTCTTCGATCCGGACGCCGAGTGGCACATGGACCACTCGCGTTCGCGCGGCACAAGCCCGTACGTCGGTCGAACGTTCCGTGGCCGCGTCGTGCGCACGCTGGTTCGGGGGCGTACGGTCTTTCAGGACGGCGACATCGTCACGGACGGACCGACCGGACGATTCATCCCGAGGATGGAGGAAGGCACAGCCGCATGAGCACGCGTACCGTCGAGCTCGTCGAGATCGACGAGCGTCGCCTCCTTCGCCGACTCGATGACCTCGCGCAGCGCGGTGCGCTTCCCGGCGGCGGCCTCTATCGCCCGCTTTACAGCTCGGCGTGGGCCTCGGCCATGGAGCTGGTCTCAGCGTGGCTCAAAGAAGGGGAGCTCTTCGTGCGCCGTGACGCCGTCGGCAACGTGTGGGGGCGCGTCGAGGGCTCGCGTGGTGGTCGCGCGGTCGTCACCGGATCGCACATCGACACCGTTCGCGGCGGCGGCGCGCTCGACGGCGCCCTCGGCGTCGTTGCGGGGATCGAGGCGGTCGCCAGCCTCTGGGAGCGCTACGGCCGGCCGACGCGGATCCTCGAGTGCGTCGCCATCTGCGAAGAAGAAGGAAGCCGCTTCAACACGAACTTCTGGGGATCGCGGGCGATCGCGGATCGCCTCGAGCCGAACGAGGCGGAGCGCGTGCGCGACCCGGATGGCGTCACGCTCGCCGATGGCATGCGCGCCGTCGGTCTGGATCCGTCGAACCTCGCGAGCGCGGTGCGTCGCGACATCGACATGTTCGTCGAGCTCCACATCGAGCAAGGCCCGATCCTCGAGGACCACGGTCCGCGTCTCGGCGTCGTGACGACGATCGCGGGAAGCGCGCATCTGGAGATCGTTGTCCGCGGCCAAGCGGATCACGCGGGGGCCATGGCCATGACGCGTCGACGCGACGCGATGCTGGGCGCGGCGACGATGGCGCTCGCGATCGCGGACGTCGCGACAAAAATGGGCCATCCCGCCGTCGCCACGATCGGCACGATCGCGCTCGAGCCGGCGCAGGTGAACGTCGTGCCGGGCGTCGCGCGCTTCACAGTCGACACGCGACACTCGGAACCCGCGCGGCGGACCGAGCTGATCACCCAGATCGGGGATGCGTGCCGGACCGTCGCGCGCGAACGCGGCCTCGACGTGGAGATCCGGAGCCTGCGCGACCGGCCGCCGGTCACGCTCAGCCCACGGGTGGCCGACGTCCTTCGGCGCGCCTGCTTTGCTGCCGGCATACCGCCGCGCGACATGACCAGCGGCGCCGGACACGACGCGCAGGTCCTCAGCGCGGCCGCGAACGTCGGCATGCTCTTCGTCCCGAGCATCGGCGGCCGCTCCCATTGCCCCGAAGAGGCGACGGCCGCGGAGGACGTAGTGCTCGGGACGCGCGCGCTCGCGACCGCGCTGCACGAGCTCGCGTATCAAGCATGAGCGTGCTGCTGCGCGGCGGCACGCTGCTGCCGCTCAAGGACACGCCGCGTCCGATGTGGGGCGACCTGCTTATATCGGGAACGCGCATCGGCGGTCTCGGCAAGGTCGATGGGCTGCCGCCGGATACCGAGGTCCTCGACGTCTCGGGATGCGTGGTCATGCCCGGCGTCGTGCAGACGCATGTGCACCTCGTCCAGACGCTCTTCCGCGGTCTGGCGGAGGACATGCCGCTGCTGCAGTGGCTGCGTACGCGGGTGTGGCCGCTCGAGGCCGCGCTCGATGAAGCATCGTTGCGTGCGAGCGTGCGGCTAGGGCTGCTCGATCTCCTGCTCACCGGCACGACGACGATCCTCGACATGGGGACGACGAAGCACGGCGACATCGTCGCCGAGGAGCTCGTGCGCAGCGGCATGCGCGCACGGTTCGGGCAAACGATGATGGACACCGGCGAGGGCGTCCCGCCCGGATTGCTCGAGACGACGCGCGCATCGCTCGACGCGAGCGGCGCGCTGGTGAAGCGATGGCACAAGGCCTCCAGCGGCCGGATCGGCTACGTGTATATGCCGCGCTTCGCGCTGTCGTGCACACGGGAGCTTCTCGAAGCCGTGACGCAGCTCGCCAAGCTGTCGGACCTCCTCGTGCACACACACTCGAACGAGAGCATCGAAGAGCGAAACGCCGTGGTCATGGCGACCGGCCGATCGCCGATGCAGTACCTGCTCGACACCGGGATCGCGTGCGACCGGGCGATCATCGCGCACGGCGTGCACCTCGACGATCAGGAGCTCGAGATCCTGAAGAACACGAAGACGTCGGTCGCGCACTGCCCCTCATCGAACCTCAAGCTTGGTGCCGGGATCGCCCAGGTGGCGAAGCTGCGGGCCGCGCGCATCACGGTCGGCCTCGGCGCCGACGGAGCGGCCTGCAACAACCAGCTCGACGGATTCGAGGAGATGCGCATGGCGACCCTGTTGGCTCGGGTCGTCAGCGGGATCGGCTCCCTCACGGCGTCCGATGCGATGGCGCTCGCGACACGCGAAGGCGCCAAGATGCTGAAGATCGACGCTGAGGTGGGCTCGCTCGAGCAGGGCAAGCGCGCTGATCTCGTCGTCCTCGACGTGAACCGCCTGGATGGACCCGGCGGTGATCCCGCCGCGCGCATTCTCTTCGGGGGCGGCTCGCGCGCGATCCGGCATGTGCTGGTGGACGGCGAGTTCCTCGTGCGCGACGGAGTGCCGACGAAGATGGATCCCAACGAGGTGCGCGCGAAGGCGGCGGAACAGCTCCAGCCGCTTCTGAAACGCGCCGGTCTCGCCTAGGCCGGGACCTTCTTCAGGCCGAGAACGTTGAGGGCGGCGACCGGCTTGCTCATCCCCTTGAGGGTAAGCTCGGTCACCGGCTGAGCGTCGAGCCGGTCCTCGATCGCGCTGTAGACGCGCTGGCTCACCAGGATCTGGCCCGCGACCGCGGCCGACGACAGACGCGAGGCGAGGATCACGACCATGCCGACGGCTCCGTAGTCGAAGCGTCCTTCGAAGCCGATGCGGCCCAGCGTCGCGTAACCCGTCGCGATGCCCACGCCGAACCCGAGCTCGTATCCCTTCTTCCGCCAGCCGGCCGCGAGCGCGTTGAAGCGGTCGCGCATCGCGATCGCCATCTGCACGGCCTTGAGCTGGTGTCCTTCTACCGGCTGAGGGTCGTTGAACCACACCATGAGGCCATCGCCCGCGAAGTGCTCGAGCGTGCCGGAATGACGCATCACCTCTTCGCCCAAGGCCGCCTGGTAAGCGCGAAGAAGCGAGAGGCTTTCCTCCGGTTCGGCCGTCTCGCTGAACGCCGTGAAGCCTCGAAGGTCGCAGAAGACGACCGTGATCTCCCGGCGATGACCGGCAAGGAGCGCCTCGCCTTCGCGCGACGAGACCAGCTCCGCGATCTGGGGTGACAGGAATCGGGAAAGCTGGAGCTTCTGGCGCTCGATCGTGTCGTGGTACTGCTTGATGCGCAGCAAGGACCGCACTCGAACCGAAAGCTCGTGCTGAGCGATCGGTTTGGGCAGGAAGTCGTCCGCGCCCGACTCGAGCGCTCTCGTCTTGTCCTGATCGACGCTCGCGGTCATCAGCACGATCGGGAGGAACCGCGTCTCCTCGTTCGCGCGGATACGCCGCGTCAGCTCGTAGCCGTCCATGCCCGGCATCACGATGTCGAGGAGCAGCAGGTCCGGCCGTTGTTCGGCGATCATCCGCAGCGCTTCGTCGCCGGAGCTGGCGGTCACGACGGCGTAGCCATCCTTGGCGAGCAGGGCCTCGAGCAGCCGCAGATTCTGCGGCGTGTCGTCGACCGCGAGAATCTTCTCGGCGCTCATCTGACCCGACCCTGGGTGCTGAACCGGCGCACCTCGGACGCGAAGGTGCGGACGTCGACCGGCTTTTGCATGAACCCGTCGAACCCGGCCGCATCGAAGCGTTCGCGATCGGACTTCATGACCGAAGCCGTCAGTGCCACGACCGGGATCGCCGCCGTGCGCTCGTCCTCACGGAGTTTGCGCAGCGCCGCGATGCCGTCCATCCCCGGGAGCTGGATGTCCATGAGAACGATGTTCGGGCGGTCACGCTGCGCGAGGGCGATGCCATCCTCCGCGGTCATGGCCTCGAGCGTCCGGAGCCCCGCGAACTGCAGCAGGTCGCGGGCGAGCTTCAGGTTCTTGTCGTTGTCCTCGACGATCAGGACCAGGGGCGATTCCGTCATACGGTCACCGCCTGTTTGCTGGTCGTCGCGATCGGGAGCGTGAACGTGAACGTGCTTCCTTTGCCGACCTCGCTCTCGACCATCAACCGGCCGCCGTGAAGCTCGACGAAGCGCTTCGCGAGCGCGAGTCCCAGGCCGGTGCCCTCTCGCGAGCGCTCCGATTGCCGGCGCGCCTGCTGGAACTCCTCGAAGATCCGCTCGCGATCCTCGTCCGCGATCCCGATGCCCGTGTCCGTGACACGGACAACGATGTCGCCGTTACCGCGCTCGGCGCGGACTGCGACGCGGCCACCATCGGGGGTGAACTTCACGGCGTTGGACAGAAGGTTGAACACGACCTGCTTGATCTTCCGGGGATCGGCCTCGACCAGGTCGACGTCTGGTGTCACATCGAGCGAGAGCGCGATGTCGTGGCGCGCGGCGCGCTCGCGGACCATCGTGACGCCGTTCTGCAGCGCCTCGACGAGCGAGAACCTGTCGAGGTCGAGCTCCATACGGCCGGCCTCGATCTTCGAGAGATCGAGGATGTCGTTGATGAGCGAAAGGAGATGACGACCGGAGCCCAGGACATCGTTCAGGTACTCGGTCTGTTTCTCATTGATCGATCCGAACATCTCCTGGAGGAGCACCTCGGAGAAGCCGATGATCGCGTTCAGCGGCGTGCGCAGCTCGTGCGACATCGTGGCGAGGAACTCGCTCTTGTGCCGGCTCGCGACCTCGAGCTGGCGGCTCTTGTCTTGGATCTCACTGAAGAGGCGCACGTTCTCGATCGCGATCGCGGCCTGATCGGCGAACGTCTCGACGAGCTGGATCTCGCGGTCGTTGAACGGTCGTACGGACACCCTACTGACGACGAGCCCGCCGAGGACCTCGCCTTTGCGCATCACCGGAACGGCCAGACAGGTGCGGGAGAGCGTGTGCCGGACGACATGGGAATGCTCGTACACGGGGTCGGTCGTCGCGTCCTCGAGATGGATGGTCTTTTGCTCGGCGTAGACCCGGCTCATCAAGCTCCCAGGTCTGGCACTCCAGCGGCCGGTAGGTTGCTGGGTAAGACGCTCGGCTAGCTCGGGTGTCCGGCCATAGTGCCCTCTCATCACCGACCCGCTGGCTTCGCGTCGGATCAGCCAGGCGAGATCTGCGTCGCAGAGCCGTGCGGCGCGCTCCACGACCGTCTTCAGGACCGGTGCAAGGTCGAAGGCTGAACCGCTGATAACTTTCAGGACCTCGCTGATGGCGGTCTGCTGCTCAAGGGCCTCACGCGTCTGGTCGAAGAGACGAACGTTCTCGATTGCGATCGCAGCCTGGTCCGCGAACGTCTGGACGAGCTCCACATCGCGTTCGTTGAACGGCCGGACATCGTATCGGGCGAGCACTATCCCGCCGATGACCCTGCCCTCGCGCAACATCGGCACCCCGAGGACCGCACGTGACTCCGTGAGCCTGACCACGAGCGACGTTCCGAGTACCGGATCGGCTTTGGCGTCTGGGATCTGGACGGTCGTTCGGCGGTCGAGGACCGTGCCCATCACGCCGCCCTCGGACCCCAACGGTCGCCACTCGCCGCCGAGATGCCCCGCCGCACGGTCTTTCGCGAGGGCAGCGCGAACATCCGCCGGGAAGCTGCTGCTGTAGGCGATCGTCTGGAAACGGTCGCCGTCGACGCGCGAGAGCCAGCCGATGTCGGCCCCGGCGAGGCGGACAGCGTTCTCGAGGACGATGTCCAGGACCGGCTGGAGGTCGAAGGCCGATCGGCTGATCGTCTTGAGCACGTCGGCGATCGCGGTCTGCTGATCCAGCGCCTCCTTGGTCTCGTTGAAGAGCCGGACGTTCTCGACCGCGATCGCCGCCTGAGCCGCGAACGCCTGCAGCAGCTCGAGCTGGCGGTCGGTAAAGGGCTGCACCTCCACGCGCCGCAGCGAGATCGAGCCAACGGCCCGATTTCCACGGATCATCGGCGCGGTCAGGTGTTCGGAGGTGAGCGGCCGGGGTTCGTGATCGATCGGGAGGCTCCCAGCGCTCGCCACCATCTCCCACATATCGCCGGTTACCAGCGAGACTGAGGCGTTCGCCGCGGCGCAGTAGCGCGCCGCGCTCTGTGCGATCACCTCGAGAACGGGCCTGATGTCGGTAGGCGAGGACGAGATGACCTGGAGAATTTCGCCGATCGCGGTCTGCCGCTCGAGCGCCTCTCTTGTCTGATTGAAGAGACGGACGTTCTCGATCGCGATGACCGCCTGCGCGGCGAACGCTTCGAGCAACTGAACCTGACGATCGGTAAACGGCTGAGCCTCACGGCGCCTGAGCGAGATCGTCCCGATCGCGCGCCCGTCGCGAACGAGCGGCGCAATGAGGAAGGAGTGGACGCCCACCTCTCGAGCAATGGCCGCACCGTCCGGATAGTCGTCCGACGCCACCATGTCGGGTACCTGCAGCGTTCGACATTCCCGGATCACTCGGGCGCTGAGCGTCCGCGCGGACAAGGGCAGGCTGGTTGTCGGCGTTGTTTGCGGCAGCAATCCCGCGTGCGCGACCGTCCGATACCGATCGCTTTCGACGAGCTGGACGACCGCGTCCTCCGCGGCGCAGTACCGCACGGCGTCTCGCGCAATCGCCTCGAACACCGGCTGCGTGTCGGTCGGAGATTGGGAGATCACCTGGAGGATCTCGCCCAGGGCGGTCTGGCGCTCGAGTCCCTCCCTGGTCTCGTTGAACAGACGGACGTTCTCGATCGCGATCGCGGCCTGATCGGCGAAGGTCTCGACGAGACGGATCTCCTCGGCGGTGAAGGGGCTGACCTGCATACGGGCAACGCCGATTAGCCCAATAACGTCGTCCTCGCGCATGATCGGCACGCCCAGGATCGTGTGGACGCCGTGCTCGGTGTTCGGCGGCCAGTCGTATTCGGGGTCTTTGAAGAGGTCCGGGATATGGACCGGGCGCTTCTCGATCGCCGTTCGTCCAACAAGCGTCGAGCGCGAGATGCTCGTGGGGTGTGCGTACTCGTATTCGACCAGCTCGGGCACGCCTCCGCTCGTCGCAACGAGACGGAATACGTCACCGTCGCGACGGAACACGTACGCCCAGTCCCCGTGGCAAAGGCGATTCGCGTTCTCGACCGCGACGTCGAACACCGATTGCAGATTGAACGCCGAGCGGCTGATCGTCTTGAGGACATTCGCGGTCGCCGTCTGCTGCTCGAGGGCTTCCTTCGTCTCGTTAAAGAGACGGACGTTCTCTATCGCGATGACGGCCTGATCAGCAAAGTTGCGGACGATTTCGATTTCGCGGTCGCTAAAGGCACGGATGTCCTCGCGCGTCAGCGAAAGCACGCCGACGATTTGGTCGTCTCGCACGAGGGGAACGCCAAGGGCGGTGTGGTAGTTCCCGAGCTCGGCGCTGAACCTCGCATCCTGGGTATCGGCCTCTGCGACGGCGTCGAGGGTGTGGAATATAGCCCGGGATCTGACGACATTTCTGACGATGAAGCCTTCATCCAGAGGAGTCGGCCAACCTCGGTAGCGCTCGATCCACGCCGGATTCATCGCGCTTGCAGCCGCGAGCTCGAACACCTCGCCCTGGACCCGCCAGATCACTGCGACTGAAGCGCCGGTCAAACGCTTTGCGTTGTCAGTGACCGCCTTCAGCATCGGCTCAAGCTCAAAGGCCGACCGGCTCAGAACGCTGAGGACCTCGCCGATCGCTGTCTGCCGCTCGAGGGCCTCCTTGGTCTCGTTGAAGAGGCGCACGTTCTCGATCGCGATCGCGGCTTGGTCGGCGAAGGTCTCCACGAGCTCGATCTGGCGCGGCTCGAACGGTCGGACCGTCCCGCGAAGGAGCGCGATCACGCCGATAGCCTCGCCGCCACGCATGAGCGGGACTGCGAGCGTCGTGTGCCAGGGTCGCGCCGGATCTTGAATAGTCGCGTCGTACTCGGGGTCAGCGAGCACGTCCAGGTTGTGGATCGTCGCTCGTTCGAGGATCGCGCGCCCCCCCATGTTCGACCGAT
>VBDQ01000018.1:131375-138436 GCA_005889075.1 Chloroflexota bacterium
TCGCTGATCGACTGGAACACTGGCCGAAGGTCGCTCGGCGACTCGCTGATGACTTTCAGGACCTCGGCGGTCGCGGTCTGGCGCTCGAGCGCCTCCTTGGTCTCGTTGAACAATCGGATGTTCTCGATCGCGATCACCGCCTGGTCGGCGAAGGCTTCCACGAGGCGGATTTGGTTCGCGGTGAACGGCACCGGCTCGCTCTTCCGGAGCGCGATCGTTCCGATCGCGGAGCCTTCGCGCAGGAGCGGTGCGACCAGCAGCGCTCGCTGTCCCATCGTACGGAACCGATCGCGCGTGGCCGGAAACTCGTTGCCAGCCTCGGATAGGAGGTCCGGTATGTGGATCGTGCGACGTTCGAGCATCGCCACGCCGCTGGCAGAGTCCGCTCCCGCGGACAGGGGCAGACCAGAAAGCGGGAGATCGCCGTAGTGAGCTTCGGCGTTCAGCTCATCACCGCGCTTGATCCAG
This sequence comes from Chloroflexota bacterium, assembly GCA_005889075.1. Lineage (GTDB taxonomy): Bacteria > Chloroflexota > Limnocylindria > P2-11E > P2-11E > 3-1-20CM-2-70-9. The sequence continues at coordinate 131,844 of VBDQ01000018.1, forward strand.
ACGGTGGCATCGCTCGCCCCGCAGAAGCGCACGGCGCTCGTGGCGATCGCATCGAGCACGGGCCCGAGCTCGCTCGGCGACCCGGCAATGGCGCGAAGGATGCCGGCAGTCGCCGTTTGGCGCTCGAGCGCTTCCTTCGTCTCGTTGAAGAGGCGCACGTTCTCGATCGCGATCGCGGCTTGATCCGCGAATGTCTCGACGAGCGCGACCTGGCGATCGCTGAACGGTCCCGGAGTCACACGGCGAAGGATCATCACCCCGATCTGCTGATCGTTGCGAAGCAACGGCACACCCAGGATGGCTCTGCGAGTCTCGGCCGGGGTCTGCAACGCGGACTTGTACGTCGGATCCGTGAGCACGTCGGGAATCTGGACCGGCTTCCGTGACCGGAACACCCGCGACTCCACACCCTGCGGTGCGCCTTCGGGAAGCGGCTCGAGGCTGCGTCCCGCGGTCGCGGTGAAGAATGCGGCCAGGTCGGCCGGATACGAGTCGGTCGAGGCGGCGGTGAGCATGATTCCGTTCTCGTAACGCCTAATCGTTCCGTTGTCCGCGCCCGCCATTTCGGTCGCTCGATCGATGATCGCCTTCAAAACGACATCCAGGTCGAACGCCGATCTACTGATCGACGCCAGGAGTTCGCTCACGGCGCGCTGCTGGGCGAGCGACTCCTTTGTCTCGTTGAACAGTCGTACGTTCTCGATCGCAATGACAGCCTGCGCCGCGAAGGTCGACAAGAGCTCGAGCTGCCGCTCGTCGAAGGGACGGACCTCGGTGCGGCGAAGCAGGATCGCCCCGATCGCCTTGTCTTCGCGAAGAAGCGGCGTCGCCGCGACCGTTCGGTAGCCCCACTCGCGGGCCTGGGCGTTCCCTAGCGGGTATTCGTCGCCGGCTGCGAGCAGATCGTGAACGTGGATGGTTCTGCGATCCACGATCGACCGTCCGGTGGCGGTCGTGCGGTCGACGCGGTAGTGAAGGCCGATCGGTGCGGACACGATCGCGCCGTGATGAGCGACCAACTTGACCTCGTCGCCCTCAACGAGAAGGACTGCGCCATCTTCCGCGCCACAAAACGTCGCCGCATTCTTGGCGATCGCATCCAGGACCGGCTGCACGTCCGTTGGCGAGCTCGCGATCGCACGCAAGATTTCTGAGATCGCCTTCTCGCGTTCGAGCGCCTCCTTTGTCTCGTTGAACAGACGCGCGTTCTCGACCGCGATGCCGGCTTGATCCGCGAAGGCGCGCACCAGCGCGATCTCGGCGTCGGCGAACGGACGGACCTCGTTGCGCGTCAGCACGAACACCCCCGTGACGATCTCGGCCTTCCGCATGGGGACGCCGAGCATCGTCCGGTATCCGCCGAGCTTCTGAAGGTCGTGCGCCGAGTACTCGCGGTCCTCGAGCACGTCGGGGATATGCACGATCGAACAATCGAGCGCGACCCGGCCGATAAGCGTGTCGCGGCCTGGCGTGCGAACCGTGTCGTACGCGAGCCGCTTGTACTCCTCGCTTGTCGGTCCCCAGAACGCAGCGGTGTGATAGCCATCGGCTTCCAAGAGGTGGATCGACGCCCGCTCGGCGTCGCACATGTTCGCGGCGCGGTCGAGGACGGTCTCGAGCACCGCCACGAGATCCGTCGGAGCCCGGCTCATCACCGCAAGCGCGTCGGCGAGCGCGGTCGCGCGACCGCGCGCCTCAGCGAGTCGTCGCTCGAGGTCTCTGGCTCCGCCCACTCCCTCGCCTCCCGAAGTGGGCCAATGCTAGTGACCGCCCAGACAACACGGAAGTGATAATCCGCGGGTGAGCGTCCAGGTCGCCCGGAGCATCGACGCGGTACTGGATCACCTTTCCAGCGTCAGCGAGGCGACACTTCTCGCTGGCGGCACCGACCTCATGGTCGAGATCAACTTCGGGCGGGCAAGACCGCCTGACGTCGTCGCGATCGACCGCCTCGACGAGCTCAAAAGCCTCCAGCGCAACGGCCGGGTCCGCATGGGAGCGCTTGTGACCTACACGCGGATGCTCGACGAGGACCCTGGCTCGCTTGCTCTGCGCGAGGCCGCGCGGACCGTCGGCTCGCCGCAGATCCGCAACGCAGGCACGATCGGCGGGAATCTGGGCACCTGCTCGCCGGCGGGCGACACGCTGCCGGTCCTGGCGGCGCTCGACGCGACGGTGGTGCTGCGCTCGCGGGCAGGCGAGCGTCGCGTCCGATTCATAGAGTTCATGACCGGGCCGAAGCGGAGCGTTCGCCGCGCCGACGAGCTCGTGACCGCCGCGGAGTGGGATGAAGCCGGTCCGGCGCAGACCTTTATGAAGGTCGGGACGCGGAACGCGATGGTGATCGCTGTCGCCGGGCTTGCGCTCGTGGTCGATCGCGTACGCCATCGCGTCGGGATCGGCATCGGCTCGTGCGGCCCGACGATCCTTGGGGCGCCCGACGCCGAGCGCTTCGCTACCGGGATGTTCGACGAGGCGGGCTGGGAGCGGCCGTCATGGCCGAGCGAGGCTGCTCGCACCGAATTCGGTCGTCTCGTCGCCTCCGCCGCGCGGCCGATCGACGACGTCCGCGGTACCGCGGCATATCGACGCCAGGTGCTCTCGGTGATGGGAGCCCGGGCGATCGCCCGCGTCGCCGAGCTCACGTGAAGCTCACCGTCAACGGGGAGGAGCGCTCCGCCGATGTTGTCGACCACGAGAGCCTGCTCACGGTGTTGCGCGAACGGCTCGGTCTCCCGGGGAGCAAGAACGCGTGCGAGCAAGGCGAGTGCGGATCGTGCTCGGTCTTCCTCGACGGCGAGCTCGTCTGCGCATGCCTCGTCCTCGGCGCCGCTACCGAGGGCCGCACGGTAGAGACCGTCGAAGGGCTCTCGCACGACGACGAGCTTTCGCCCGTGCAGCGCGCGTTCGTCGAGGCCGGCGCCGTGCAGTGCGGCTTCTGCACGCCAGGGCTCATCGTCGCTGCGCACGCGCTCTTGCGCGAGAACCCCGAGCCTTCGGACTACGAGGTACGCGAAGCGCTATCGGGCAACATCTGCCGCTGCACCGGCTACGGAAAGATCCTCGAGGCCGTGCAGCGCTCCTCGGCCGCGATGTACCGACGATGAGCATCGCTCCAGTCCGTCGGCGCGTTCGGGGCGGCGTCGGCGAGTCGTTCGAGCGACCCGACGCCGTGCCGAAGGTGAAAGGCGAGTTCCGCTACGGAAGCGACCTCAATCGCGAGGGAATGCTCTTCGGCGCGACGCTGCGCAGTCCCCATCCGCACGCACGGATCGCCGGCATCGACGTTGCGGCCGCGAAGCGTCTGCCCGGGGTCAAGGCTGTGATCACGGCCGCCGAGCTGCCCACTCGCCAGCGCTTCGGACTCATGAAACTCGACCAGCCGGTGCTCGCGAGCGGGCGCGTGCGTTACGTCGGCGAGCCGGTCGCGATCGTGGCCGCCGACACGGCCGAAGCCGCTCGCGTCGCGGCGAAGGCCATCGACGTTCGATATGAGCTGCTGCCGGCCATTACCGATCCCATCGCCGCGCTGCAACCGGGAGCCACGCCGCTGCACAAGCCTGGCAACGTCATCGAGGAAGTGCGCGTCGTCCACGGCGATCCCGACGCTCGCGCGGACATCGTCATCGAAGGCGAATACGCGCTCGGGATGCAGGATCAGGCTGCGCTCGGGCCAGAGGCCGGACTGGCGTACCCGCGTGCCGATGGCGGCGTCGAGCTGCACGTCGCGACGCAGTGGCTGCACGAAGACCTGCGGCAGATCGCTCCCTGCCTTGGCTTGCCGGAATCGAAGGTGCGATTGGTCCTCGCGGGGGTCGGTGGAGCCTTCGGAGCTCGCGAGGACGTGACCTTACAGATCCACGCGTGCCTCCTCGCGCTCGCGACCAAGCGTCCGGTGCGAATGACGTACGGGCGCGAGGAGTCCTTCTACGGGCACGTCCACCGTCATCCGGCGGCGCTCTTCTATGCGCACGGAGCGACGAAGCAAGGTCGTCTCGTCTTCGTCCGAGCGACGATCGTGCTCGACGGCGGCGCGTACGCGTCCTCGAGCCCGGCCGTCGTGGCGAACGCGGCGTGCTTCGGCGCGGGACCGTACCGGGTGCCCAACGCCCGCATCCACGCGGTCGGCGCGTACACCAACAATCCACCTACCGGCGCGATGCGCGGCTTCGGGGCGGTCCAGTCGTGCTTCGCCTACGAGGCGCAGATGGACAAGCTCGCCACCAAGCTCGGGATCGATCCGGTCGAGCTTCGCGAGCGCAACGCCGTGCGGAACGGCGACGCCATCGTGACGAATCAAGCGGTCGAGGGCAGTGCGCCGGTGGCCGAGATCGTGCGGCGGTGTGCCGACCTCCCGATGCCCGAAAGCGACATCCCGAGCGATCCGATCGCCTTGCCCGGAGGCGCGGGGAACCTCACGGTCGGCGAAGGGGTCCGCCGGGGTGTCGGCTTTGCGGCGGGATTCAAGAACGTGTGCTACTCACACGGCTTCGACGACTTCGCGACCGCACGAGTCCGGCTGCTGCGCGACGAGCGCGGCCCGATGGTCCGCGTGCACACCGCCGCGGCCGAGGTCGGTCAGGGTGTCGTCGCCGTCTGCGCGCAGATCGCGCGCACCGAGCTCGGGGTCGAACGCGTGGAGATCGATCCGCCCGACACGACCATCGGATCGGCGGGATCTTCATCGGCATCGCGGCAAACCTGGATGACTGGAGGCGCGGTACTCGCGGCTTGTCGCGAGGTCAAGGCGGAGCTGCTTTCACGCGCGCGCGTCGCGGGTCGCTCGCCCGACGATCTGCCGGGGCTGCTCGGCGAACCGATCGATCGGACGGTGACGCATCGCCATCGCGACACCCAACCGCGTAACGAGGACACGCAGAACAACGGACACGTCGCGTTCCTCTTCGCTGCGCATCGCGCGGTCGTGGACGTCGACGTCGAGACTGGTCTCGTCAAGGTCGTGCAGATCGCGACAGCGCAGGATGTCGGGAAGGCGATCAACCCGCTTGCGGTGATCGGTCAGATCGAGGGAGGCATCGCACAGGGTCTCGGCCTCGCGGTGATGGAGGAAGTGCAGCTTCAGGACGGCCACGTACGCAACGCGTCGTTCACCGACTATCTCCTGCCGACTACGCTCGACATGCCGCCAGTGGTCGTCGACCTCATCGAGCATCCGCATCCCGACGCGCCGTACGGCGCCAAAGGGGTCGGCGAGCCACCGACGATCTCGAGCACCCCCGCCATCGTCGCCGCGATACGTGATGCGACCGGACGCGAGCTGAACAGGGTGCCGGTGCGGCCGGACGACATCGTCTTCGACGTTCCCTACCGCTCAGGGTGGCGGATCTCGCCAGGCGACGATCCGCGGCGGGCCAGCCGGACGTAAAAGGAAGGAGATGCCCGCCGCTGACGCTCCCCGGATCTTCTCGGGGATTGGCGAGACCTACGAGCGCGTCGGGGCGCTCCTCTCGTTCGGACAGGATCCCAGGTGGCGGACGGCTCTCGTCAGCTCCGTTGACGCCTCGGCCGAGGATCGGGTGCTGGACGTTGCGACCGGGACCGGCCTCGTCGCTCGCGAGCTTGCCCGCCGCTACGGATGCGCGGTCGTGGGCCTCGACCAGAGCGCGACCATGCTCGCGGCGGCTGCCGCGCGCAACGGACACATGCCCTTGATTCGGGGCCGCGCCGAGCGGCTCCCTTTTCCAGATGCCTCGTTCGACCATCTGACCTTCACCTACTTATTGCGCTATGTCGACGATCCCGCCGCGACGATGCGCGAGCTCGCGCGCGTGGTGAAGCCGGGGGGCCGCATCGCGATGGTCGAGTTCGCCGTTCCGAGCGGACCGCTCCGATGGGCGTGGTGGCTCTACACACGAGTCGGTCTGCCGTTCCTCGGAAGGTTCGTCTCCAAGCAGTGGAGTGACGTCGGCGCCTTCCTCGGCCCGAGCATCGAGCGCTTCTACGCGACGCACCCGCAACATGAGCTGGAGAGGTACTGGGGCGATGCAGGACTCTGCGAGATCAGATCGACGCGAATGAGCTTTGGTGGCGGAGTCCTGATGTCCGCGACTAGATCCACTAGCGAGGCCGGCGCGACCGAGGGCCCCCGCGCGATGGGGAACCGGCCGCCAGGCCGGGGGGTCCGCCGTCGCGTAGAGAGGGTTTCGGTCGCGCCGGCCGAAGGCGCCACCTCGGTCGCGCCGGCGCTCGATCGTTCCGCGTTCTACTCGCTCGCGCCCGGAGGCCTTCGCGACTATTGGACCCTCCTACATCCGCCGTACACCGCATGGCATCTCTCCTATGTGCTGCTGGGTGCGTCGCTCTCGCCGGCGCCCGATGCTCGGATCGTGGGAGGCGCACTCCTCGCCTTCTTCCTTGGGGTTGGCGTGTCAGCGCACGCGTTCGATGAGCTTCAGGGCCGACCGCTCGGTACACGGATACCGAATGCGACGCTCATCGCTCTCGGATCGCTTGGACTCATAGGCGCGGTCGCGCTCGGCATCCTCGCCGCGACGCAGCTCGGTGCGGGATTCCTCGTCTTCGTTGTCGTCGGTGCGGCCCTTGTCCTTCTCTATGGAGTCGAAGCGCCGCTG
>VBDQ01000097.1 GCA_005889075.1 Chloroflexota bacterium
GCGGCGGCGATCCGCACGAACATGATCATCGGCGCCGCGCTCGCCGAAGGGCTCGGCATCCTCGCTTTCGTCCTCGGCATCCTTCTCTCGGGCAAGACGGTCTAGCGATGCTCGGGGGACTCGGCTTGGCGGAGGAGACCGGCGGTCTGACGGTGCACCCGTACTGGGTGGTCGTCTCGATCATCCAATTCCTCCTCCTCTTTTATCTACTGCGGCGGTTCCTCTGGGGACCGATCTTGAGGACGCTGCAGGATCGGGCGACGCGCATTCGCGAGGGTCTGGCGGCCGCTGAGGCGGCGCGAGCCGAGCGCGAGCGAATGACCGAAGAGGTGGAGCGCCTGTTGGCCCAGGCCCGCCAGCAGGCCGGCGAGATCGCCGACCGGACCACGAAGGCCGCCGAAGCGGCAGCTGCCGAGATCCGAACACAGGCGAAGAGCGAGGCCGACCGGACCCGTCAGCGTGCGCAGGTCGACGCGAAGCAGCTGCACGACCAGGCGCTGGCGCAGCTGCGCAGCGAGGTCGCCGGCATGGTCGTCCTCGCGGCGGGAAGAGTGCTCGGGCGTGAGGTCAGCCTCGACCAGCACCGCGCGCTCATCGAGGAATCGCTCGACGAGGCCGGCGCCAGCCTCGACGGACCCCGCTGATGCCCGTCTCGGGCTCGACCGCGCGGCGCTACGCCGAGGCGATGCTCTCGTTCGCCCAAGACGAGCGGACCGTGCAGCAATTCCGAGCCTCGCTCGATCGTCTCGGTGCCGCGTTCGACCGCACGACCGTGCTCGCCCTGACCAACCCTGCGGTCCCGCTCGCCCGACGAGAGGCGGCGGTCGCCGCTGCGACGAAGGACGAGCCTGTCGAGGTCCGCTCGCTCCTGCGGCTTCTCATCGAACGCGACCACATCGCGATCGTGCCGTTCGCCGCGCGGGCGTTCGGCGAGCTCGTCGATCGTCGTGAAGGGATCGAGAAGGCGCGCATCACGACTGCGATCGAGCTCGACGAGAAAGAACGAGAAAGCCTCGTCCGCCGCCTCGAACGCAGCAGCAGGAAGAAGGTGCGCGCGACCTTTCTGGTGGACCCGACGATCGTCGGCGGCGCCAAGGTCCAGCTCGGCGACCACTTGATCGACGTATCCCTCGACGCACGGCTTCGTGCGCTCGGGCGGCAGCTCGCTTCATAGGTGGTCATGCTCTGTTTCGCAGCGCCTGACCGTCCTGCTCCGCCCAGCTTCGCCGGGACATAGAAGGAGGATCCGATGGCCACGACCAGCTCCGAGATCACCGACATCATCAAGGCGCAGATCCGCCGGTTCGAAGGCGAAGCCGAACAGGCCGATGTTGGGACGGTCGTCGAGGTTGGCGACGGGATCGCCCGCATCTATGGCCTCGCGGGCTGCATGGCGAGCGAGCTGCTCGACTTCGGCCACGACGTCTTCGGCCTCGCGTTCAACCTCGAGGAAGACACCGTGAGCGCGATCATCCTCGGCGAGTTTCAGCAGATCAAAGAGGGCGATGAGGTCAAGACCACCGGCCGTATCGCCGAGGTGCCGGTGGGCGATGCGCTCGTCGGTCGGGTGGTCGACGCCCTGGGCCGGCCGATCGACGGGAAAGGCCCGATCTCGACGAGGGAGACGCGGCGGATCGACGTGGTCGCGCCGCGCGTCATCACCCGGAAGAACGTGGACACCCCGGTTCAGACGGGGATCAAGGCGATCGACTCGCTCACCCCGATCGGCCGGGGTCAGCGCGAGCTCATCATCGGCGACCGTCAGACGGGAAAGAGCGCGATCGCGGTCGACACGATCATCAACCAGAAAGGTCAGAACCTCACCTGCATCTACGTCGCGATCGGCGGCAAGGAGTCCTCGGTCGCGAAGATCGTCGCGACCCTCGAGGAAAAGGGCGCGATGGACCACACCATCGTGGTCGTCGCAGGCGCATCGGATCCCGCGACGATGCAGTACATCGCGCCGTTCGCCGGCTGCGCGATGGGGGAGTTCTTCCGCGACAACAAGAAGGACGCGCTCATCGTCTACGACGATCTGACCAAGCACGCCGAGGCGTATCGAGAGGTATCCCTGCTCGTGCGGCGTCCACCGGGCCGCGAGGCGTATCCAGGGGACGTCTTCTACCTGCACTCACGGCTGCTCGAGCGTGCGGCGCGCATGAACGACGAGCATGGCGGTGGATCGCTCACCGCGCTGCCGATCATCGAAACGAAAGCGAACGACATCTCGGCGTACATCCCGACGAACGTCATCTCGATCACCGACGGCCAGATCTATCTCGAGACCGACCTCTTCAACGCGGGTGTGCGGCCCGCGATCAATAGCGGCCTCTCGGTCTCGCGGGTGGGCGGCGACGCTCAGGTCAAGGCGATGAGCAAGGTCACCGGCAGCCTCAAGCTGGACCTCGGCCAGTACCGCGAGCTCGCGGCATTCGCACAGTTCGGCTCGGATCTCGATCAAGCTACCCAGCGGCAGCTGCGCCGCGGCGAGCGGCTGGTGGAGATGCTGAAGCAGCCGCAGTACCAGCCGGTCCCGGTCGAGAAGGAGATCGTGATCATCTTCTGCGGCACCGCGGGCTACCTCGACGACGTTCCGAAAGACAAGGTCGGCGAGTTCGAGCGCGACCTGTACCGCTACATGGACTCGGTCGGGAAGAACGTCGCGGACCGCATCTTGAAGGAGAAGAAGTGGACGCCCGAGATCGAGAAGGACGTTCGGGCGATGATCGAGGAGTTCAAGAAGAGCCATCCGTACGCCGCGAAGACCGGGGCTCCCGTGAAACCCACCTCTGGCGCGAGCGCCCCACGGGGTGAGCAGTCAAAGCAGTCCGCGCAGCCGACAAAAGTGGGAGCGTAGCGGCCCATGCCGAGCGAGCGCGAGATCCGCCGGCGCATCCGCAGCGTCCGGAACATCCAGCAGGTGACCAAGGCGATGCAGACCGTCGCCGCGTCGCGGATGCGTCGTGCCCAGCAGGCCGTGCTCGCCTCGCGACCCTACGAAGAGCGCCTGCGTTCGATCCTCAACGACCTCGGTCCATACACCGACCCGAAGACGCACCCGCTGCTCGCGCGCCGCGACGTCAAGCGCGCAGCAGTGATCCTCATCACCACCGACCGCGGGCTGGTCGGCGCGCTCAATACGAACCTGATCCGCGCCGCGCTCCGCCACTCGGAGAATCTTCCGGCGACATCGTGGGTGGCTGTCGGGCGGAAGGCCATCACCCAGCTTCGCCGGGTTCGGCAGCCGATCGCGGCGGAGTTCTCCGGATTCTCCGAGCGACCGACCACGCAGGACACCACCATCGTCGCGCGCGTCGCGACCGAGGAGTTCGTCGCCGGCCGGGTCGACGAGGTCTACGTCGCCTACACGCGGTTCATCAACACGCTTCGCCAGGTCCCGTCGGTGCGGCGGATCCTTCCGCTCGTACCCGAGGAAGAGGATCTCGACAGCCTCCCGCCGCTCCAGTACATCTTTGAGCCCGACGCCGAGACCGTCCTCGAGGCTGTGCTGCCACGACTGGTGGAGCTCACCGTCTACCAGGCGGCGCTTGACAACGCCGCGTCCGAGCAGTCCGCGCGAATGGTCGCGATGCGCAACGCGACGGACAACGCCACGGAGCTGATCGAGGACTACACGCTCGCTGCGAACAAGGCCAGGCAGGGCCGCATCACCAAAGAAATGCTCGAGATCGCTTCGGGCGCCGAAGCGCTCTCAAAAGGGTAGGAGACATGACCGTCCAGACCGCGGAAAAGATCACCAAACCGAAGGAAGAGAACCTCGGCCACATCGTCCAGATCATCGGGCCGGTGTTGGACGTGGCGTTCGAGGAGGGTCACCTGCCCCAGATCTACGAGGCGCTCCGGATCGCGCGCGACGACAAGAGCGAGCTCGTGGCCGAGGTCCAGCAGCACCTGGGCAACAACTGGGTCCGCGCCGTCGCGATGGACACGAGCGACGGCTTGCGGCGCGGCATGAAGGTGCTCGCGACCGGGCAGCCGATCTCGGTGCCGGTCGGTCCCGCGACGCTCGGTCGCCTCTTCAACGTCACCGGCGATCCGATCGACGGCAAGGGGCCGGTGAAGGGCGTGCGCCGCGACCCCATCCATCGCACGCCTCCATCGTTCGTGGACCAGTCGACGGCCGCCGAGATCCTCGAGACCGGCATCAAGGTCATCGACCTCATCTGCCCGTTCCAGAAGGGCGGCAAGGCCGCGATCTTCGGCGGGGCCGGAGTCGGCAAGACCTTCGTGATCATGGAGCTCATCCGGAACATCGGGTACGAGCACTCCGGGTACTCGGTGTTCTGCGGCGTCGGCGAGCGCAGCCGCGAAGGCACCCAGCTCCTCGGTGAGATGGAGGAGTTCAAGGTCATCGACAAGGTGGCGATGGTCTTCGGTCAGATGAACGAGCCGCCCGGCGTTCGCCTGCGGGTCGCGCTCAGCGGCCTGACGCTCGCCGAGTACTTCCGCGACGACGAGGGCAAGGACCTCCTCGTGTTCATCGACAACATCTTCCGGTTCTCACAGGCGGGCTCGGAGGTGTCGGCGCTGCTCGGCCGCATGCCGAGCGCGGTCGGCTACCAGCCGACGCTCGCGACGGAGATGGGCGAGCTGCAAGAGCGCATCACCTCGACGAAGAAAGGCTCGATCACCTCGATGCAGGCCGTATTCGTCCCGGCGGACGACTACACCGATCCGGCTCCGGCGACGACCTTCGCGCACCTCGACTCGACCATCCGCCTGGAGCGCTATCTCACCGAGATCGGGATCTATCCCGCGGTGGACCCACTCACCTCGACGAGCCGCGCCATCGATCCCACGATGGTCGGTCAGGAGCACTACCAGACGACGCGCGAGGTCCAGCAGGTCCTCCAGCGCTACAAGGACCTGCAGGACATCATCGCCATCCTCGGCGTGGACGAGCTCTCCGACGAGGACAAGCTCCTCGTCGCCCGTGCGCGCAAGCTACAGAAGTTCCTCTCGCAGCCGATGCACGTGGCCGAGAAGTTCACCGGCATCACGCCCAAGTACGTGAAGGTCAAGGACACGGTCCGCAGCTTCCGCGAGATCCTCGACGGGAAGCACGACGATCTTCCCGAGCAAGCCTTCCACATGGTCGGCTCGATCGAGGACGTGCGCGAGAAGGCGAAGACGCTCTCCGGAGAGAGCTAGTGCCGCTGCACCTCGAGGTCATCACGCCGGAGCGCGCGGTCTACGAAGAGGACGTGGACATGGTCATCGCGCCCGCGAGCGAGGGCTACGTCGGGATCCTCCCGCATCACGCGCCTCTCTTCACCACGCTCGGACCCGGCGAGTTTCGCGTGAAGCGAGGCGGGGTCGAAGAAGTGCTCGCCGTCTTCGGCGGCTTCATCGACGTCCGCGGCGACCGTGTCGTCGTGCTGACCGACGCCGCGGAGCACGCCGAGGAGATCGACTCCGCCCGGGCGCACGAGGCGCGCGAGAGGGCGCAGCAAGCCCTCGCGGCGGGACCGGTCTCGGCGGCGGACGAGCAGCGGGCTCGCGCCGCCCTGCAGCGGGCGCTCGTCCGATTGCGCGTGAGCGAACGTCGCGGGAGGCGGCGCTAAGGGCCGATACAACGCCGGCTCGCTAAACCGCTAGGCTCTCGGCCACGGGGACCAAGCGCGGGGGTGGCGGGGTGCTGAGGCTGCTGCGATTCGTGGCGATCTCGGGGATCGCGGCGATCGTCATGACGACATGCGCGTCGGCTGGCATCGGTGGCCCCGCGCCAGTGATCGCGGACCAAACACAGACCGCTGACAACGACGTTCTCAGTGCGACCCCGCAACCGATCGCGACGCCGGCCCCCACACCCGAGCCGCTCTACGCGAAGCTTCGGGTGTTCATCGCTTCGGAAAGCACGAACAGCGTCTTCGTCATCGATGGGGCGCCCGGCAAGCCGTTCGAGCTCGCGGGCAAGATCCCGGTCGGCATGCTTCCGCATCAAATGGGAACGTCACCGGATGGCAAGTGGATCGCGGTCAATAACCGGATGGGCGACTCGACGTCGATCATCGATCCGATCGCGATGAAGGAGGTCGCGCGCGTCCGCGTCGGCCGGCAGCCGCACGGCATCACCTGGTCGCCTGACGCGAAGACGCTGTTCGTCGGACACGAGCGCGACACCTACATCGCGCGGATCGAGGCTGGCACGTGGAAGCCGTTGCCACCGCTCATCGTCGGCGTACCGCAGCACGTGCTCACGATCCCGAACAGCCATCCGAACGAGCTCTGGTACACGCTCACGAACACGTCGCAGGCGGACGTGCTGCGGGTCTATGACCTCGCCACCGACAAGATCACGACCGTCAAGGTCGGCGACGTGCACGACGCCTACTTCACGCCGGACGAGAGCGAGGTCTGGTCGAGCTCGTCCGGCTTTCTCGACAAACCCTCGGACCGCATGGTGATCTACGACCCGACGACGAAGACGGTGAAGAGTGAAATCCATCTGACCGGCCACTACCCCTTCCACACGATGAAGCCGAACCAGGACGGCACCTTCGTCATGCAGGACCGCTCGATCATGGTTATCTCCGATCACACGGGTCCGGGACTCATGTGGATCGACTGGAAGGAGCGGCGCGTCGTCGGCGAGACGATCCTCGGCCATCAGCCCTTCCACACGACGTACGACCCCGCGGGCGACCGGCTGCTCACCACCACGAACGTCGACGGCATGGTGAACGTCATCGACATCAAGACGCGCGCGGTCATCCAGAAGATCCCCGTGCCAAGGGCGCACGGGATCGGCTCGGTGCCCATACCCTAGGCGCGTGCTCTTGCGCGCTCTCGCGCTCCTCTATAACCGCCTTCCCGTTCGCTGGCAGCGCCGGATCCTCGATCGCACGCAGCCGCGTTTTCTTGTCGGCGTCGTCGGCTTGGGGATCGATGCGAATGGTCATGTCCTTCTCGCGCGTCACCGGTTCGGCGCGCCGCAGTGGCGATTCCTTGGCGGATTTCTCGCCCCGCGCGAGACGCTCGAGGACGCGCTCCGCCGCGAAGTTCGCGAGGAGACCGGACTCGATATCGAGGTCGGGCCGATCCTCGAAGCGAGCCAAGGGTTTCGCTGGCAGCGCGTCGAGCTCGTCTACGCATACCGCGTGATCGGGGGGACGCAGCGGCTGTCCGAGGAAGTGCTGGAGCTGCGCCCGTTCGATCCTCGCGAGCTGCCCGAAGTGCGGGTCGATCACCGCGGGATGATCGAGCGCCACGTGGCGCGTGCCGCGGAGTGGGGCCAGCGCCGCTAGGGCAGGCCTACCTGGCCGGGCTCTTGGCTCCGAGCGCGCCGAGGACGGCTTTGATCTGGCCGAGGTGCTCGAACTCGTGCTCGAGGATCCGGCGCATGACGCGCCGGGTCGTCCACCGGCGACCGAGGACGACATGGTCGATCTCGGTGTCCTCAGGCTCCATCACCGTGAAGCGCTGGAACGCCATACGGTGCACCGCCTGCAGCGTGTTGAACGGATCCGTCGGCCACTTCTCGAGCCGGGCGAGCAGGCTCGCTTCGGTCTCCATGATGTGCTGGAGCGTCTCGCGAACGCTCCACATGGTCTCGTCGGGCTTTCGTTCCATCTCGTCGGGTC
>VBDQ01000076.1 GCA_005889075.1 Chloroflexota bacterium
TCGTGGCCGGCGCGGGGATGCCGCAGGTCACCGCGATCTACGACTGTGCCGAGGCCGCCGACCGCCATGGCATTCCGGTGTGCGCAGACGGAGGGATCCAGGAGTCCGGCGACATCGCCAAAGCGATCGGTGCGGGGGCGTCGACGGTGATGCTCGGCGGGCTGCTCGCCGGCGTCGACGAGTCGCCAGGGGACGTGCGCGACACGGCCGATGGACCGATCAAGGCCTATCGCGGGATGGGCTCGCTGGGCGCGATGCAGGCGCGTCGCTCGCGTGACCGATACGGACAGGGCGAGGTCGGCGACTTCTCGAAGCTCGTGCCCGAGGGTGTCGAAGGACACGTGACCGCGGTGGGCCCGCTGGCGCCGTTCGTCCATCAGCTCGTCGGCGGGCTGCGCGCGGGCATGAAGTACGTCGGGGCCTCCACGATCGACGAGTTGCGCGCGAATGCGCGGTTCGTGCGCATCTCCGGCGCCGGTCTGCGCGAATCCCATCCGCACGACATCCGCATCACGCAGGACGCCCCGAACTATCGGGTCCGCGCCTAAGCCGTGACCCGTTCCGAAGCGATCCGCTCCGCCACCGGGGCGGGGCTCGGCCCGTCGGTCCGGGCGACGGTCGCGATCCTGGACTTCGGCTCGCAGTACACCCAGCTGATCGCCCGCCGCGTGCGCGAGTCGCGGGTGTATTGCGAGATCGTCCCGCATGACGTCACTCCCGAGGAGCTCCGCGCCAAGAACGTGATCGGCGTCATCCTGTCGGGCGGTCCGGCGAGCGTGTACGAGCCCGGCGCACCCGGCATCGATGCACGCGTGGTCTCGGGCGAGTTTCCCGTGCTCGGCATCTGCTACGGCATGCAGCTGATGGCCCACGTGCTCGGCGGCCACGTCCGCCTGCGTCGATCGCCGTGCTCGCACGGACGCCCTCGGTGCCGGTCGCGGCGATGAGCGATGGGAACAAGCGGTGGGCGGTGCAGTTCCATCCCGAGGTCGCACACACTCCGCATGGCGCGGAGATCCTGCGCAACTTCCTCTATCGCGTGTGCGGCGCGACCGGCGATTGGACCCCCGCGGCGTTCGTGGAGGAGGCAGTCGCCGAGATGGGGGCGCGGATCGGATCGCGCCATGCGATCTGCGCGCTCTCGGGCGGCGTGGACTCCGCGGTCGCGGCGACGCTCGTCGCGCGCGCGATCGGCGACCGGCTTACCTGCGTCTTCGTCGACACGGGGCTGCTACGCGCGAACGAAGCCGAGGAAGTGATCGCCACGTTTGGTCCGCGCTTGCGGCTCATCCACGTCGATGCGGCGGATCGGTTCCTCGCGAGGCTCTCCGGCGTGGACGATCCCGAACGGAAGCGCGCGATCATCGGCGAGGAGTTCGTGCGATGCTTCGAGGAGCAGGCAAAGCGCATCGGGACCGTAGAGCTCCTTGTGCAGGGGACGATCTATCCCGACGTCATCGAATCGCGATCCCGCGAGTCGACGACGAGCGCGCGCATCAAGACCCACCACAACGTCGGCGGGCTGCCCGAGGTCATGGCGCTGGACGTCGTCGAGCCGCTCCGGCGCTTGTTCAAGGACGAGGTCCGGCGCGTCGGCGCGGAGCTCGGCATCCCCGAGGACATCCTCTGGCGGCACCCGTTCCCCGGTCCCGGTCTGGCGGTACGAGTCGTCGGTCCGGTGACCCGTGAGGCGCTGGACATGCTGCGGCGCGCCGACGCGATCTTCCTCGAGGAGCTGCGAGCCGCGGACCATTACCGCCAGGTGGCTCAGGCCTTCGCGGTCCTCACGCCGGTGCGCAGCGTCGGCGTGCAGGGCGATTACCGCACGTACGGTTCGCTCATCGCGCTGCGCGCGGTGACGACCGAAGACTTCATGACCGCGGACTGGGCCCGGCTGCCATATGACCTGATCGAGCGGGTCTCGGCCGGCATCGTCAACGAGGTGGCCGGCGTCAATCGGGTGGTCTACGACGTGAGCTCGAAGCCGCCCGCGACGATCGAGTGGGAGTGACCGGCTCTCGCGGCGACCCGGGCGAGCTTCGCGCGAGGATGGTGGGCACGCTGCGCGACCGAGGCATCTTCCACGACGTGGTGATCGAGCGCGCATTCGACCAAGTCCCGCGCGAGGCGTTCCTGCCCGGCGTCGCGATCGAGCAGGTCTACAGCGGCGACATGATCCCGACCAAGCACGATACGAGCGGAAGCCTTGTCAGCTCGTCGAGCGAGGTCGGTGTCATGGCTTCGATGATCGAGATGTGCGAGCTCGCACCCGGTCATCGCGTACTTGAGATCGGGGCGGGCACCGGATACAACGCGGCCATCCTCGCGACGGTCGTCGGCGAACGAGGCGAGGTCACCACCGTGGACATCGACGCGGCGTGCGTCCAGGAAGCGCGCGATCATCTCGCGACGGCGGGGTTCGGTCGGGTCAGCGTCGTCGACGCCGATGGCTGGTACGGGCACGCGAAGCGCGCGCCGTACGACCGGATCGAGGTCACGGCGAGCAGCAGTGAGATCTCGCCCGATTGGGTCAAACAGCTGGCCGACGACGGACGCCTGGTTCTCCCTTTGCGGCTGCCAGCCGGCGCGCAGGTACTCGTGTCGTTCAAAAAGGACGGCAGGAATCTCGTCAGCACTGCTGTTCGCCCGGGAGCGTTCATCCCGCTGCGCGGGCCGGCGGTGCGAAGCGAAGACCTGACTGAGGTGGCCGGATTCGACGTGGCGCCATCTTCGCTCAGTGATTCGGCGCGGTCGGTCCTCGAGGCGCTTCTGTCGGGACGGCCGCGCACGATCGAGCTCAGCGGCCCGGTGCGACCCGACGCCTTCGCGCTCATCGCCATGGCGATGCCGTCCGCGATCGGCGTGCGCCGACAGGGGAAGGACGGCGCGGCGATCGGAGTCTTCGTCGAGGATCCGGCGGGACTGGCGCTGCTCGAGCTTGCCGGAAGCGCGTTCGCAGGCCCGCTGACCCATCTGGTCGGCTATGGCTCATCGCTTGCGATGGACGCGCTTCGCGTACAGCTCGACGCGGTCCGAAAGTCGAGCGTCCGGGACTTTCACATCGTCGCGCGCCGCCGGCGTCCACCCACCGATCATCTGGGGTTCCGGCTCGAATTCATCCGCGAAGGGACTTCGTGAGGGACATGCTCCGCGGAGAGCGCGTCTACCAAAAGATCTGGGAGAACCGCAAGCAGCGGAGCCCTGGTCGATCGCCTGGTGCGCCCGGCCTGAACTGCCTCGTTCTTGGTGGAGGCGGGCGCGAGTACGCGATCGCGTGGCGCCTCGCGCGATGCGACAGCGTCGCGACGATCGACGTCACGCCTGGCAACGGGGGCCTCGTTCTGTTCACGCGGCTTCTCGACTTCCGGCCGGACGATGTCGGACGGATAGAGGAGCACGTCACTGCGTCGCACATCGACCTCGGGATCGTCGGGCCGGACGAGCTCATCGCGAAGGGGATGGGGGACGTCCTGAGGCGGTCAGGGATCGCCGTTGTTGGCGCATCGCGCGAGGCCTCGCGCGTCGAATGGTCGAAGAAGTTCGCGAAGGAGCTCATGGACGAAGCGGGTGTCCCGACCGCGCGATGGGAAGCTTTCGCCGACGCGGCCAACGCCGCCCAGGCCCTCGATCGCTGGGGTGCGCCGGTCATCGTCAAAGCGGATGGCCTTGCCGCGGGCAAAGGCGTGACCCTGGCGCGAACGCTCGACGAGGCCCGCGAGGCGCTCGCGACTCCGCCCGCGAACAGCGGCGTGGTGATCCTCGAGGAACCGCTCGAAGGCGAAGAGGCGTCGCTCCAGGCGCTCGTCGACGGTGAAACCGTGGTCGCGTTGCCGCCGGCGCGCGACTTCAAGCGCGCTCACGACGGGGACGCTGGCCCGAACACGGGCGGCATGGGCGCGTTCTCGCCGACGGCGATCTTGCCGGACGACGGAGCGCAGGACATCGCGAACGAGCTCATCGCGCCGATCGCGAAGGCGCTCCTCCGGCGCGGTGTCCCGTACCGCGGCGTCCTCTACGCGGGTCTCATGCGTACGCGCGATGGCTGGCGCGTTCTCGAGTACAACGCGCGCTTCGGAGATCCTGAGGCGGAGGTCTCGCTGCCGCGGGTCGGGGGCGACTTCGCGAGGCTGATGCAGGCGCTCGGCGAGGGCAAGCTCGCGTCGTACGTCGCCACGAACCCGATGCGCTTTAGCCAGCGCGCGTTCGTCGACGTCGTCCTCTGCGCGGAGAACTACCCCGGACCGCCGAAGACCGGCATGCGCATCGACGGACTGGATCGCTTGCCCGACGGCGTATACGCCTTCCACGGCGCGACGCGTCGCGATGCCGCGGGCAACGTCCTCGTGAGTGGCGGACGGGTCATTCACATCGTCGCGAGCGGCGAAACGGTTGCGCAGGCGCGCGATCTCGCGTACGCGGGCGCCGAGCGCGTGAGCTTCGAGGGCAAGTTCTATCGTTCGGACATCGCGCGGCAGGAGGTGGCGGTCGCTTGAGCACGCGCGTCGCGATCGTCATGGGCTCTTCGTCGGATCAGGCCACGATGCGACTCGCCGCCGAGGCTCTCGAAGGCCTCGGGATCGGATGCGAAACGCGCGTGCTCTCGGCGCATCGCACCCCCGAGGCGCTGCGCGAGTGGGTCGAGTCCCTCGAAGCCAAGGGCGTGCGCGTGATCATCGCCGGCGCGGGCGGCGCCGCGCACCTTGCCGGCGCGGTCGCCGCGCTCACGACGCTGCCCGTGATCGGCGTGCCACTGATCGCGCCGAACGCGATCGCCGGCGGCCTCGACGCGCTGCTTTCGACGGTGCAAATGCCACGCGGCGTCCCTGTCGCGACGGTCGCCGTCGGCGAAGCCGGCGCCGCCAATGCCGGAATTCTCGCCGCTCAGATCCTTGCGACCAGCGACGCCGATCTAGCCGGAAGAGTTCGAATGATGCGCGAAGGAATGGCCTCGAAGGTGTTGGCTGGATGAGCATCGTCGGCTCGCGCGCCGCGGGTCCTGTCCCGGGTTCGGGGTTGCGCCCTCGCCGCACCCTTTCCCGCGCCACGCATTCAACGGCGCGTGCGTCACGGGCGCGGGTCCTGGGCACCCGCGGCTCGTACGCAACCCGCTCACCCGTGCCACCCGCGGCGCGCAGGCCCTACCGGACCCCGTCCGCATGACCATCACGAACCGCTTTGACGCGATCTCGCCGATCGACTCGCGGTTCTATGGCGGCGACCAGTCGCTGTACAAGGCGCTGCACCCGTATCTCTCGGCCGCCGCGGCGATCAAGTACCAGGCTCGCGTCGAGGGCGCGCTCGCGCTAGCGCTCTCCGACGTCGGGCTCTGCGATCGGCAGGTTGCCAACACGATCGCGAGCGCTGCCGATCGCATCACCGCCCAAGAGGTCGCGGAAGAGGAGACGCGGACGCGCCACGACGTGCGCGCCCTCGTGAACGTCATCCGCGCGCAAGTGCCCGATGAGGCGAAGCGCTTCGTGCATCTCGGAGCGACGAGCTACGACATCGTCGACACGGCCAACGCGCTTCGCTACCGCGAGTGCATCGAGCGGGTCGTCGTGCCGACGGTCGCGGTGCTCATCGCGAAGTGCATCAGCATCACCGAAGCCGAGGCCGAGACGGCGCAGATCGGGCGCACCCACGGCCGTCACGCCGAGCCGGTGACGTTCGGCTTCACGATGGCCGAGTACGTCTCACGCCTCGGCGATCGGCTCGAGCAGCTTCGCCTCGCGGCGCGGCGCCTGCCCGGGAAGCTCTCCGGTGCGGTCGGTGCGTACAACGCGCAGACCCTTCTCGCCGAGGACCCGCGCGCGCTCGAGCGGCGCTTCCTTGCATCGCTCTCGCTGCACGCGGCACCGGTGAGCACCCAGATCGTGCCGCCGGAAGGGTGGACCGACCTCGCGCATGCCTGCATCACCGCGCTCGGGGTCATGGCGAATCTCGCCGACGACATGCGGCAGCTGCAGCGAAGCGAGATCGGCGAGGTCGCGGAATCGTTCGCCGCCGAGCAGGTCGGCAGCTCGACGATGCCGCACAAGCGCAATCCGGTGAGCTTCGAGAACGTGAAGTCGATCTGGAAGGTAATCGCGCCTCGCGTCCTCACCACCTACATGGATCAGATCAGCGAGCACCAGCGGGACCTCACCAACTCCGCGTCGCAGCGCTTCCTCGGTGAGATCCTCGCGGCGACCGCGTATGCCGCGGGCCGCCTCGCGTCATCGCTCGACGGGATGCGCGTGGACCGTGACCGCCTCAAGGCCAACCTCGCGATGTCGCGCGGGACGATCGCGGCCGAGCCGCTCTACGTCCTTCTCGCCAAGTACGGCCATCCCGACGCGCACGAAGCGGTCCGCCGGCTCACGCTCGAAGCGGAGCGCGGGAACCGCTCGCTCCTCGAGGTCGCCACGCTCGACGCCGACCTGCGCGAATACCTGAAGAAGCTTTCGCCGGACGAGCGGCGCGTGCTCGAGCGCCCCGAGGAGTACCGCGGTCTCGCGACGCAGGTCGCCAAGGACGTCGCCGCGAACTGGCGCGAGCGTCTCAAAGCGATCCTTCCTGAGTGAGCGTCCTCCTCGAATCGCGGATCCAGGGGGCGCCACTCTTCCGGCGGGGAAAGGTGCGGGACGTGTACGAGGCCGGCGCCGACAAGCTCGTGATCGTCGCGAGCGATCGCCTGTCGGCGTTCGACGTCGTGCTGCCGACGCCGATCCCGGACAAAGGCAAAGTGCTGACGCAGATCTCGAACTTCTGGTTCCGCAAGACCGAGAAGATCGTCCCCAACCACCTCATCGCCACGGACCTGAGGCGCTTCCCGCGAGCCTTTCGCGACGCGCGCTCGCTGGCCGGGCGTGCGGTGCTCGTCGAGCACTGCGAGCGGATCGACATCGAGTGCGTCGCGCGCGGCTACATCTCGGGGTCGGCGTGGACCGAATACAAGGCGCTCGGGACGGTCGCCGGTGAGGCGCTTCCCAGGGCGCTCATCGAATCGGAGCAGCTGACAGAACCGATCTTCACCCCCGCGACGAAGGCCGAGAGCGGTCACGACCAGAACATCTCGAAGGCCCAGCTCGCCGGGATGATCGGCACCGACCTCGCCCGCGAGCTCGAGCGGCTCACGCTCGAGCTCTACCGCTTCGCCCACGACTACGCCGCATCGAAGGGGCTGATCCTCGCCGACACGAAGTTCGAATTCGGCTACCACGACGGCAGGATCACGCTCATCGACGAGATCCTCACCCCCGATTCGTCGCGGTACTGGGATGCCGAGGCCTACAAGCCCGGCATATCGCCGCCCTCGTTCGACAAGCAGTACGTGCGCGATTTCCTCATGGCGAGCGGCTGGAACAAAGAGCCGCCCGCGCCGGCGCTGCCGCCGGATGTCGTAAAGGGAACGACGGACCGCTATCGCGAGTGCTACCGGCGCGTCGTCGGAAAGAAGCTCGCGTGAGGTTCGTCGCCCGCGTGCTGGTGCGGCCGAAGACCGACGTCCGCGATCCGCAGGGGGAGGCCGTGCTCGCGGCGCTGCGTTCGCTCGGCCACGACGTCTCTGGCGTGCGCACCGGCAAGGAGATCGTCCTGACGTTCTCCGCGCCTGACGAGCGCGCGGCGCGGATGGCTGCCGAGCGCATGGGCGATCAGCTGCTCGCGAACCCCGTGATCGAGAACTACGAAGTGACGCTCGAGCGGGAGATCGTCAAGGCCCGTTGAGGCCCATCTCGGCAAGCTCGCGATCGCTGAAGACGGTCGGGCATACCGGATCGCTGCCCGCGGCGACCTGACAGGTCATCGGCGAGTACATCATCCCGACGCTCGAGAAGCTCGGCGGCGTGTCCGACCAGTGCCCGTCCTGCGTGCCAGACCCGAAGCAGCACCAGATGTGGCCGAGCTCGTGGAGCGTGGTCGCCATGAGCTCGGGGAGCGTGAGACGCCGCGAGCCCTCGACACTGTGGACCGTGATCGTCTGCGAGACCACGCGCCCGCCGAGCTTGTGCTGCATCAGCGCGGACGTGCCGGAGGTGCCATCGAGCTTGACGTCGATGTCGGCATCGGTGCGCAGGGCGAGCTTCCCGCGGCCGCGCGTCGCGACCGACCAGGCAGTGGGCAGCGCCCCCGCGATCGAGTCGCGCAGCTCCGGAAGGCGCGCGCGCTCCTGTGCGTCGCCGCCGTCGCCGACGAACAGATGCACCGAGAGGAAGGTTGCCGAGATCAGCGGCGCGATCGTCGGCATCCCTCGGAGCGAGGCAAGGCCTCCGCACCCCGAAGCTGCCACCACGATCAGCACCAGCGCGATCGTTCGGAGCAGGGCCACGAGGGCACGGTACGTTCCCGTCGCGCGTCTCATGCATCAAACTGGTCTGTGGTGAGCGCGCAATGACGAAAGTGGCGATCCTCCGGTATCCGGGTACGTGGAGCGAGCGCGATTTCGCGCATGCCCTCTCGCTCGTCGACGGCGTCGAGACCGAGATCCTCTGGCACGAAGACGCGCGCCTTGCGGGGTTCGACGCCGCCATCGTGCCCGGCGGCTTCAGCTACGGGGACTACCTGCGCGCGGGCGCGATCGCGAAGCTCTCGCCCGCGACCGCCGAGCTGCGCCGCTTCGCGGTCGACGGCGGCGTCGTGCTTGGAAGCTGCAACGGCTTCCAGATCCTCTGCGAGGCGGGACTTCTGCCCGGGGCGCTCATCCGCAACAGCGACCTTGCGTACCGCTGCGACTGGGTGCACGTGCGCGTCGAGAGCGAGCGCACACCATTCACCGATGATCTGGGCGATGCCGTATTGAAGATGCCCATCGGCAACGGTGAGGGTTGCTGGGTCTCCGACCCGGACACGCTCGCGCGCGTCGAAGAGCGCGGACAGGTCGTGTTCCGCTACGTCGATGAGACCGGCACGCGCACACCTTCGGCGAACCCCAACGGATCCCTCAATGACATCGCCGGCGTGCGCAACGAAGAAGGCAATGTTCTCGGCCTCATGCCGCACCCCGAGCGGTGTTCGGAAACGCTGCTCGGGGGTACGGATGGGTATCGGATGCTCGCCAGGCTGGCAAGCGTGCGCCACGGCACGGCGCCTGCCGTATATAGACATAGATAGGTATGGACCTCTTCGAGAAACAGGCGCAGCTCCAGGGCCTTTTCCAGACCTCGCCGGTCGACGCCGCGTACCTTGCAGGCTCGACCACCGGGCGCAAGATCGCTGGCACCTACAACGATCTCGACATCGCGCTGCTTCTGCTGAAGGCGGTCAAGGCGAACGAGTTCTTCGACTACCAGGTCTATTTCGTCAGCGAGCTTTCGAAGGCGCTCGACACCGCTGAGCTCGACGTCGTGATCCTCAACCAGGCCTCGCTGCTGCAGAAGTGGCAGGTGATCCGAACCTGGAGCCTCCTCTACCAGCGCGACCAGAAGCGCCGCGTCGAATACGAGGCCCGCGCGGCCATGGAGTACCTCGAGTTCAAGAAGTACGACGAGGTCCAATCCAAAGCGCTCGCCGAGCGCACCCGGGGGGACCGCTTCGCGATCGACGGCGAATACGTGCGCAGGCGCCTGGCGCGGCTGCGCGAGTACACGACGCTGCTCTCCGACCTGCGACCGATCGAGCACACCAAGTTCAAAGCCGATCCGAAGCTCTACGGGCTCGCCCAGTGGTACCTGCAGCAAGCGGTGGAGCTGCTCTTCGGCACGGCGGCGTACCTGGTGATGGCCCTCGCCCTCCCCAAGCCAGAGGCGTACCACGACATCCTCGACGCCCTCGCGGGCCACGGAGTGATCGAGCGGGCGCTCGCGTATCGCCTCGAGCATTTGGCCAACCTGCGCAACCTCCTCGCCTACGATCGCGAGCAGACCGACATCGACGACGTGTATGGGCAGATCCAGACGCGGGTAGCCGACCTCGGAGCGTTCGCCGACCAGGTGCTGCGCTTCATCGGAAACAGCGACCTGTCCTAGCTCGCTCTTAGTCCGCTACTCTTGAGGGCGATGACGCTCCGCGGAGCACTCTTCCGGTCGTGAGCGTGTCCCCGACGATGACGGGGACAGAAACGGCGCAGCCTAACCAGATTCCCAGCGACGTCGGCCTCACCGCGGACGAGGCTGCCCGGGTGCGCGAGCTCCTCGACCGTGAGCCCAACGAGCTCGAGTGGGCGATGTTCGGCGCGATGTGGAGCGAGCACTGCGCGTACAAGCATTCGAAGAAGCTGTTGCGCACCCTTCCGACGAAGGGGCCGCGCGTGGCGGTGGGTCCGGGCGAGAACGCCGGCGCCGTGGATCTCGGCGGCGGGTTGCTCTGCGTATTCAAGGTCGAGAGCCACAACCACCCGTCGGCTGTTGAGCCCTACCAGGGTGCCGCGACCGGGGTGGGCGGGATCCTCCGCGACGTCTTCGCCATGGGCGCGCGCCCCACGGCCGTGCTCAACGCGCTCTTCTTCGGGCCGCCCGACGATCCCGCGGTACGCCGGACCATCACCGGCGTCACCGGCGGGATCTCGTTCTACGGCAACTGCGTCGGCATCCCCGACGTCGCCGGCCACGTCAGCTTCGAGCCGTGCTTTGCGGACAACCCGCTCGTGAACGCGATGTGCGTCGGCATCGCTCGCGCGGAAGACCTGCGGACCGCGAACAAGGCGCGTCCGGGGAGCGCGGTGTATCTCGTCGGCAGCGACACGGGCCGCGACGGCATCGCCGGCGCATCGCTCCTCGCGAGCTTCGAGCTGGGCAGCGGATCGGACGCGAAGCGGCCGTCGGTCCAGGTCGGCAACCCGTTCCTCGAGAAGCTCTTGCTCGAGGCGACGCTCGAGCTCGTCGCCGCCGACGCCGTCGAGGCGGTGCAGGATCTCGGCGCGGCGGGTCTCACCTGCGCGTCGAGCGAGGTGGCCGCGAAGAGCGGCGTCGGCATGAGCATCGACGTCGGGGCCGTGCCGCGCCGCGCGACGGGCATGACCGCGCACGAGGTCATGCTCAGCGAGTCGCAGGAGCGGATGCTCGTCGTCGCGCGTCCCGGCTGCGAAGCTGACATCGAGCGGATCCTCGCCCGCTGGGAGCTCCACGGCGCGCGCATCGGTGAAATCACCGCCGATCCGCTTCTCGAGATCTTCGACGGTGACGCGCTCGTGGCCTCGCTGCCGCCGCGTGCGCTCGCTGACGACGCGCCCGAATACGACATCACCGATCTTGCGAGCGCGCATGCGAGCGGCGTCGAGGGCGGGGAGTCCGGCGGCGCAACGGGACTCACGCCGGGACAAGCGGACTTGCCGTCGGCGAATGGAGGCGGGAAGGGACCCGTGAGCACGACGGGCTCCCCGTCCGGGACGACGCGTCAACCGAGTCCGCCTGCGAGGCCTCGCAAGACGAACAAGATCGGCTTGGAGCTTCTCGAGCTCATGGGGAGCCCGGCGGTCGCGAGCCGACGAGCGATCTATAGGACATACGACTCGATGGTCGGAACGGACACCGTCGTCGGGCCGGGCGCCGATGCCGCGATCATGCGCATCAAAGGACGTTCCGACGGCATCGCGGTCGCGATCGACGCGCAGCCGCGCGTCGCGGCGATCGATCCTTTCATCGGCGCCGCCTGTGCGGTCGCCGAAGCCACCCGAAACCTCGTCTGCGTCGGCGCGACGCCGCTCGCGATCACCGACTGCGTCAACGTGGGCAACCCCGAGCGTCCCGCCGGCGCGTACGCGCTCGAACGCACGGTCGCGGGCATCCGCGCGGCGTCCGATGCCCTTGGCGTACCGGTCGTGTCAGGCAACGTCTCGCTCTACAACGCGACGCACGGGGCCGACATCTGGCCGACCGCGGTCGTCGGCGCGGTCGGGCAGCTCGCGGACGTCCGCGACTTCATCCGGCCCACGAGCGGGCGTGAGGGCGATCTCGTGCTTCTCGCCGGCACGCTCCAGGCGTCGCTCGGGGTATCCGCGTATGGCGCGCTGGGCGGCGTCCATCGCGGACCGGTGGAGATCGATCTCGACGTCGAGGCGCGCCTCCAACGGTTCGTCCTCGCCGCCCACAGCGCGGGCGCGGTCCGCGCCGCGCACGATCGCGCGGAGGGCGGCCTCGCCGTCGCGCTTGCTGAGATCGCGATCCGAGACGGGATCGGCATGCGCGTGAGCCTCCCGCTCGTTCCCGGAAGCCATACCCGCGAGACGCTGTTCGGCGAAGGACCATCGGCGATCCTGCTCGTCATCGATCCCGGTCGCGCGGAGGACGTCGTCGCGCTCGCGCGAGAGCACGGCGTCGCTCTCTGGACGCTCGGCAGTGTCGGAGGCGACCTCCTGGAGATCGCGCCGGTGATCGGGATGCCGGTCGCGTCGCTCGCCGATGCACACGCGAACGGGCTCTCGCGTGCGCTCGATAGCCGCCTCGCGAGAGAGGCGCATTAGATGTGCGGCATCGTTGGCGTCTGGAACCCCGCGGACGCCGACCCGACCGAAGCCGCGCGGCTCGCGTTCTTCTCCCTCTACGCGCTCCAGCACCGTGGCCAGGAGTCGGCCGGCATCGCTGCGACCGACGGGAGGGACCTTCGGACGGTCCGCCGGATGGGCCTCGTCGGCCAGGTGTTCAGCGAGCCGGATCTCGGTGTCCTCGGTGGCCGCGCCACGGTCGGCCATACCCGCTACTCGACGACCGGCAGCTCGCGCATCGAGAACGCGCAGCCGCTGGTGGTCGCGGGCGACCGGCTCGGCGAGCTCGCGATCGCGCACAACGGCAACTGCATCAACGCGCGCGACCTCCGCGATCAGCTCTCGAGCGAGGGCGTGCGGTTCGCGACCTCGAGCGACACCGAGGTCGTGGCGCAAATGATCGCCAACGAGAACGGCGCGACCTGGGACGAGCGGCTGGTGCGTGCTCTGCCAAAGCTGCGCGGCGCGTGGTCGCTCGTGATCCTGACCCCGTCGGCGCTGTATGCCATCCGGGATCCGCTCGGCGTGCGGCCGCTCTGCCTCGGGCGCAAAGGCGACGCGTGGCTCGTCGCGAGCGAAACGTGCGCGCTGGAGACGGTCGGCGCGGCCTTCGTTCGCGACGTCGCACCCGGTGAGGTGCTCCGCATCGACGATCGGGGTCCGACGCCGATCGCCGACTTCGCGGCCGATCGCCGCGGTCTTTGCGTGTTCGAGCACGTGTACCTCGCGTCGGTCGCGAGCGACCTCGGCGGCGTCTCGGTGTACGCGACGCGCGAACGGATGGGGGAGACGCTCGCCGAGGAGCATCCCGCCACGGCCGACGTCGTCATCCCCGTCCCCGACAGCGCCATCCCCGCGGCCGTCGGCTACGCGCGGCGCAGCGGTATCCCGTTCCGCGAAGGGCTCATCAAGAACCGCTACATCGGCCGAACGTTCATCCAGCCATCGCCCGAGCTCCGGCGTCAAGGTGTCGCGCTCAAGTACAACGCTCTGCGCGATGTGCTCGACGGGAGGCGCGTCGTCGTCGTCGACGACTCCATCGTGCGCGGCTCCACCAGCACTCCGATCGTCGAGCTCCTCCGAAGTCACGGCGCACGCGAGGTGCACATGCGGATCTGCTCGCCGCCGCTCCGCCATCAGTGCTTCTTCGGCGTCGACATGGCGAGGAGAGACGAGCTCATCGCGTCTCGCCTTGACGTCGAGGAGATCCGCCGGCACATCGGCGCCGACACCCTCGGCTACCTGTCGCTCGACGGCATGATCCGCGCGACGGGCGGGACCGAGGCCGAGCTCTGCACGGCGTGCTTCACCGGCGACTATCTCGTGCCCGTGCAGCTCGAGCTCGCAAAGGACTCGCTCGAGCAAGGAGTTCACGTGTGAGCCTCACCTATCGCGCCGCGGGCGTCGATATCTCCCGCGCCGAGGACGCGCTCGCCCGCGTGCGCGATCGCATCAAGAAGACCAAGCGGCCCGAGGTCATCGGCGAGATCGGCCAGTTCGGCGGGCTCTTCGCGTCGCCCGGCGCCGACCGCGTGCTCGTCGCGACGACGGACGGCGTCGGCACCAAGCTCGAGCTCGCGGGCCTTCTCGACCGCCACGAGGTCGTCGGCACGGACCTGGTCAACCACTGCGTGAACGACGCGCTCGCGATGGGCGCCGAGCCGCTTTTCTTTCTCGACTATTTCGCGACCTCGGAGATCGATCCGGGCGTATTCGCGCGCGTCGTCGGCGCGATGGCCGATGCCTGCGCCCGGAGCGGCGCGGCGCTGCTCGGGGGCGAGACCGCGGAGATGCCGGGAATGTACGCGCCAGGCACGTACGACCTTGCCGGCTTCCTCGTCGGCGCGGCCGGCCGCGACGAGCTGCTCGGTCCCGCCCGCGTCCGCGAAGGCGACGTCCTCGTCGGCCTGGCCTCCACGGGACTGCATACCAACGGGTATTCGCTCGCGCGGAAGATCCTGTCGCGCGCGGCCGGGAGCGAAGGCCGCTCGCTGAGCGATCTTCTCGCCGAGCAGCGGCGCGATCTCGACGATCGGACGATCGGAGACGCGCTTCTCGCGGCGCACCGCTCTTATCTGTCCGAGTTCCGTGCGTTGCGCGAAGCGACCGGGATACACGCGATCGCCCATCTCACCGGTGGCGGTTGGGAAGGCAATCTTCCGCGAGCCCTCCCCGATGACCTGGGGGCCGAGGTCGACCGCGCGACATGGGGGGTCCCGCGGGTCTTCACGCTCCTCGCCGAGCTCGGCCGGGTCGCGGAGTCCGAGACCTACGACGTTTGGAACATGGGCGTTGGCATCGTCTTCGTACTCGCGCACGACGACATCGAGGCCGCGCTCGCAGCCGTTCCCGAAGCCGTCGAGCTC
Organism: Chloroflexota bacterium; assembly: GCA_005889075.1. Lineage (GTDB taxonomy): Bacteria > Chloroflexota > Limnocylindria > P2-11E > P2-11E > 3-1-20CM-2-70-9. The sequence continues at coordinate 14,764 of VBDQ01000076.1, forward strand.
GGTCGCGTCGTTCGCCATACCGGTGGGCGGAGAGTGCGTTTCACATGACGCTTCCCGTCGCCGTCCTCGTTTCGGGTCGCGGATCAAATCTTCAATCGATCCTCGACGCCTGCGCGAGCGAGACCGTCGACGCGCGCGTCGTTCTCGTCCTGTCCAACCGCGAGGGTGTTCCGGCGCTCGGGCGTGCGGAGCGGGCCGGCGTACCCCACGCGGTCTTCGCGATGCGAGATAAGAGCGAGCGCGCGGCGACGCACGCGGCGATGGCTCAGGCGATCGCGAACGCGGGCGCGCGGCTCGTGGTCCTCGCCGGATTCGACCACATCCTTGCGCCGTCGTTCTTCGTCGCGCTCCCCGGCGTTCCGGTGATCAACCTGCATCCCGCACTGCTCCCGCTGTTCGGCGGGCGCGGCATGCATGGCGATCGGGTGCACGAGGCGGTCCTGCGATCGGGCGCGACGGAATCAGGTTGCACCGTGCATCGCGTCCATCCTGAAACCGTGGACCTGGGCGAGGTCATCGTGCAACGCCGCGTCCCGATCCTGCCGGCCGACGACGCGGTCGCGCTTTCAGCCCGGGTTTTGGAGCAAGAGCACATCGCGATCGTCGAGGCGATCCGCCGTTTCACCCCTGTACCCAACTTGATCTAGTCAACTCGGCGGATGTCCACAGGCGCCCGGCGCGCGTATATCTCACCACGTCTGAGGACAGGATGGCTATTCAAAAGATCGCCGCTCTCGCTCTCGGCGCTCTGCTAATAAGCAGCGCCTGTGGCGCGACGCCATCCACCACGCGAACACCCGATCCGATTGCCGGCCACTACATCCTCCGTGGCGGCGGCGGCGCGCTCGACGCGGTGACCGCGCTGACGAGCGCATTTACCGCCGAGCATCCGGGAGTCGCTTTCGAGGGCCTCGAGGACGTCGGCTCCGACGCCGCGGTCAAGCTCGCGGCGTCGGGCGAGGCCGACCTCGGCTTCATCAGCCGCGACCTCCGACCCGCTGAGGTGGGCATGGTGAACGCCGTTCCGATCGGTCGCTCGGGAACAGCGCTGGCCGTGAGCGCGACCAGCGCCGTGCGCGGTCTCACCAAGGATCAGGTCGTCGCCATCTACACCGGTGCGATCACCGACTGGTCGGACGTCGGCGGGGTCTCCGGGAAGATCCGACCCCTCGCCCGCGAACCAGGTTCCGCCGTCCGCTCGCAGTTCGAATCGTATTTCTTCAAAGGAATGAAGCCGACCTACGCGAGCGGCCTCGTTGTCGTCTACGACGCGAACGCGACCATCGACGCGATCCGATCGTTCAAGGACGCGATCGGGATGCTGAGCATGAGCGCGCAGGCGTATGACTCAAAGGAGATCCGGCTCATCGCGATCGACGGCGTTGCGGCGACACGAGGAAACGTCGCGAATGGAACGTACAAGCTGCTGCGTCCGCTGTACTTCGTCTACAACCCCGATCCCACAAAGGTGCGGCCGGGGATAAAAGCGTTCCTGGAGTGGGTGCAGAGCCCGGCCGGGCAGCAGGTGCTCGCCGGGCTCTAACCCGAAGGTGCGTTAGACCGCGCCGCCGCTGAGGAAGTGAAGGACGAACCGTCCGATCTCGGCCCACGCGGCGCCGAGTAGCTTGCCGAGCGCCGACGCGACCACGTCGTTGCTCAAGAGCGCGACCATCATGATCACGAACGCGCCCACGAGAACGAGCGTGAATCGTTCGCCAGCGCCGACCGTTCCGTGAGCTGGTGTCGTGTGCACGTTCGTGACGGTGTACGCGTACCCACGTCGCAAGCTGTGTCCTGCACTCACTGCCGCTCCCCTTCTTTAGCCCCTCGGATCGCGGCCCACCACCTGGGTTAATTCAGCGACCTGACGAGCCGCTCCGCAATGGAACCGCGACCGGCGAGATGGTCCTGGTACCCGTGTCCGCGGTCGTGATCCTTGCCGCGATCCGCGCCACGGTTAGGGGCTCGTTCGCGAGTCGTGCGGTCGCCGGAGTATCCCGACTTCGAGCGCGATCGCGACGGCTTCGGCGCGGCTATCCGCGTGGAGCTTCACGAAAACACGCTCCATGTGCCAGTTCACGGTTCGCTCGCTGATACCGAGGGCGCGGCCGACCTCCTTCGACGTCTCGCCGCGCGCGACGTGCTGAAGGACCTCGATCTCCCGCTCAGAAAGGGAAATACCCATCGCTCTTTGTGCTGTGCCTCCGGCAGAACCAACGGCTGTCAGTGCTGCCGGTTCCGGGTACATGCGTTCATTGCTGGCACTCATTACGCGGGTTCCGCTGGAAAAACGTACTGGTCAGCACCGGAGGGAAAGAAATGAGAGCTCACGTGATTGTCGCGCTCTTCGTGCTCGGTCTCTTCAGCGGAGCTTCTCCGAACACCGCCGCGGCCGCGCCAGCCACGACGTTCAGCGGCCAGGCCACGGTCGTCCGCGGGAGCATCCCGCTGGCGCCGTTCGCGCCGGGACTCCTCCCGTGCACGCCGAGCTCGCAGTACTTCTGCATCGTCGACACCGGTCCGCTGACCGCGAGCGAGTCGACGTCAGGCGGAGCCCACGAGGCATCGCTCGTGTGCTATCCGAGCGGGAACGGCTGCGTCATCACTTCTCCGGCGGACGATCCGACCGGCGGTGCGGTCCACGCCCGCGTGCTTCATGCGTCGGTCGTGGCTCATGGGAACAAGAGCAGCGCCGATGCCTCGGTCGCGGATCTGGCGCTGAGGGTCGCTCAGGTGAACGTGAGCGCCGACTTCCTCACCGCCCGGGCGACCGCGAGATGCGATAA
>VBDQ01000098.1 GCA_005889075.1 Chloroflexota bacterium
CACCATCGACCGAGCCGAACCACGTGCTGCGCTGCGTTCCCGTCCCCGTCGGACCACTGACGAAGACGCGTCCTTGAACGTCGATCGCGATGTCAGGCTCGCCGTTGGTGTGTATCGGATCCACCACCGTCGGTACTCCGAACGCGATCGCGGACGTGGCCGCGCCGATCGTTCCTGACGGTGCGCCGAGCGTCGCGCCGCCGAGAACGATCGCGGTCGTCCCCAACGCAAGCTGCCGAAGAAGTGATCTCATCGAATCCCTCCATGACGATCGGGTCTCGATCGCAACGAGGGGGTAACAGCAAGTTGCGCGCGAGATCGCACGCTGTCTTCCTCGTCAGCCTGGCGAGGACCCGGCGACGCGCTAGGTCGCTTGGAGTGTGCGTCTCCGGACGACGTGGTCGGCGTAGTCGAGGAACTCGATGTTGCCGGGCGATTGCCGCATCCGCGTCAGCAGGACCGCCGCGTCAGAGAGCTGTTGGTAGGTATGCGTGTGGATGTGGAGGACGTAGTACCAGAGCGGGTAGCGGTGCTCTGGTGTCGCCATCACCGAGCTTGCCGGTAGCTCGAAGTCCTTCGCCAGGATCTCGTCGTCGAGACCTCCGAGCCAGGCGCGCATCTCGACCTCGTCGCGGCGCCAATGATCGGCAAGGACCGCGACGGTCGGGTAGTTGTTCATCGAGAGCTCCGACTTCCACACGGCCTCAGGCTGTCCGCACAGGCGAGCGCGCCAGCTCCACTCGACGTCGAGGGTATGCACGAGCGTGCCGCGCAGATTGCGGGTGGTGAGCGCCGACGGAGCCGCGAACTCGGCTGCGCTGAGGTTCGCGGCCTTCTCAAGGATCCGGTCCCGCACGTAGTAACCGAAGTCGTAGAGCGTCTCGAGCTCGGTCCGCCGCACCGAGCCAGCGTAGGGCTACGTGCTCAGATGCGCGCGAACGACCATGAGTAATTCCTCGAGATCGAACGGCTTGCTGAGCCGCAGCGCGCCGGTGAAATCGCCTAGGACGTGACCGACTTCGTCCGGCGACGCCGCGGTCAGGATGAGCACTGGTCCGTCGATGCTCAGCTCCTTCCGGCGGCGCAGGAACTCCCCGCCATCCATGCCGGGCATACGCAGGTCGACGACCGTCAGCGTCGCCGGCGTGGTCTTCAGGAATTCAAGAGCCTCGACGCCGTCAGCCAGCGCGGCGACCTCATAGCCGGCGTCGCGCAGCGCGTACGAAATCAAACCACGCACGTCCTGGTCGTCATCGACCACCAGGACCAGCTTTCCCACCCACCGATTAGTCTGCTACCAGTCAGGCGACCGAACGCCTGCCGCACGGATCTCAAGCAAGGAGCCGCACCACCGGGGCCATCCGCTCCATCTCCGTCTCGTTCCAGGTGAAGTAGGTCGCGCCCAGATCATCGCGCCGCTTGAGGATGATCTCTGCGACCGCGTCCACGGTGCCGACAACCGCATACGGGCTTTCGAGCAGTTCGGTCGCGTCGAGGCCCCACCGGCGACCGAGATCCGCGGCCGCGGACTCGGGATGGTCTGTCACCGAAGCGGCGAAGATGCGCAGGCCGAGCTCGATCTGAGGCAGCCGGTTCGCCGCACCGTCGCGCACCCACGCGAACCTGCGCCGCGCAGCCGCGGAGCTGAGGTCGGCTCGGGACTGGTCGCCGACGACGCCCGTCGCTCCGAGATTCGTGTGAACGTTGACGATGTCGGCGAATCGACCCGCGAAGGTCAGAAGTCGGCGCGAACCGCCGCCGATGACCATCGGCGGATGTGGCTTCTGCACGGGCCGAGGGAGGCAAGACGCATCGGTGAAGCGGTAGTACCGGCCTTTGTGCGTGATCCGACGGCCGTCAAGGAGGTCGCGGATGATCGGGAGCGCCTCCATCATTCGCTCGACGCGAACACTCGGCGGGTCGTAGACGATCCCGAGCTGTGCGTAATCCGTCATGAGCCATCCGGCCCCGATTCCGAGCTCGAGGCGACCGTTGCTGAGCCAGTCCAGCGTCGCTGCTTCTCTCGCGACAAGGAGCGGATTCCGCCAGTCGTTCGCGAGCACCATCGTCCCGACTCGGATCCTCGCCGTCGACATAGCGATTGCGGTGAGAGCCGGGATCGGGGCGAGCTGGTCGCCCATGTGATCGACGATCGTCGCGACCGAATAACCGAGACTCTCGGCTCGTTTTGCTTTTTCTATCCACGCCTCGCGCGAATCGGCGCCGGTCAGCTGAACGCCGAAGCGGAATGGGCGGGCCTTCGGGGCATCCGGCACGGCGAGGATAGTGGCGCATCTCGACGGGGACCCGGCTGTGGGCAACGCTGGATTCGAACCAGCGACCTTCTCCTTGTAAGGGAGACGCTCTCACCAGCTGAGCTAGTTGCCCGCCCTCAAGTATGGTGCGGGTCTTATTGCGCGCTGAGCCAGGGCATCTCGGGAAGCGGATAGAGCCGAACGTTGCGGCCCGCCACGAGAAGCGCGTCCGCCATGCCTTCAAGGCGACCGACCTGCATCGCGAAGAAGTCCATCCGCTCGGCGGTCCCCTCTTCCTCGGGCCACGATGATCCACTTCGGCGCGCGATGAGATGCCAGAGCTGGAAATAGTCACGCGAGAGATCGTCGGTCCGCTCCACCAATTGCACGTCGTACTGGCATCGGGCAAGACCGAGCATCGCGATCTCGAAGGCGCTGAGCCGACCGAGCGCAGCGAGAAAGTCCGCCCGCAGGCGCAGGGCTTCATCGCTCCCCGCGGCCGCGCGCGAGCGTCGATAGCTCCGGCCGCGTGCTTTCGCGTGGATGGTGAGCTCGCGGTGGCGCTCGTCTAGTCGCTTGCGGAAGCGCTCGCTGCGCACCGCGGTGGTCGTCCAAACGACCGGTGCTCGAGGGGGCATCTCGCTGGCGATTATCCTGCCCGCACGGTGCGCGACAAGGGCTTTTTCTTGCGGTCATGATGTGCGAAAATGAACGAGCCCGCGCTCATCGATTCCCTTCTTTCCGACTCTCACACCATCGCCGTCGTCGGCTATTCCGCAAAACCCGACCGCCCGAGCAACTCGGTATCGAGAACGCTTCGCGCGCATGGGTTCCGCGTCGTACCGGTCAATCCCCAGCTGCGCGGCACGACCATCGAGGGCGAGCGCTCGTATGACCGGCTATCCGAGATACCGAAAGACCTGCATGTCGATTTCGTCGACGTCTTCCGGCGCGGCGAGTTTCTCGACGCGGTCGTCGACGATGCGATCGCAGCCGGTATCCGAGCGCTCTGGTTCCAGCTGAGTCTCGGCAATGAAGCCGCCGCTCAGCGCGCGGAGGCGGCCGGCTTGCGTGTCGTATGGGATCGCTGTACGGCCATCGAGCTGCGGCGGAGAGTTCGCGCGAGACCCTAGAGCCGACTCTTTGGCGTTAGCTCAACTTCTTTCGATGGATCGTCTCCCGCTGCGACGCGCGCCCAGAACGAGTCGAGCTCGATACGCGAGTTCGCCCCGCGCAGCACCGCGATAAGGGGTGCGAAGTCGCGCATACGGTATGGCTTCGTGTTGACCTTCACGGTGCTGATGCGGCCGCGCGCGACGAAGAACGGCGCCGAGACTCCCGAGTGGGCTCCCGGGTACCGCTTCGCATCGATGCGCTGAAGGGATCCAAGCGGGACCCGGTCCTCGCGCAGACCGAAATTGGTGCGATAGACGAGCTCGCCGCGTTCGATCGCAAGCTTCGTGAAGTACGCGTAATTGATGACGATCGCGGCGTTCGCGGCGAGGAGCAGCAGGCCGATCCCGACCATGGCCGTGTCGCCGGCGCTCGCGCCGAAGACGAGGATGGCGAGCCCCGCGATCGGAAAGAGCGTGTACGAAGGCCAAAGCAGCGTGAGGTCCGGGCGGACGTTGCTCACGAACGGAGTTTAGGAATCGACCGCGCCGATCGCGAGCCGGCGCTCGACGTCGTCGAGGGCGCTGCGCACGCGCACGTCGTCGGGCGCGGCGGCGATCCGCTCACCATAGAACTCGTGCAGCGTGCGGAGGGCATCGCGGATCGCTAGCGGGGCGTAGGGCACGCCGGCAGCCTCGCACGAGATCCGGAACTCGAGCTCCGCGGCACGGAAGCAGTCGCGACAGACAAGGAATGGCTTCGCGCGCCCGTCCACGAGCCGCCGCGACGGGTGCGCGTCAGCGCTGATGTCCTCGGCAAGGCATCGCGGGCAACGGACGAGGGCCACGGCAGCGGATCGTACCGACCTGCCGCTCAAATGCAGAACAAACGCGAAGGGTCGATAACCCTGTCGTCATTTTGTGCGACGGCTTCGCACAAAATGACGACCGCGTTGCCACTTTTGAAGACTTGAAGCGACGGCCTGTCGCAGGGCATGTTTCGCGGATGGGAAAGGGCTGGGCGAAAGGGCTAACGGCAGCGACCGATCCGCGCATCGCCCGGATGGCAGCGTCGCGCCGCGGCAAGCCCCGCGGGCCGTATCGACTGCGCCGTTGCACGCCCTGGATCTGGACACCCGAGATCGCATATGCGGTCGGGCTAATCGCGACGGACGGAAACCTCTCGCCTAGCGGGCGCCATGTCTCTGTGAGCTCCGGCGAACGAGTGGTGCTCGAAACCTTCCTCAAATCCATCGGCAGGACAGCCAAGATCGAAACGGTCAAGCGCAGCGGCTACGGCGGAACGGGCCTACGCGTCCAGCTCGGAGATGTCGGTCTCTATCGCTGGCTGCTGTCGATCGGCCTCACGCCCCGGAAGTCGCTGACGCTTGGATCTATCGCGGCGCCGGACGATGTTATTGCCGATCTTCTTCGCGGTCTGATTGACGGCGACGGTTCGATCATGGACGTCACCTACGAGGGCACAGGAAAGGCTCGCGGGAAGCGTTATCGCACGCTGCTCGTCCGATTCAATTCCGCCAGCCGCGAGCACATAACATGGGTCCGTGCCCAGATCTCATCACGCTTTCGCCTGGCCGGCGGCTTAGGGTTCGAAGAGGGGTTGTACCAGCTCACTTACGCGAAGAGGGCATCCCTCAAACTACTGCCCTACCTGTATTCCAGCGTCGGCGTGCCCTGCCTGGAGCGCAAGCGCGATGTGTGGCTGAAGTTCGTCCGTGAAGACGGCGCCGTCATCCGCTAAAATCAACAACACACCTGCCCAGGTGGTGAAATCGGTATACACGCATGTTCGAGGGGCATGTGCCTGAATAAGGCGTGCGGGTTCAAGTCCCGCCCTGGGCACAGTAAAAAAGCGAGTTACACCGTCACCTGCTGCCACGCTCCCGAATTGAATCGCCACGCGAGCAATCCCGCGCGC
>VBDQ01000077.1 GCA_005889075.1 Chloroflexota bacterium
CTGGATCGCGAACGCCGCTCTGACCGCGCGCTCGGCGTCATCCTCGTGCGCCACCGGTGCACCGAAGATCGCCATGACGGCATCCCCGATGAACTTCTCGACGGTGCCACCGTGGCGTTCGAGCACGGTCCGCAGCTGTACGTAGTACGGATCGAGCATGCCGCGCACGGCTTCGGGATCGAGCTGTTCAGCCTTGGAGGTGAAACCGACGAGATCGGCAAACAGGATCGTGATGACCTTGCGCTCTTCGAGGCGAGGAGCCGCGGAAGCGAGTGACGTGCCGCACGAGGGGCAAAAGCGCGCTTCCTTTGGACTCGCCTGACCGCATGCCGGGCAGGTTTTCACCCGCGAAGTCTAGAAGCGGTCATCAACTAAAGGCAGGGCTGGGACGAGCGAGCGCGTGGTTGACTGCGGTGCGAAGTCGGAAAGACAGGGTCCCTACGCGCGGAGCCGGTTCTGACGCGGGGAATGGTAACTATCCGTCTTTGAGCAACGATTCGGTAACAGCCGCTCGCTAGGCGCACGCACCGAGCATCGGGTGCGCGGTCAAAGGACAGCAAGAAGCCACACGATGGTCAGGATCTTCGCCTTACTGCTGATCGTCGCCCTCGCGGTCGGATGCAGCTACGTTCAGATGCAGCCGAAGGGCAACGAGGCTCCGCCCGCGCCCGCAGCCCCGCGCCTGCCCTAGACGTTCGATCAAGGGCACACCGATCGACACTAGGTAGTCGATGACCGCCTGATGACCGCCCAAACGCGATCACGGGCTCGAACGGGAGCACCGCGAACCACCGCCCGCGAACTACCGATTACCTCCATCCAAAGTCCGCCCGAGGATCACCGCGCGGACTGGCGCGCGCGTACGCAGGAATTAGACGGCACCGAAGGCGAAGAGCAAGGCCACACCCCGGCGCCGCCACGACCGGCGCCGATGATCTCAACAGACTGCCTAACGAGAAATCAACCCTCCATGGGTAGCGTGCATTTTCAGGAGACGTCATGACCATCGAGCAAACCGAGTTAGATCGCGAGATGGTCCCGATTGCTGAGCGTTGCTTTCGGGGATGCGGGACACGCGCCGTCATCGTGGATGACTTTTCTGCCTTCTGTGCGAACTGTGCACTAGCGATGCTCAAGGCAGAGGCTCTGCGGTTGGCTCGGCTTGCGGCCTAAGTAGTCTCGCGCGACCAAGGCGCTGCTGGGGAGGGTGGATTCGGACCACCGATTACCTGGTCCAGAGTCAGGCTAGAGAAATTCGGTGGTGATCGGCGTTCATCTCGGCAGCTCGCTCACTTGTTGCGCGGATCGTCCGCGGGATTGACGTACAGGAGTCCGCCTGGACCGACGCCGTGGAGCTGGACGATCGTCTCGCCCTTCGCCCACGCGTAGTGATCGGTCCGGTTCGGGATGAGCAAGAACGAGCCGACCGGAAGCTCCTTCGCGGTCTCGCGGCTCGCCGACCGGCCCATGCCGATCACGAACGTGCCCTGGATGACGGTGAGATGCTCGTCGTTCGGATGCGCATGCGGCGGCAGCGTGTAGCCATCAGGAAACCGGAGTCGGAGCGTGTACGGCCCCGGCTTCGTGGTGTCACCCTCGAGCACCGAGATGTCGGCGCCCGGCGGGTAGGCGGCGGGTGCCTTCGTCCACTGCAGCTCCAGCGGCTGCGAGCTTGCCGGGGTGAACGCGAGCGGGACGATCGTCGGCGCGGGCGAGGCCGATTGCGGCGTCGGTGTGTTTGGCGTGGCCGCTCCTCCGCACGCCGCGAGAACGATGGACGCGACCAGGATCGACGAACGGATCACGGCTCGATCTCCATCATCGCGACGACCTGCTCCTCGCCGAAGTCGAGATCGTGAGCGTCCTTCGCGTGCCGCTTGACCGCTTGGATGAGATGCTTCTCCGCGTCGGTCGTCGCCTCGCCGGATGGAGCGCGGAACTCCAGTCCGCACGAGCAGCGCACCAGCTTCTTCACGCCGATCACCCCCTTCGCGCTCATGTTGCCCTCCCTCTCGAACTCGCCGGCGGTTGCCCGGCCGGCGGCGCGACGACCCTACGACCGATGCCCCCGGCTTAACCTTGCAACCACCTTGGCTCCGAACGTGAACGAGCTGGGCAGGCCTGCGAGAGCCGGATACGGGCTGCGATTCCAGATCTGCGGCCGGCTGGCGGTCGTGCTCGGTGGGAACCTCGTCGGGGAGGCCGAGCTCGCCGGCCGGCAGGGCCACCGCCTGTGGACGTATCTCGTTCTCAACCGCTCACGGCCGGTCGGGCGCGACGAACTGGCCGCGGCGGTCTGGTCCGATGACCTTCCGGATGCCTGGGACGACGCCCTCAGTGCCCTGGCCAGCAGGATTCGCGCCGCTCTGCGTCCGATCACGCAGGAGGCGCCGGCCCTTCAGATTCAACATGCGACCGGCAAGTACAGGCTCGAGACTCCCGCCGGAACGTTCGTGGACCACGAGCGGGCTCGCGCCGCGCTTCACGAGGCTGAGCTGGCATCGCGAAGGTCTGAGCTCGCGCGCACTTGGACGGAAGCAAGAGTCGCACTCGAGATCTGCCGGAGAGGCTTTCTCGCAGGCGACGAGGCGCCGTGGATCATCGGGCAGCGCCGTCTGCTCGTCGAAGGGATCCATCGCGCGTTCGAGCTGCTCACATCGGCCGACCTCGAGCGCGGCCGACCAGAGGACGCGGCAACATCAGCGCGTCAACTCGTTGAGCTCGATCCGCTTCGTGAGTCGGGATACCGCCTGCTCATGCGTGCCCTCGCCGCGAGCGGTGACCGCGGTGAGGCCTTTCGGGTGATGGAACGCTGCCGGCAGATGCTTCGGGACGTGGCCGCAGTCGCGCCATCTCCAGAGACAGAGCGAGTGTTCCATGAGGTGACCGCGGAGCATTTGTGACCTCGGATGAGCAGGAGCGAGTCACCTCCCGGCTCGGTGTTGAACAAAACGGGCATCGTCGCATGGCGCGTTGCGCGGAATCCCCACCACGCGGGGCTGGTAGTGATGCGCAGGGCGGGAGAGACAGGGACCCCCGCGGCCATGGACCTCCGGCATCGTCTCTCGACGACGATCTCCAGCGCTCGTTGCCACGTCGAATCTGCACGGATGCGCGTTCATCGCCGCCCATTCGGCACCTGATTGCAGATCAGGTGTTGCCGGAACGGGTCTAACTCCCGATTACGCCTGATGGACTCAGCGGCCAACGTTCGCGTGGCTTGAAGGCATTCACTGGAGTCCAGGCTCCCGGCGTTTCCGTCTCAAGCCGACTGGCCGCCGTCAGGCTGACCCGTTCGAAGGTTCGCCCGGACGCTCTCGCGGATCGCATCGATCAGGTCCGACGGTGGCGCATCCTTTGGAACACAGGCGGCGATGTTCCATCGCCCGGAATACCGCTCGATCTCGGTCTCCATCGTGTAGAGAACCACCCGCGTGCTGAACCTCTCGCGGTGCAGAGCACGCGCGACCTCAACCCCGTCAAGATCAGGAAGATCTGCGTCGAGCACGAGCACATCGGGTCGCGACTCGCGGACCATCTCAAGCGCCTCCGTGCCGGTTCTTGCCACGCCGATGACGCGCAGATCCGCCACCGCCGTTAGAAGGTAACGCAGGTTCTCGCGGACGGAGGGATGGTCGTCCGCGACGACGACCCGCAGCACGGGGGCTTCAGGGCGAATCGTCAAGAGCTGAAGCCGCGTCGCGTCACATCACCCTCCCCCTAACCGAGCCGGGGTTCCTAACAAGGGCGGAGCGATCGGACTACGGACATTCCTGTAGAGCCAAGAGGTTGTCGGGCGAATAGCCGTCGGCTTCGGTCTTGAGGTATTCGCGGCCGCTATGGATGCCACGATGACCTTAACCACCGTCTGCCCAAGCTGGCCTCCCTTGACCACCGCCGCCCGTTGAGCTCAGACAGGCAAGTATATGAAAGTACTAGAGAAACTAACCTTCCCTGCCAGGTGTCAAGACCGCTCCGCGGTTCCAATTCGCGGTCGCACCTGGAGGATCCCATGCTTCGCATCCGTCTCTTCGCGTTGGCCGCCCTCGCCCCGCTCGCCCTGACCCTGGTCTCCTTGGCGATGACGGCATTAGCGGCCGCCGGCCCGTGCCCGCCACCGGACGCTGGCGGCTGCTAGTAAGAAGCTGGACCGGGTGAGGATCGTCCTCGCCCGGTCCCCTTTCTGTCATGCTCTTTCGGTGGTCAAGTCCGCAGCGGTTGCTACTAGACCTCGCAGCGGTGGCCCAAAACCCCACGGGACCGGGGCTTCATTTCGCTGTTGGAAACCGGGCGCGTTGGTCTCTCGGTTGGTACGGCGCAGTATTTGGCGTCGCGCCTAGGCATATCGCTCGCGGAGCTTCTTGCGGCCCCGGTCGCCGGAACGGAGCGGGAACAGGAGCTCCGACTTGTGAGAGCCGAGGCAGCCTTCGCGGCGGGGCAACTTGATCAAGCCCTTCAAATCGGAAAACCACTCGATCGAGCGGGCGAAAGCCACCGCGCCCGCTGGCTCCGTCTCCGCGGTCGCATTGCTGTTCAGACCGACCACGCGACAGAGGCAGTCCGACTGCTCGACGCGGCCCTGCGGCTCTTCCGTAGCCAAGGCACTAGGGAGCTAGCAGCCCGCACACTCCTTGATTTGGCGATGGCCTACGGGCGTGTCGAAGCGCACGGCGAAGCGGTGCACTACGCGCTCCAGTGCGAGAACGCTATCTACGCCGGCGACGTGGTCGACCGGACTCTCGAACTGCGCGTCCTCTCGCTTCTGGCGAGCCTGTTTGTGACGATAGGTGACCTGACTTCAGCGGATCTGCGAATCGAGCGCGCCAAGCAGGTCGCGCAGGATGTCGCTGACCCGCGCGCGGTTGGAAACCTCTATGCGTCGCTCGCAATCGCGCGCGAGCGCGAGGGCGATCTCGAGGCCGCTCTCAATTTCGCACGCAAGAGTCTGGCCGCCTACGAGCAGCTCGGTATTCCGGCCAACGTTGGCAGTCTCTGGAACACGGTCGGTTGGATCTATGTCCAGCGCAAGCAGTACGGGCGCGCCGAAGACGCTCTGAAGAAAGCGGCGGCCATTGCCCTGGAGACCAAAGACGCGCGGCTCGGTGGCTACGTTCTTCAGAGTCAGGCCGAACTCGCGTTGGCGCGCGGCGACCTGGGTGAGGCCGTTCGCCTGGCCGAAGAGAGCATCAATACGGCCGACTCTTCGAAGCGCGGGCGGGCCACCAGCCTGCTGGTAAGGGCGCGGGCGATAGCAGCGGCCAGACGCCCGATTCCCGAGATAGATCGGGCATTCCGAGAGGCGGTCAATGGCCTGAAGCCGTTTGGACAACATCTGGTCGCTCATGCATACGAGGCCCACTTCGAGGCTTTGGTGCAACGCGGTCGTCATGCCGAGGCGAGCCAGGCGGCGGCGAATGCATTCGCGGCGCTTCGTTCGGCTCTCGGTTAGATACGTCGTCACTAGCCGCGGCGCGCTGAATGACCCCACCTAATCCATTCGATCCGCGGGATCTTCACGATTCCTATGCGCGTCTGACCGCTGACCTACGTCTAGATCAGGCGCGCAACTGAGGCCCAACTATTTACAAGGACTCGAATCCTTTCCTCAGTGAGTCTTGCCAAACACTCGTCCGGCCGCGTGGTTCGCGCCACTGCGAGCTGGGGAGGGTGGATTCGAACCACCGATTACCTGATCCAGAGTCAGGAGCCTTACCGCTTGGCCACTCCCCAATGGGAACGCGACGATTATCTCAGAGCGCTCGTACCATTGAAGCCCCGATGAAAACATCGATCAGCACGCGCGACGGCGACGTCGGACAGGAGCTCGACCAGCATCGCGCCGAGCTGACGGCGTACTGCTATCGCATGCTTGCCTCGCCCTTCGAGGCCGAGGATGCGGTGCAGGAGACCTTCCTTCGCGCGTTCCGCGGCATGGAGCGCTTCGAAGGTCGCGCGGCCATGAAGACGTGGCTGCACCGGATCGCCACGAACGTCTGCCTCGACATGCTTCGTGGCAGAACGCACCGCGTCCGCCCCATGGATCTCGGTCCCGCGCGCGAGCCGATCGAGTCGAACCTCAACGTCCCAACCGAGGTGACGTGGCTCGAGCCGATCCCCGACACCCTCATCGCGACCCAACCCGATCCATCAGAGATCGCTGCGTCGCGCGAGAGCGTCCGGCTGGCGTTCGTCGCCGCGCTGCAGCACCTCCCGCCGCGGCAACGCGCGGTCCTGATCCTCTGCGAGGTCATGCAATGGACCGCCAACGAGGTGGCCGAGCTGCTCGACACCAGCGCCGCGAGCGTCAACAGCGCGCTGCAGCGCGCACGGGCGACGCTGAAGACGACGCCGATCGAAAACCCGACCCGGCCGGCCATGGACGAGGCGCAGCGCGCGCTGCTCGCCCGCTACGTCGAAGCGTTCGAGCGCTACGACCTCACGCTGCTGACGAAAGTGATCCGCGAGGACGCTCACCAGTCGATGCCGCCGTACGACCTCTGGCTCTCGGGTCGTGACGACATGTTCCGCTGGTGGTTCGGCGTCGGGATCGGGTGCAAGGGATCGCGTCTCGTGCCGGCCGGGACCGCGAACGGCTCGCCGGCGTACGGCCAGTACAAGCCGAGCGCAACCGGGACGGGCTACGAGCCCTGGGCGCTCCAGGTCATCGAGCTCACGCCGACCGGCGTGGGGGAGATCACGTTCTTCCTCGACACCCAGCGCATCTTCCCGCTGTTCGGTCTACCGCTGCACCTCGACGCGTAGCTCCGGCCCGATCACGTCGTCCAGTCCGATGAACGAGACGATCTCGAGCAGGCGTTCATCCGCGTTTCGGAGCCGGACCTTGCACCCCCAGTGCCGAGCGCCGAGCTGGAGCCGGCAGAGGGCCTCGGCGGCCACCGCGTCTCCGGCGATCCCGCGGACGTCGCAGACGACCGTACGGCCGGCGACCGCTCCGAGCGCCTGACAGACGCGGCCGTAGAGGCCCGGTAAGTCGCTTCGTTCGAGCGGACCGTAAATCTTGATGGGTTCGGGCGCGGTGTGAACTGTCCAGTACTCCACCGGCCCTTAGACGTAGCAAAGGCTACGAATTCATCGGTGCCCGGACCGATGATTTCCGGCCCAGCCGGCGTCTAAGGAGCAAAACGTCGACCTGGAGGAGCACCCGAAATGGCCGCCGAGAACCGTAACCGCTGGCTCGCGCTCATGGTCCTGTGCCTGGGCAGCTTCATGATCGTCCTCGACACCACGATCGTGAACGTGGCGCTGCCATCGATCCGCACCGAGCTCCACTTCAACGAGAGCTCGCTGGCGTGGGTCGTGAACGCGTACATGCTGTTCTTCGGCGGGTTCCTCCTCCTCGGAGGCCGCCTCGGCGACCTCTACGGTCACCGCCGCATCTTCCTCGCAGGCATCGCCCTCTTCACCGTCGCGTCATTCGGGGCGGGTCTTTCGTCGTCGCAGGCGATGCTTGTCGCCGCGCGCGCAGTGCAGGGCCTCGGCGGCGCGCTCGCCTCGGCGGTCGGACTTTCGCTGATCATGACGCTCTTCACGGACAACGCCGAGCGCGCGAAGGCGATGGGCGTCGTGGGCTTCGTCTCCGCCGGCGGGGGCAGCGTGGGCGTGCTGCTCGGCGGCATCCTCACGAGCGCGCTCGGGTGGCACTCCGTCTTCCTCGTGAACATCCCCATTGGGATCGCGGTCTGCGCGCTCTCACTGAAGTACGTCGCGGTCGGCCGTGGCGCTGCCTCGGGCGCGCGCCTCGACATCGCGGGCGCGATCGCCGTGACCGGCGCAGTGATGATCGCCGTCTACGGCATCGTGAACGGCAACGAGGCCGGCTGGACGTCGCTGCGGACGACGAGCTTCCTTGGCGCCGCGATCGCGCTCCTCGCGATCTTCGTCGCGATCGAGTCGCGCGTCCGCGAGCCACTCATCCCGCTCGGCATGTTCCGGCTGCGGAACCTCGCGACCGCGAACGCGATGGGCGTCCTCTGGGCAGCCGCGATGTTCGCGTGGTTCTTCCTCTCGGCGCTCTACCTGCAGGTCGTGCTCGGCTACTCGCCGCTGCAGGTCGGGCTCGCGTTCCTGCCGGGCAACGTGATCATGGCGATCTTCTCCGTCGGGATCTCGGCTCGGCTGGTCATGCGCTTCGGCATCCAGCCCCCGCTGGGCGCCGGCCTCGCGCTCGCGGGACTCGGCCTCGGGCTCCTCGTGCGCGCTCCCATCGAGGGCAGCTACGTGACGGACGTGCTCCCGAGCATGATCCTGCTGGGCCTCGGTGCCGGCATGGCCTTCAACCCGATGCTGCTGGCGGCGATGGGCGACGTGCAGCCGCACGAGTCCGGGCTGGCGTCAGGACTCGTCAACACCTCGTTCATGCTCGGCGGCGCGCTCGGCCTCGCCGTGCTGGCCAGCCTCGCGTCGGCGCAGACGAGCGCATCGCTCGCGGCCGGCGAGACGGTCGCGTCGGCGCTCACATCCGGTTACCACGCGGCGTTCGCGGTCGGTGCGGCGTTCGCGATCGGCGCCGCGGCGCTGGGACTCTGGGTCCTCCGAATCCGCGAGCAGGCCGCGCAGCGGAGCGACGACGAGTTCGCGCTCGCGACCGCCGCCGACTGAGGGGGTGTGAGATGAAGGTCATGAAGGATCTCGAGGTCAAGGGCGACGTCATCACGCAGAGCGATCCGCGCTACGACAAGGCGCGAAGTCTCTTCTACGGAGGAGTCGACAAGCACCCCGCGGCGATCGTCCGGGTGGCCAACGCGCAGGATGTGGCGCGAGTCGTCGAGCACGCGCGTGAGACCGGTGCCGAGCTCGCGATTCGGAGCGGCGGCCACAATCCTCTCGGCTACAGCCTCAGCGAGGGTGGCATCGTGGTCGACCTCCACGACATGCGCCGAGTCGACGTCGACGTGCCGAGTCGCACCGCCCGGGCCGAAACGGGAGCCACCGCGGTCGAGTTCGCGACCGCCGCGGGCGCACACGGCCTCGGTGTCTCGTTCGGCGACACCGGGTCTGTCGGTCTGGGCGGTATCACCCTCGGCGGTGGCGTCGGTTATCTCGTGCGGCAGCATGGCCTCACCATCGACAACCTCATCGCGGCCGAGGTCGTCACGGCGGACGGCGTCGTCCGGCATGTCGATGCCCAGAGCGAGCCGGACCTCTTCTGGGCGATACGCGGCGGCGGCGGCAATTTCGGCGTCGCGACACGCTTCCGCTTTCGCCTCCACCAGGTCGATCCCTTTGTGGGCGGCATGCTCATGCAGCCGGCCAGCGCCGAGCTGGTGCACTCGTTCATCGCGCTCTCCGAGACGGCGCCGGATGAGCTCACGACGATCGCGAACGTGATGCCGGCCCCACCGATGCCCTTCGTTCCTGTGGAGCAACACGGCAAGCTCGTCGTGATGTCGTTCGTCTGCTACGGCGGTGATCCGGCGTCCGCGGAGCGCGCGATCGCGCCGTTCCGCGCGCTCGGGACGCCGATCGTCGACATGGTGAGGCCGATGCCTTACGCGCAGATCTATCCTCCCGAGGACGACTCGTACCACCCGATCGCGAGGAACAAGACGCTCCTGGTCGATGCCGTCGACCAGCGGTCGGCGGAGTCGATCATCCAGCACCTCTCGTCGTCGACGGCCTACTTCTGCGCCGCGCAGATCCGGGTGCTCGGCGGTGCGATGGCCCGAGTACCCGACGACGCCACGGCGTACGCGCACCGTCGACGCCGCGTCATGATCAACGTCGCGGCCTTAGTCCAGAACGCGGAGGAGCTGCCAGAGCACACGTCGTGGCTCGAGCACTTCGCGAGCGACATCCAGCGCGGACCCGAGGCGGCGTATGTGAACTTCCTCATGGACGAGGGTCCGGCGGAGATCCGCCAAGCGTATCCGGGCGAGACCTACGAGCGGCTTGCGGCGATCAAACGCCGCTACGACCCGACCAACCTCTTCCGCTTGAATCAAAACATCGTGCCGGGGTGACTTGATCTGCTGGCATCGTCGGGCCATCGGGAGATCGCGATCAGGACGAGCGTGAGAAGAAGGAGCGGGCCGACGAGGAGCGCGAACAGGAATCCACCACCGAAGCTGATCATCGACGTCGCGTCGATGCCGAACGCCGCCGCGGCGAGGCCCAGCGCCTGACCACGCGAGCCTGACCGGGTACCGATGATCGCGAAGACCGGCGCCAGTGCCCACGCGGCAATGAACAGCAGCGGCGCCGGAAAGAGGCTGCCGGCCTGAACGGTGACGAGATTCGAGGTGCCGCAGACCGTCGGGCCCGGGGTCCCGCTCGAGTCAAGTGAGGACGAGCAGTACGAGTAGGTCGGACCGAAAAGGATCCAGACCCCGAGCGTCAGGCCGACGGCGAGCGCGAGGATCGGGACGAACCGCGCGGCGCGGAGCACGCGCGAAGGTTATGCGATGAGCGCTTGCGAGCGGTGATCGTCCTGGGGCCGCCACACGCGGCCGCGCTTGTCCGTGGTCGCGTTGCGGTTCGACTTCGCGAGCTCGACCTTGCACCAGCTGTCGTCGACGAGCGCCTCGAAGACGAAGTTCGCGGTGTGCCGTCCTTCGAGCGCGGCGACGACGTCGTCAGGTGCGCGCACCACGAGCGCCGTCTGCTCGCCTTCGCCGATGGTGTCGAGAGCGCGCGCGCTGATCGCGATCACGCTCTGGTTCTCGTTCATGATCCGGATCTGCGAGGGAAGGATCCCTGCGCTCTCGAACCGCAGCCACGTGAGCATGTTGTCTTCGAAGACGCGCCAGGTGAGCGGCACCACGAGCTCTTCCGTCGTGGGAAGGATCGCGGGCTCCTCCATCATCGGCGTCTCGCTCCCGAGCGCTCGCGAGTACTCGCCGATCTTCATGCGCGCGTCGTAGAGCTGCCGCTCGAGGAGGTGAAGCCGGCGGCGAATACGGTGTTCGCTCGCCTCGGCCGTCGCCTTCGCGTCCTGCGCGCGCTTGAGGGCGTCGCGCAGGTTGGCGACGTCGTTCACCGCCCACTCGAATTGGCGGATCACCATCGCCACGCGCTGGTCCGCCTCGTTTCGCAGCTCCGTGGTCGCCTGCGCCAGCGTGGCGCCGGCGAAGTGCAGATACGTTCCCTGATTGAGATACCCGATCCCCACGCCGCAGCCCAACCCGGCGAAGAGCCCGAGCGCGATCAAACGGCTCCAGTCGCCGAACGGGAGCAGCACCACCACCAGCGAGAGGGCGACGATCCAGGGGATGAAGCGGCTGCGCCGCGCGGGTGACGCGGTCCGGTGGCGCTCCGCGGCCTTCTCGTGCGCCGCGCAGAGCGCGCAATCCTTCCCCGCCCGGTGCGGTATGGCGCTGTTCATCCTCGAGCTCACGCGTCCGTCCATGGCGGGCAAGACTCGCCGCGGCCGTTACATCACACATCCCGACAACGGGTGACGGAAGGAAAGTCCCCCCAGGTGGGGGAGTACGAGTGGCGTAGGACCCGGCCTGGTCTAGCTAGGCCGTCCATCTCTCTCGCCGCGCCTGGAGCCTCTCTCTAGCTTGTCCTTGGCCGGGCAGCGATGCCTGGCGGAGGTGCAGGGATGAAGGCGCAGTTGAGGAAGGTAGTCGCAGCGGCCGTCGTGGTCGCTCTCGTCGGCCTTGGCTTCCCGGCCGGCACGCATGTCGCGTCCGCCGACACGTCTCCTTCGTTTGGGACCGTCGCTCTGACGACGCCGATCAACGAGGGCCAGACCGCGGTAGTGAGCGGCACCTTTAGCGCACCGGATCCCGACGCCTACCCCCTGATCGGCATCAGTTGGGGTAACGGGATGGCGCCGGAGTGGCTCAGCCCCGCCGACAACACGTTCGAGTTCTCGATGCTGTTCAAGGACGAGGGCAAGGGCAGCTTCACCGTGAAGCTCACCATCGACGACGGCGTCAACCTCCCCGTCGACGAGACGCGCACGCTCGTCGTCCAGAACGTCGCGCCGAGCGTCAGCATGACGGCTTCGGCGACGACGCTCCTCGACCACGACACGCTGACGGTGGATGGTTCGTTCACCGATCCGGGCGTGCTCGACACGTTCACCGCTCGCATCGACTGGGGCGACGGCTCAGCGGCCACGACGCAGTCGTACACCGCGGCGGCGCCCAAGACCTTCAACGCCTCGCACCTCTACCCGACGCCGGGTAGCTACACCGTCACGACGACCGTCACCGACAACGACGGCGGCGTCGGGACCGCGACGTCTGCACTCACGGTCAACGCGCGCAACACCCCGCCCTCGAACGTCGCCCTCACTGGCGACAGCGTCGTTGCGGGGACGCTCGCGACAGTGCAGGGCACGTTCGCGGATCCGGACGCGACCGATACGCACACGGTCTCGGTCGACTGGGGCGACCATTCGACGAGCAGCGTCGCCGTCGCGGCCGGCGTGCTCTCATTCAGCGCGACACACACCTACGCGAACGCGGGCACCTACACGGTCGCCGCGACCGTGACCGACTCGGCGCTCGCGTCGGCGAGCGGGTCGCTGTCCTACGTCGCACTCAAGCCGAATTCGGCTCCGGCGGATCTCGCCCTGTCCACCTCCAGCGCGGTCCTCGGCGGCTCGACCGCGCTAAGCGGCAGCTTCAGCGACGCGGACGCTGCGGACACGCATAGCGTCAGCATCGACTGGGGCGACACGAGCCTGCAGACGCTCTCGCTCGACGCGCTGGCGTACTCGTTCAGCGCGACGCACACGTACGCGAGCGCCGGCAGCTACACCATCACGGTCGTCGTGAGCGATACAGCCAAAGCGACCGCGACCGCGACCTCGACGGCGGACGTTCGCTCGAGGACGGGCGACGAGCTCATCGACGATCTGACCGCGCTCATCAAGTCCTGGGGCCTCGATGGCGGCACGGAGAACAGCCTGCTGACCAAGGTACGTCCGTCGTGCAGCAACCTCTCGGCGCTCGCCAACGAGGTCTCGGCGCAGACCAACAAGAAGCTGTCGATGGATCAGGGCAACTCGTTCAACGGACTCGTGACCCAGCTCTCTGGACAGCTGGGGTGCTCGAGCACGATGGCGGTGACCTCGAGGGCGAAGACCGCCGCGAAGTAGACCCCACCTCCCCCAAGCAACGCCGGGCCGTCCGCACGAAAAGCGCGGGCGGCCCGCGCGTGTCAGGCTATGGAGGTGACCACGAGCTTGGGTGGCTCCGCCCGCCACCCCCCGCGACTCCCTAAACCTCGGCCGGAGATGGCGCAGTTCCAGCCCTATCGGACCGCACAGCAGCTCAAGGCGGACGTGCGCATCAACGCGAACGAGTGGCCCGAGCCCAATCGCGCGGCTCGTTACCTCACGCCGGATGTCGTCGAGGGCGTGCTGCTCAATCGTTACCCCGGACGTGGCGACGAGCTGCGCGAGATCCTCGCGGCGCGTTGGCGGACGCAGCCCGATCGGCTCATCCTCGGGAACGGCAGCAACGAGCTCTTGCTCCAGGTCTTCCTCGTGTTCGGAGGTCATGGGCGCAAGACGCTGCTCTTCCATCCGACCTATTCGATGCACGGACGTCTGACGCAGCTCGCGGGTGGCTCGGTCGTCGAAGAGATGATCGGGCTCCCCTACGAGGTCACTCGCGAACGCGCGCTCGGAGCCCTCGACCGGATCCGGCCCGAGATCGTCGTCTTCACGAGCCCCAACAACCCGACGGGGAACACGATCGACGATGCGGTCATCCTCGCCGCGGCGGAGCGCCATCCCGAGACGCTGGTGCTCGTCGACGAGGCGTATTCCGACTTCGCCGGAACGTCGCTCGTCTCGCGCATGGACGAATTCCCGAATCTCATCGTCTCGAAGACCTTCTCCAAGGTGCTCGCCGCGGCTGGACTGCGGGTGGGCTCGCTCATCGTCCATCCCGAGCTGATGGGCTACTTCACCGCGGCGGCGCTTCCGTACAACGTCAGCACGCTCACACTCGCGGTCGCCGCCCGCGTCGCGAAAGACGATGCCGCGATCGCGCACCGCCTCGAGCTCGCGGCGAAGGAGCGCGCACGCGTCCTCGCGGCCCTTCGCCGCGTGCAGGACATCGAGGTCTTCCCATCCGTCACGAACTTCATCCTCTTCCGGCTCCGCGACGGCAAACCCGCGGACATACATGCGAAGCTGCTCGAGCAGGGCGTTCTGATCCGCGACATCTCCGTCTGGCCCGGCTGCGAAGGCTGCCTTCGCGCGTCGCTGGGCATCCCCGAGGAGAACGATCGGTTCATCGCGGCGCTCGACACCGTCTTCGCGGCAGCGGCGGGACGCCGATAGGTGGTCGTGCGCAGGACGCGCCCGACCGTCCTGCTGCTGCGCCTAGCTCCGCAGTAGCCGGCGCGATCCTTTTTCTCGACGCGGCGAGCCTCGCCTATCGCGCCTACCACGCGCTTCCCGAGTGGCGCGCGCCCGACGGCACGTTGGTGAACGCCGCGCTCGGTTTCCTCAACTTCGTCTCGCGCCTTCTGCCCGACCGCAAGCCATCGCGGCTCTTCGTCGCTCTCGACGCCGACTGGCGGCCCGAGTTCCGCGTCGCGGCGATGCCCAGCTACAAGTCGCACCGCGTCGCGGGACCCGACGATCCGCCTGATCCGGTCGACCCGCAAATGCGGATCATCATCGAGCTGCTCGATGCGTTCGGGATCACGACGGTGGAGGCGGAAGGCTACGAGGCCGAGGACGTCATCGCCACACTCGCCGAGCGCATGTCTGGACCGCGCGAGATCGTGACCGGAGACCGCGATCTGTTCGCGCTCGTCAAGGATCCTGACGTGCGGGTGCTTTTCACCCTTCGCGGTGTGAGCGAGCTCGCGCAAGTCGACGAAGCGTGGATCCGCGCGAAGTACGCGATTCCCGGCGACCGCTATTACGACTACGCCGTCCTCCGCGGCGATCCATCGGACGGGCTTCCCGGAGTACATGGCATCGGCGAAAAGACGGCGAGCTTCCTCGTCGCGAAATACGGCTCGCTCGATGGCATCCTCTCGGCAAGCGACGTCTCCGCGACCATCCGCGCGAAGCTTCGCGCGTCGGCCGACTACCTCGCTGCCGCTCGCAAGGTCGTGTGGATGGCCCGCGATGCCCCGGTGGAAGGCGGCGACGGGACCCTCCCGCGGGTGCCGGCCAAACCGGAGCACGTGGTCGCGCTGGGGAAGCGCTATGGGCTTGAAGCGAGCGTCAAACGCGTGACCGACGCGCTCGCAGCCGCTTAATCTTCGCGCGATGATCGTCTACCCGGCCATCGACATCTATGGCGGCCGCGCGGTGCGGATGACCCGCGGCGACTTCGCGACGGTCGAGGAGGTCGCGTCGTCGCCGCTCGAGGCGGCGAAAAAGCTCGTCGCCGAGGGCGCCGAGTGGCTGCACATCGTCGACCTCGACGGTTCGCGCACGGGCACGCCGGGAAACCTCGATGCGATCCGCGTGATCGCGAACCGGTTCACGGTGAAGATCCAGGCGGGCGGTGGGATCCGCGACTTCGATACCGCTGAGGCCTTCGCCGAAGCGGGCGCGACGCGGATCGTCGTCGGCACCGCGGCCATCAGGGATCCCGAGCTCATCGACCGCCTCGTGGACCGTCACGCCGACGGCCTCGCCGTCTCGGTCGACGCGCGCAACGGCATGGTCACGACCGCGGGCTGGACGCAGACGACCGACCTGCGCGCGGTCGATGTGATGCAGCGTCTCGCGGTGAAGGGCGTGCCGACCGTCATCTACACCAACGTCTCCATTGACGGCACCCTGCAGGGCCTCGACCTCGTGTCCACAGAGGCGGTGGCGCGCGCGTTCGGCGGCGACGTCATCTACTCGGGCGGGGTCGGTTCGCTGGAGGACATCGCGAGGCTCGCCAAGCTGCGGCACCGCGGTCTGCGCGGCGTCATCGTCGGCCGGGCGCTCTACCTCGGACTCTTCAATCTGCGCGAGGCGATGCGCGTCGCGCGCGACGGAGCGGTCTAACCGACCGCGCGCTCGAAGACGGCGCGGTCGTCGTCGGAGCGCACGACGAAGCGGACGAGCTCGATCCGGGTTCCCGGATCATCGAGCGCGATCTCGGGCGCTTCGTGACCGCTTCGTCCTCGGCTCGGTAGCCCATCGCGGCCGCGTGGACGACGTGCCGGTTCGGGAGGGACCCAGCCGAGGTGATGACCGCGCTGCCCAGAGCGATCGGTCCCTGATGATTCGCGATGTCCCCGCGGACGACCTCGATCCTCATCGCGCGAGGAAGTCGAGCAAGAGGCGGTTGACCTCAGCGGGCCGTTCCTCCATGACCCAGTGGCTCGTGTTCGCGAGGTACTCGATCCGAAGCTCGCCGACGAGGAGGCTCTCCATCCCGTAGGTCAGCTCCTTGCCCAGCGCGAGGTCGTCTTCGCCCCAGATGAGAAGCGTCGGTGCGGTGATGCGCGGGGCACGTGGCCGAAGGCCATCGCGGAACGCGGCACGGTAGTAGTTGACGGCCGCGGTCGCCGCACCGCTAGCGGTAAACGCGCGAGCGTAGGTGTCGAGGTCCTCTTCGGAGAACGTGCCGCTCTTCGCCGAGTGGCGAAGCATGTCGCGGAGCGCCCGCGCGTTGTCGCGCGTCAACCCCCACTCCGGCAGCCAGGGGATCTGGAACGCGAAGATGTACCAGCTCCGGCGTATCTGCCGCCAGTTGGAGCGGAGCGCCTTCGCCATGGAAACGGGGTGCGGGCAGTTGATGATCGCGAGCCGATCGAGCGCATCCGGGTGTCGCATCGCGAACGTCCACGCGACGCCACCGCCCCAATCGTGCCCCACGACGTGGGCGCGCTCGGCGTCGAACGCGCGTACGAGTCCGAGAACGTCCGCGGCGAGCACCGCGCCGCGATAGGCCGCGACGTCGCGGGGCTTGTCGCTTTCGCCATAACCTCGCAGGTCGGGCGCGACCACACGAAAATGCGCCGCGAGCGACGGCAATTGATGGCGCCAGGCATGTGAGGTCTCGGGAAATCCGTGGAGCAAGAGGACGAGCGGTCCGCTCCCAGCGATGAGGCAATGGAGCCGCACCCCGTTGGTCTCGATGAGGCGCCGCTCCACCGCGACATGCTGGCACGCGCGATGCGAAGGGCTTACGCGTGTCCAGCGACCTTGCCTTCAGCGTCGGACTTCTTGCCGGATGGCTCGCCCTCGTCGTTTGGCTCGTATGGCCGGAGCCCCACTGCAAGTGCTGCCCAGAGCGGACGCGCGCGGCCCGTGCGCGAGAGGACCGAAAGGTCTAGACGACCGCTTTCTCGGTCGGCGCGATGAGGAAGATCCAGATGTCCCAGGCGACGTGGCTGACGACCAGCGCGCCCAGCGGGAGACCGAGTGCCCGCAGTAAGCCCCAGTACGCACCGGCGACCGTCGCCGCGGCGACGAGCGTCCAGTTCTCCGTGACGACGTGCGCACCGCCGTAAAGCGCGGTGCTCGCGATGTAGCCGGCCCGCGGCTGCACGAAGCCGCGCCAAAAGAGCTCCTCGGCGGGCCCGATAGCGAGGGCGAGCCGTGCCGCGACCTCGCCCCGTGGGCGTAGCGCCCGCAGCGCGTAGATACTGCCGATCTCCTCGCCTCCCCGCGGCATGACTTGCCGCGCCGTGGTGTCCCCGAGACGGAAGAGCCCATACAGGCCGGCGGCGGATGCGAGACCAAGCCCGACCTCAGCCGGGCCGATCCGCGTGCGGCGGGCACGGCGGTCGGCTGCGAACGCGAACGCGCCCAGCACCGCGCCCGTGATCGTCATGCGATCCCAGAACCGCTCGCGCGGACCGCGAAAGGTAAGCCCGAACGCCGTATAGGCGGCGGCGACGCCTAACGCGAGGAGTTTCACGCCGGTTGGGGGCCGCTGCCCCCCGAACCCCCGGTCAACGAGCGATTAATGCAGCGACGACGATGCCGGCCGCGAGGAGAAAGCCGAACGCGGCGTGCAGTTGCGCGGTCTCGAAGTCGATCATCGCGATGGCGCGCTGCTGACCGGTCGCGCCGAGCTCAGATGACCGGATCTGGCGCACCAGAAGAGGGAGGGAAAGCATCGCGAGCAGCGTCCACGTCGGAAGCAGTCCCAGCACGACGCCGGCGGAAAGCGCGAGATACGCGCCGACGACCAGCGCGACGTAGAGCCAGTGCGCCGCGTCGCGGCCCGCACGCACCGAGAATGTCGTCGCTCCGGCCCGCGCATCTTCACTGATGTCGCGCCACTCGTTGCCGTGGAGGATCGCCGCGACGAGGAGACCAACGGGTACGCTCGCAGCGACCGCACGTGCGTCGAACGTCCCGGTCACCGCGTAAAACGTCCCGATCACCATCAGCGGTCCCATGAGGAGAAATACGATCGGGATGCCGATCGGCCCGAACTTGTACTGGAACGGCGGAGCCGTATAGGTGTATCCCCCGATGAGGCCGATGATCCCCAGGACGACGATCGGCAGTCCGCGGACGAGCGTGAGCACGATCCCCATCAGAAGCGCGATCGCGAATGCGGCGATCGCGAAGCGGTATGCGTCGCTGTCGCTGATGCGGCCCTTGACGATCGCGTGGCTCGCGCGCGGCGACACGATCGTGTCGACGCCCTTGCGCACGTCGTAGATCTCGTTGGTGACATTCGTCCCCACGTGGAGCGCGACGGCGCCGATGAGCGACGCGAGGAAGAGGAGCGGATTGAAGGCCCCGGCGAGCGCCGCGAGGGCGCCGCCCGCCGCGACGGGGACGGTCGAGGCGGTGAACGAGAACGGCCGCGCGATCTCCCACAGCGCTCCCACTCGATCCGCGAGCTCCGCGCTCGACGCTTTCCGCTGCGCCGCGAGCGCTTCGCGCGGAGCGGAGCCGACTTCGGCGGCCCCGTAGAGCGCCGCGGTCTCCAAGAGCGCGGCGACCTGCGCTTCCTCCTGCACGACCGGTTGCAGCAGCGGCAGATCCATGCCGGCCTCGTGATAGGCCGCGGCACGCTCGGCGACTTCGCGCTTCGTACCGCAGAGGATGTACGCGTCGAGAAGCTCGTCGGCGATGAGGGTGCCCGCGCCGGTGTAGTCCTCCGCGCGCCATGCCGCAGCGATCCGGTCGCGCACCTCGGTCTCGAAGCCGGCGCGGCGAAGCGTGACGTCCGAAAGGATCGACATCATGTAGATGACGAACGGGTCGCGTTTCGCGCGGTTCAGCGCGTCGCGACGCGTCTCGTCGATGAATGTGAGGAGGTATCCGCCGACGTCGATGGTCTTTGGGTCGCGCCCGGCTTCGACCGCCGAGCGCTCCATCACCCGGAGGAGCTTGCGAAGTCCCCCGATCGACTCGGCAGGACGCGCGAGGTAACCATCGCCCTTCCGGCCTGCGACGACCATCATCGGCGAGCGGTAGCCGGCGACATAGATAGGTACGCGGTGGACCGGCGCGAACATCGGTTGGAGCGGCGGAAGCCCGGGCTTGCCGGGGGGCATCCGCTCGCCGCGCCACAGCGTGTGCAGCGTGTCGATCGTCGTCGTGGTGCGCGCCGCGGCATCGTCCGGGGCGTAGGGGATGCCCATCTGGCCGAGGCGAAGTGGGAGCGCCGAGCCGAGGCCGAGGCGGATCCGTGCCGGTGCCATCTCGTCGAGGGCGCTGATGGTCATGGCGATGAGCACCGGGTGGCGCGTGAATGGATTGAGCGCCCCAAGACCGACGCCGATCTCATCGACCTGCGATGCGACCGCGCTCGCGTAGCTGACCGCGTCGCGCTCGAAGTAGCTGTCGTGGAACCAGACCGACTCCAGACCCGCCGAGCGCGCCCGCTCCGCCCACCGCACGGCGTCCTTCACTGAACCGCGCGACGCGAGACCGAGGCCTACGCGGCGGGCGAGCGCCATCAGGAGTTCGCCTTTGACAGCGCGTCGATAGCGGCATCGACCCGATGGAGCGCGCGCTCGCGACCGAGAATCTCGACCGACTGATACAGCGGAGGACCGACCGTCCGGCCCGTGACCGCGACGCGGACCGGCATGTTTACGTCACCCTGCTTCCAGCCGACCTCCTGCGCGACCGCGGCGAGCGCGTGCTCGATGCGTTCCGCGGTCAGCGGCTCGAGGTAGCGGAGGTGGACCGTCGCCTTCGAGAGGACCTCCACGGTCCGGCCGCGGTCCTGTTTCTTGGGCACGAGAATGCGCGGGTCATAGACCAACTCGTCGGTGAAGAGGAACGCGATCAGATCCTTCGCGTCCTTGAGCGTCTTCATCCGTTCCTGGATGTGCGGCACGATCCTGCGCAACGTCTCGCGATCCCACTCCGGGGGTACGAACGGTTCGAGCCGCCCGACCAGCTCATCGACGGAGAGCCTCCGGATCCAGACGCCGTTGAAGTAGTCGAGGCGGTCCTTGTCCCACTTGCCGGGCGCGCTCTGGACCTGTTCGATCTTCCAGACACGAATGAGGTCGTCCATGGAGAAGATCTCGTCCTCGGTCCCTGGCGACCAGCCCACGAGCGCGAGGTAGTTGATGAGCCCCTCCGGGAGGTACCCATCCCGCCGGAACTCGGCGACCGCGGTCGAGCCATGCCGCTTCGAGA
>VBDQ01000078.1 GCA_005889075.1 Chloroflexota bacterium
GAGCTATCTCGTCGCGCGCGAGAACCACGGCATCATCGCGGGGCTCGTCGCGGCCTCGGCGCTGCTGATCGACTACGTCCTGACCGTTGCGGTGTCGGCGGCCGCGGGCGTCGCTGCGATCTCGAGCTTCGTGCCCGAGCTGCACGAACACCGCGTGCTCGTCGGGCTCGCGTTCATCGCCGTGCTCGCCCTCGCCAATCTGCGAGGGGTTCGTGAAGCTGGGCTCCTCTTCGCGGCGCCGACCTACGCCTACGTCGTCGCGATGCTCGGCCTCCTCGGCTTCGGATTCTTCCGGATCGCGACCGGCGATATTCCCGCTGCCGTAACGCCGCCGGATCCGTTCGATCGGACCGGTACGACCGCGCTTTCGGTGCTGCTCGTGCTCCGGGCATTCGCGTCCGGATCGGTCGGCCTCACCGGAAGCGAGGCGGTGGCGAACGGCGTCCCAAGCTTCAAGCGTCCGGAAACGCGGAACGCGGTCATCACGCTTTTGCTCATGGGGACCATCTTCGCGACGATCTTCCTCGGGCTCACCTATCTCGCGACGCGGATCGGCATCGCGCCGGATCGCAGCGAGCTCGAGACGGTCAACAGCATGATCACGCGATCGGTCGTCGGCGACGCCTCGCCCTACTACTACTTCGTCCAGATCACGACCGCGCTCATCCTCATGCTCGCCGCGAACACCGGCTTCACCGGCTTCCCCCGGCTCGCCTCCGTGCTCGCGAACGACCGCTTCATGCCCCGGCATTTCGCGGACGTCGGCTCGCGACTCGCCTTCAACACCGGGATCCTCGCCCTCGCAGTCGTCGCAGGCGGCATCCTCGCGGCGTTCGGCGGGAGCGTCAACGCGCTGGTGCCGCTCTACACGATCGGCGTATTCCTCGCGTTCACGCTGTCCCAATCCGGCCTGGTCCGCCGCTGGTGGCGTCTCCGCAATTCCGGCTGGCGACTCTCGATGGTCATCAACAGCCTCGGTGCGGTCGTCACCGGCACGGTCCTTGTGGTGGTCGCCGTGACGAAGTTCCAGCTTGGCGCGTGGATGGTGCTGCTGCTCCTCCCTCTTCTTGTTTCGCTCCTTTATTTCATCAATCGCCACTACGCCACCGTGCAGGACGCCCTGGTGCTCACGGGCAGTGAGCAGCAGCTCCCGCGTCTTGGGGCGCCGGTCGTCATCGTGCCCATCGCTCGCCTCGACCGCGCGGCACTGCAAGCGCTTGCCTTCGCTCGCTCGGTCTCGCCGCACGTCAAAGCGGTGCACGTGTCGGGCTCACGCGCGAGCGCCGAGGAGTTCCGCCGGAGGTGGCAGCGGCTCAATACCGAGATCGACCTCGATGTGGTCGAGTCACCATATCGGTCCCTCATGGCGCCGCTGCTGAAGTACATCGATGCGATCGACAAGTCCGACGATCGCCCGATAACCGTCGTTCTCTCCGAATTCGTCCCGCGACATTGGTGGGAGTGGCTACTGCACAGTCAGACCGCTATGCGGCTCAAGGCGTCGCTGCTCTTTCGGCCGAACACGATCGTGATCGACGTGCCCTACCACTTCCAGGACACCGCGGACCTGACGTCACGCTAAACTCCGCGCACCCATGCAGCCGAAGCGCGTCCTCGTGGCGCTCGCGGGGACTAGCGCGGACCCGGATCTCATCCGGCTCGTCGCATCGATCGCCAAGGCGGCAAAGGCGCAGGTGGTGGGGATCCACGTGATCGAGGTGCGGTGGAACCTTCCCCTCGACGCGGTCATGGACCAGGAGCTCGAGCGCGGCGAGGAGCTCCTCGAGAGCGCCAAGAAGATCGCCGATCAATTGGGGGTCGACCTCGAGACCGAGCTGCTCCAGGCGCGCGACGCAGCCGCCGCGATTGTCGACACGGCGGTGGAGCGAAAATGCGACCTCGTCGTCGTGGCCATGCCCTACCGGAGGCGTTTAGGGCGGGTGTACGTGGGACGGACCATCCAGAACGTGTACGTGAACGCGCCCTGCGCGGTGCTCGCGTATCGTCAGGAAGAGGTCAGGTGAACGTCGTTATCGTCGGCTGCGGTCGTGTCGGTGGCTTCCTTGCCGGGCTTCTCGACAGCGAGGGGCATCACGTGAGCGTCATCGACATCGCCTCGACGAGCCCGGCGCGCGCCGAACGCGCTTGGTTCCAGCACCTGCCCGCCTCGTTCAAGGGCGAGACCATTCTCGGCGACGGGACCGATCTCGACGTGCTCAGGCAGGCCGGCATCGAGCGGGCCGACGCAGTCCTTGCCCTGACCGAGGGCGACAACCGCAACCTGATGGCGGCCCAGATCGCACACAAGATCTTCGCGGTCAAACGCGTGATCGCCAAAGTGAACGATCCGGTGCGTGCGCAAACGTACCGTCAGATGGGGATCAACACCTTTTCCCGGACCACGATCCTCGGGACGCTCTTACTCGCGCTGCTGATGGAGGACCGTGAGGTCGGCGAGGTGCTTCTTCGCAAATCGCTCGCGCACGAGGAAGAGCTTGCTCACGAGCCGGTCAAGGCGCGCTGATGTATTTCGTCGTTGCGGGCGCGGGCGAGGTCGGTCTCCATCTATCCCAGGCCCTGCTCGAGGCCGGACACGAGGTGACGATCCTCGAAGCCGACCGGCGACGTGCGAACTACGTGCAGGAACGCCTCGGGTCGATCGTGATGAACGCCGCCGCTGACGAGGGTCGCGCCCAGATGGAAGCCGGATGCAATCGTGCCGACGCGCTCATCGCGGTCACCGGAGACGACGCCAAGAATCTCGTCATCTGCCAGCTTGCGAAGCTCAACTGCCACACCCCGCGGGTCATCGCCCGCGTGAACAATCCCAAGAACGAGATCGTCTTCAAGACCCTCGGCATCGACGAGACGATCTCCTCGACGCGCGTGCTGATGGGCGTCATCGAGCAAGAGCTTCCGACCGGCGGGTTCATGCCGCTCATGCCCCTCGCCGGGACGCCGAACGAGCTCATCGAAGCCGAGATCGCGCCGGGCTCGCCGCCTGCGGGGAAGACGATCGCTGCCCTGCGCCTGCCGACGGGTGCGCTCGTAGGTGGGATCGTCCGTAAGGGCAAGCTCATGGCGGCTGACGATGAGACCACGCTCGAAGTCGGCGACCGCGTCATCGTCCTCTCTCCCGAGGTGTCAGAGAGCGAGGTCCGCAAGGCCCTCTTCGGCTGAGCGCTTTCGGCGGGTCGTCGCCGTGGGAGCCGGAAAGCGGGGCGTCGGCAAGTCGACCATCGCGCTCGGCCTCGCGCGCGCCCTGCGCGATCACGGCCGGGTCGGGGTGCTCGACCTCGATCTCTATGCGCCGGACATCTCGGCGATGCTCGGGATCGTGCATCGGCGACGGCTTGCAGATCGTGTCGACCGGCTTGCTTCTTGGTGAGGACCAGCCCATGGGTCTCGAAGCGCAGACGCTCGAGCTGCTCGCGCGACATCTCATCCAGTCGGTGCGCTGGCCCGCGATCGATTTCCTCGTCGTCGATCTGCCAGCGGGAACCTCGGCCGTGCAGCACGTGCTCGCGCGGCTTCTCAAGGTCGATGGAGCCTTGCGATTGTCCTCACTGCGGTCGCGAGATCGCGCTGTTCGAACCGGCGGAGCGGTCGCAGACGATCTGGGATCGAGGCGCTCGCTGGTCTCGTGGTTGAGAGGCTGGGCTCCGTTAGACGTGATAGGGCACGTCGACGACCGCGGTGTTCCGCCGCCCGAGAAGACGGAGCTTGAGCCGCAGCGAGTCGAGGTGTAGCGGCAGCAGCCACGGGCGCCGTGGCACGACGCTCGGGATGACCACCGCGATGCGACGGTCCGGGTCCTCAGCGGCGAGCAGGTCGAGCGTCCGGGCGATGCGATCTGTTACGTCGCGGCCCTCCGGGACCTCGACGAACTCGGCACCGCGCGCGACGCCGAGCTGCCGTAGGTGCCGGCGTGCCTGAAGGGCCGAGTCGCCCTGCCGCAGCTGCAGGATGGTCACGTGCGACGCGATCCCGCTCGCGTACGAGATCGCCCGGAGCGCCGCAGCGTCGATGCGACCGATCGGGACGATCACGCGCGGGGCGATCTCGCGCGGCAGCGCGACCTCCTCCGTCCTGAGGGCGGACATCGAATCGAGAGTCGCGGTGATCGCTCAATGTCGTGTCAACGGATGGCTCTTTGCGCTCAACGTCCGCTCAACGAGCGCTAGAGCTCCTCCGAACGGAAGCGATAGCCGACCCCAGGCTCGGTCACCAGATGCTTCGGCTCCTGCGGGTCGTCCTCGATCTTCCGCCGTAGACGGGCCACGTACACGTGAAGGTAGTGCGATTCGTCGCCGTAATCCGGACCCCAGACCTGCTGCAGCAGCATCCGGTCGGTGAGCACTTTGTTCGGATTCGTGAGGAAGACCTTCAACAGGTCGTACTCCGTCGGCGTCAGATGGACCGCGCGATCGCCGACGGTCACCTCGCGCCGCTCGAGATCCGCGACCAGCTCGCCGCTGTGGATCCGCCGCTCGGTCCCGGCCTTGGGCCGCGCGAGGTGCCTCAGAGCGACGCGCACGCGGGCGAGGAGCTCGTCGATACCGAACGGCTTGGTGATGTAGTCGTCCGCGCCAAGGTCGAGCGCGTTCACCTTGTCGCGCTCGCCTCCGCGGGCCGAGAGCACGATGATCGGCGTGCCCGAGCGCTCGCGGATGTGGCGGACGACCTCGAAACCGTCGCCGTCGGGAAGGTTGAGGTCAAGGAGGATCAGGTCGGGCGCGCGGCGGTCGTAGCTCGCCTTCGCCTCGGCCGCGTTCTCCGCGGTCTCCACCTGGAAGTTGTGGCCGCGCAGATTCGTCCGCAGCGTGCGGATCATGGCGGGCTCGTCGTCGACGACAAGGAGGCGCGCGCCGGTCGGCTCGCCGTGCGGCCCGTTAACGGACATCGCTGCGGACCGGAAGAGTGAACACCATTCGCGTCCCCTCACGCACCTCGCGGTCGACCCAGATCGCGCCGTCGTGGGCTTCGACGAGCCGTTTCGCGATCGCGAGGCCAAGGCCGACTCCGCGGGCCGATTGGCCTGGACGCGACAGACGTACGAAGGGCACGAAGATCCGATCGGCGTCCGCCGCTGGAATGCCCGGGCCGCGGTCCGAGACTTCGAAACGCACGTGGCCGTCGTCGCGGCCTACGCGGATAGCGATCTCGCTGCCGGGCGGCGAGAACTTCGCGGCGTTCTCGACGAGATTCGAGAGCACCTGTTGGATCTCGACGTAGTCGAGCTCGATCGGAGGAAGATCGTCCTGGACCTCAAGGCGCACGGGGTGTTCGGTCGTGACCGGCCGGAGACGACCCGCGACGTCCTCGACGAGCGCACCGACGTCGTGCCAGGTCTTGTGCGGAACAAAGCTCCCGTTCTCGATGCGCGAGAGGTCGAGGAGATTGCCGACGACGCGGTCGAGGCGGAGCGCCTCTTCCTGGATCGACATCGCGAACTCGTCGCGGTCCCGATCGGTCCAAACGACGTCACGCTGCCGCAAGCTCCCGGCGGACGCGAGGATCGACGCGAGAGGCGTGCGCAGCTCGTGCGAAACGGCGTGCAGCAGCTCGGTCTTGAGCTCGTCCGCCCTCCGCAGGACCTCGGTGTCGAGCGCCTCTTTGCGGAAGCGCGCGCGTTCGATCGTCACACCAAGCTGCGCCGCCGCGATCGCGAGGAGCCGTTCGTCGGAAGGGCCGAGCTCGGCCGCGCCAGCCCGACGCAGGATCTGCATCCTTCCGATCCGCGCGCCCGCCGCGCTGATGGGGAGTACGCGCACCACCCGGCCTCCGGAATGCTGCCGTGGACCGATCAGCCGGATCCGTCGCCCGCGGCGGTGCGGATCCAGCACCCGCAGCTCGCTGCTGGCCCCACGGAGCGCGAGGCGCGCGGCCTCGTCGCGCGCCGCGATCGCCGGGCGGGGAAGGATCTCCGCATCGGTTTCGATCGCGAGCCCGTCGAGATCGAGGGCGCCGCGAAGATGCTCGGCGACTGCGGCCAGCGCACGCTCGAGGTCCGGCTCGGCCATGAGGAACGCCGCCTCGTACAGGAGGGTCGCCTCGCGCTCGCGCTGCTTCGCCTCCTGGGCCCGGGCGCGTTCGCGCGCCGCGAGCGTCCCGGTGACGATCGCCGTCAGCAGGAAGAGCGCCAGGGAGAACAGCTCCTCCGGATTCGCGACGACGAGCTGATGCGTCGGCGGAACGAAGAACCAGTCGAAGCTCAGGAACGCGAGAAGGCTGGCGACGATCGCGGCGGGGCGGCCGAACGCCACCGCGACGATCAGGACGGCGACGAGATAGAGCATCGAGACGTTGGCGAGCGGCGCGCGGCTCGCCTCGAGGCCGATGAGCATGGTGGTGACCGCGACCGCGGCAATCGCGGCGACGTACGGCACCACACGCCGCATCACCGGCTGATTGTCTCCCCTCAGACGGTGGCCGCCTCCTTGACGCCGGGCATCGCGAGCCCCGCCGCGACGCTCGTGAACGCCGCGGTATCGCGAACCGTCGCGGCCGGCAAGAGGCGATGGACGAGCGCCCGGACCACTGGGATCGCGCTCGAGCCGCCCGTGTAGACGACCTCGGCGATCTCCTCCGGCGGCAGGTTCGCGGCCCCGAGCGCTTCGGCGATCAGCGCCTCGATCTCTACAAGCAGCGGGGCGATCAGCTTCTCGAACCGACCGCGGGTCACCCGAGCGTCGACGTCCACCGCCGCGTGGTGATAGGAGAGAATCGCCGCGCCGACGGCAGAGAGCTCGCACTTGGTGCCGTCGACCGCGCCGAAGATCTCGTAACCAAGCTGGAGCTCGATCGCACTCCGGAGCGCGGTGAGCTCGCGGCGCGGCGCACCCGCGCGAACCAGGTCATCGAGCGCCTCCAGTAGAGGTTTCTCGTTCAACGCGGAGAGCGCGTGCCAGTCGCGCAAGGCGTTGACGATGTAGCGAGGGAGCCGCAGCTGCTTCGGTCCCCAGACCGCGCGCGCTCCAAGGCTCGGCGAGACGGTGTCATCGATGAGATATTCGGTCGCGCGGTCGCCGCCGATCGGTCCGCCCGCGGTGGCGAGCACGACGAGGCCCGTCGCGTCGCGGCGGACGATCGCCAGGTCCAGCGTGCCGCCGCCGAAGTCGAAGACGAGGCTCGTTCCCGCGCGGACGTCGGCCGCGTGCGCGGCCGCGATCGGTTCAGCGACGAAACTGATCTCACGAAAGCCGGCGAGCTCCGCCGCCGCGCGGAGCCGGGTCGTGGCGCGATCGTCGGCCCCGGCTGAGCCGATGAAGCGCACCGGGCGGCCAAGCGTGATCGCATCGGGCGATTCGCCGGCAAGCTCCTTCGCCCGCGCGCGAACGTGCGCGAGGATCAGCGCGATCAGATCCTCGAGGCCCTTTGCGTCCCCGAACACGTTCGTCCGTGCGTCGAGCGGATCGCCGAGAAAGGTCTTGAGGGCCTGGAACAGCCGGCCGGGCGCGCTCGTATCCGTGAGGATGTACGCCTCGAGGCTCTTGTGGGTCCAGTCCGTCGACGGGAGCCGGATACCGAGCATCTTGATCTCGCGCTTGAGCGGCCCGCGGGTGCGGTTGTCCTCGAGATACGCGTCGATGGCCTCTCGGCCGACGAGTGCCGATCCGTCGCGCCGGATGTAGAGCACCGTCGGCATCGTCTCTCCAACGAGGCGATCGATCGGCAGCACGCGGGTTGACGAACCGTCGTTGACCGCGAGCGAAGTGTTAGACGTGCCGAAATCAAGACCGAAGCGCATGGCCATGAGACTAGAAGCCGCGATGCGCACGGCCGCCAGCCGAGGGCCCCCGCGCGATGGGGTGCCGGCCCACAGGCCGGGGGGACCCCGTCGCGTAGAGAGGGTTTCGGCTGGCGGCCGTGCGCCTGGTTGAGCTGGAAGCTGGCAGGGCTATCGCGGAGGAAGAGTCTTGACAACGCCATTGACAGGCTTTTAGATAATCTCTGTGGCAAGCGGCCGTCGACCCGTGTACGTCATCAGCATCGCCGCGAGTCTCGCCGGCTGCCATCCGCGGACGCTTCGGATCTACGAGGAGGAGGGCCTGCTCGATCCAGTCCGGACCGACACCAACATTCGGCTCTACTCGGACGAAGATCTCGAGCGCGTGCGCGCGATCCGATATCTCACGCAGACCCGCGGGGTCAACCTCGCGGGGGTGAAGATGCTCCTGCAGCTCCGCGACGCCGCGGACTTGCTGGATGAGATCGCGAACGAGCTCGACCGGGCGGACGCGGAGCGCGCAAGTGAGGCGAGCGTCTTGTCGGTGGCGGACGAAGGTCCGGGCCGCAAGCCGCGAAATCGCCAACGCCGAAAAGGCGTTGAGCTGTAGAGGAGGCCCTGTATGACTCTCGCACGCTGGAACCCCATCAACGATGTCGTCTCGCTCCGCGAGGCCATGGATCGTCTCTTCGAGGACAGCTTCATCCGTCCCACCGCGTGGACCGGCATGGCCGCCGGCGGCCAGCTCGCGGTGCCGGTGGACCTGTGGGAGACGAAGGACGCCTAC
Organism: Chloroflexota bacterium; assembly: GCA_005889075.1. Taxonomy (GTDB): domain Bacteria; phylum Chloroflexota; class Limnocylindria; order P2-11E; family P2-11E; genus 3-1-20CM-2-70-9. The sequence goes on from VBDQ01000078.1 coordinate 8,517, forward strand.
CACCTGACCGCCGATCTTCCCGGCCTCACCCCGGAGGACCTCGAGATCAGCGCGACGTCGGACACGGTGACCATCAGCGGTGAGCTGAAGCAGGAAAAGGACGTGACCAACGAGGGGTGGCTCCGTCAGGAGCGCCGGACCGGCAAGTTCACCCGGAGCTTCACGCTCCCGGTCCAAATCGACCCGAACAAGGTCGAGGCCCACTTCACGAATGGCGTGCTCGAGCTCGCCGTGCCGAAGGCTGAGAGCACCAAGCCGCGGAGCATCAAGATCAACGCGACCACGAGCGAGAACAACAAGTAAGGAAATAGAAGTGACCGACCCCGAGACCAAGACCACGACCACGAACATCGACCCGCAGGGGAACATCTTCCCTGCCGACCTGCCGCTCGTGCCGCTGCGCGAGGCAGTCGTCTTCCCCAAGCTGGTGGTACCGCTCGGGGTCGGTCGCGAGAAGAGCGTCGCGGCCATCAACGCCGCGATGGCCGAGGAGAAGCACTACGTCATCCTCGCCGCCCAGAAAGATGCCGAGATCGACGACGTCACTCCTGACCACATCTACGCGACCGGAACTGTGGCCGAGATCGTGCGCTTGCTGCGGATCCCTGACGGCAGCGCGCAGATCATCGTCCAGGGTCTGCACCGCGTGCGCATCAACGAATACCTGCCTGAGTCGCGCTATCTGCGCGTCCGGTTCGACATCGTTCCCGACGACGCGGGCAACGCGGTCGAGCGGGAAGCGCTCCTGCGGAGCGTGCGGGCGCTGTTCGAGAAGTACGTCGACAACGGGGGGTCGATCCTTCCCGAGCTCGCGATGACCGCGAAGAACACCGAGGACGCCTCGCACTTCGCAGATCTCGTCGCTTCGAGCCCCGACCTCACGCTCGAGCAGCGTCAGCAGCTTCTCGAGACGAAGTCGGTCGTCGAGCGGCTCAAGTTCCTCTCGGTCTTCCTCGCCAAGCAGAACGAGATCCTCGAGCTCAAGGCGAAGATCCAGAGCGAGGTCCAGCAGACCCTCGACAAGACCCAGCGCGAATACATCCTTCGCGAGCAGATGAAGGCCATTCAGAAGGAGCTCGGAGAGGACGAGGGCGGCGCGGAGCTCAAGGAGATCAAGGACAAGATCGAGCAGGCCGGCATGCCTGACGTCGTCAAAGAGAAGGCACTCAAGGAGGTCGGACGGCTCGAGAAGATCCCGCAGGCCTCACCTGAGACCGGCGTCATTCGCACCTACGTGGACTGGCTCGTCTCGCTCCCGTGGAACAAGGCCGCGAGCGACGACTGGGACATCCAGCAGGCGGCGAAGATCCTGGACGAGGACCACTACGGTCTGCCCAAGATCAAGGACCGGGTCATCGAGTACATGGCGGTGCGCAAGCTCTCGCAGAACCTGCGTGCGCCGATCCTGTGCTTCGTGGGTCCGCCCGGCGTGGGCAAGACCAGCCTCGGCAAGTCCATCGCGCGGGCAATGGGCCGCAAGTTCATCCGCATGTCGCTCGGCGGCATCCGTGATGAGGCAGAGATCCGCGGCCACCGGCGCACCTACGTCGGCGCGCTGCCGGGCCGCATCCTGCAGAACATGAAGACGGCGGGCGAGGTGAACCCGGTCTTCATGCTGGATGAGATCGACAAGGTCGGCGCGGACTTCCGCGGCGACCCGAGCTCGGCGCTCCTCGAGGTCCTTGACCCCGAGCAGAACAACTCGTTCAGCGACCACTACCTCGAGGTTCCCTACGACCTCTCGAAGGTGATCTTCATTACCACCGCGAACGTCGAGGACACGATCATCCCGCCGCTCCGCGACCGCATGGAGATCATCCGACTCCCTGGCTACACCGAGGACGAGAAGATGCACATCGCGACCGGCTTCCTCATGCCGAAGCAGCTCAAGCAGCACGGCCTCGAGGACGGCAAGCTCGTGCTCGGCGGCGAGACCCTGCTCAAGCTCGTGCGCGAGTACACGCGCGAGGCCGGCGTCCGCAACCTCGAGCGCGAGATCGGCACGATCTGCCGCAAGGTGGCGCGCGCGATCGCCGAGAAGAAGGCGGAGACCGTCGAGGTCAAGCCCGACGACCTGAACACATACCTCGGTCCCGAGCGGTTCGAATACGGGCTCGCCGAGAAGGAAGACCAGGTCGGCGCGGCCACCGGTGTCTCGGTGTCCGAGCACGGCGGCGACGTCCTCACCGTCGAGGCGACGATCATGGATCAGGGCAGCAAGAACGAGGAGTTCGTGCTGACCGGCCAGATCCAGAAAGTCATGGAGGAGTCGGCGATCGCCGCGCTCAGCTACGTGCGTGCGCACTACGCCGAGCTCGGTGTGCCGAAGGGCTTCTTCAAGGACCACGCCATGCACATCCACGTGCCGGCCGGAGCGATCCCCAAGGACGGACCGTCCGCCGGGGTGACGATGGCGACGGCCATCGTTTCGGCGCTCACCGGGCGGAGGGTCCGCAAGGACGTCGCGATGACCGGCGAGATCACGCTCCGGGGTCTCGTGCTTCCGATCGGCGGCGTGAAGGAGAAGCTGCTCGCGGCGCACCGCGCCGGGATCAAGATCTTCCTGCTGCCGAAGAAGAACAAGAAGGACCTTGTGGACGTGCCGAAGGAAGTCACGGACACGGTCGACATCAGGCTGACGGAGACGATCGATGACGTGCTCAAGGCCGCGCTCCTGCCAGGGCCCCACGTGACCCCGGCGCAGATCGAGGCCGCACGTCCTTCGATGCCTGCGACGACGCCGCCAGCGCACTAATTCGCGGGGGCCTAACCGATGCCGGTCGAATACAAGGACTACTACAAGACCCTTGGCGTTCCGAAGAACGCCTCGGCCGATGACATCAAGAAGGCCTACCGCAAGCTGGCGCGCCAGCACCACCCTGACGTCAACAAGAAGCCGGAGGCCGAGCGGCGCTTCAAGGAGATCAACGAGGCCAACGAGGTCCTCTCCGATCCCGAGAAGCGCAAGCGGTACGACACCATCGGCCCGGACTGGGAGCGCTACGCGCAGGGCATGGGCGGTCAGCCCGGCGGCAACTTCCACTACGTGTACACGGGCCCCGGCGATCCGTTCGGCGACGCCGAGGCCGGCTTCTCGGATTTCTTCCGGACCCTCTTCGGGCAGGCGGCCAACGGCGGGTTCGCGGATCAGGCCGAGGATCTCTTCGGCCGCGCCCGCAGCCGGACGCGAGCTCGCGCGCGTCCCGGCGAGGATGTCGAGGCCGAGGTCGATGTGACCTTGCCCGAGGCGTACAAGGGGAGCGAAAAGATCGTCCAGGTCTCGCGGCCCGGCGAAGGGCCGAAGCGGCTCACGGTGAAGATCCCGCCCGGAGTGCGGGACGGTCAGCGCATCCGCTTGGCTCGTCAGGGAGGTGCGGGCGCGAACGGTGGCCCTCCCGGCGACGCGTATCTGCGGGTGCGCGTGAAGCCGCATCCGGTCTTCACGCGCGACGGCGACGACCTGCGCATCGAGCTTCCGGTCGCGCTCCATGAGGCGCTGCTCGGCGGCGAGGTCACCGTGCCGACGCTGAAAGGCAAGGTCTCGCTCCGGATCCCGCCGGAGACGCAGAACGGACGGACGATCCGGCTCGCCGGACAGGGGATGCCGCGTCCCAATGGCGGACACGGCGACCTCTACGCCACGCTGAAAGTGGTCCTGCCCACCAAGCTGAACGAGAAGGAGCGCGAGCTGGCCCGCCAGATCGCCGATTCACGCAGTGCCGAGAACGTGAGGAGTCATCTCTTGTGATCGATCCGAACAAGCTCACTGAGAAATCGCAGGAGGCGCTCGTCGCCTCGCAGCAGACGGCGCGCGAGCTCGGGCACGCGCAGATCGACGTCGAGCATCTCGCTGCCGCACTCGTGGATCAGCCTGGCGGCATCGTATCGAGCGTCCTGACCGCGCTGGGCGTGCAGCCCGCGCAGCTTTCGACCGGACTAGCGACGGAGCTGCAGCGTCAGCCCAAGGTCAGCGGCAACGTCCAGATCGGCGCGTCGCCCCGACTCGGCCGCGTCCTGCAGCAGGCCCAGAAGGAGGCCAGCTCGCTGGGCGACGAGTTCGTCTCGACGGAGCACTTGCTCCTTGCGATGACCGCGGACCAGGGCTCTACCGGCTCTGCGCTCCAACGTCTCGGCGTGACGCGCGAGCGCGTGCTCAATGCGCTGAAGGATGTACGCGGCAATCAGCGCGTGACCGACCAGAATCCCGAGGGCAAGTACCAGGTCCTCGAAAAGTACGGGCGCGACCTCACGGACCTCGCGCGCAAGGGCAAGATCGATCCAGTCATCGGCCGTGACGAGGAGATCCGCCGAGTCATCCAGGTCCTCTCGCGGCGGACGAAGAACAATCCCGTGCTCATCGGCGAGCCGGGTGTGGGGAAGACGGCGATCGTCGAGGGTCTCGCCCAGCGGATCGTGAAGGGCGACGTGCCCGAAGGGCTCAAGGACAAGCGTGTCGTTGAGCTCAGCATCGGTTCGCTCCTTGCGGGGGCGAAGTACCGCGGCGAGTTTGAGGAGCGTCTCAAGGCGGTACTCAAGGAGATCGCCTCGAGCGAAGGTCAGATCGTCCTCTTCATCGACGAGCTGCACACGGTCGTGGGCGCGGGCGCGGCGGAAGGTGCCGTCGACGCGGCCAACATGCTGAAGCCGATGCTTGCCCGGGGCGAGCTGCACATGATCGGCGCCACGACGCTCGACGAATACCGCAAGCACATCGAAAAGGATGCGGCCCTCGAGCGGCGCTTCCAGCCGGTCTACGTGGGCGAGCCGTCGGTCGACGACACGATCTCGATCCTGCGCGGCCTGCGCGAGCGCTACGAGATCCATCACGGCGTGCGGATCCAGGACGCGGCGCTCGTCGCCGCGGCGATCCTGTCGAACCGGTACATCACCGATCGGTTCCTTCCGGACAAGGCCATCGACCTGGTCGACGAGTCAGCATCGAAGCTCCGTATGGAGATCGACTCGATGCCCGCGGAGCTCGACGAGGTCGAACGCCGCATCCGCCAGCTCGAGGTCGAGCGCGAGGCGCTGCGCCGGGAGACCGACCAGGCCTCGAAGGATCGTCTGGCCCGACTCGAGCGCGACCTCGCGGAGCTGAAAGAGAGCTCGTCCGAGCTTCGCGCGCACTGGAAGCAGGAGAAGGCGGCGATCGACGAGATCCGCGAGAAGAAGGGCCGCCTCGAGGCGATCCGTGCGGACATCGACCGGGCCGAGCGCGCGGCCGACTTCGCGAAGGCCGCGGAGCTCAAGTACGGCACGCTGGCCAATCTGGAGAAGGACGTGCGGACCGCGGAGGAGCGGCTCGCGTCGCTCCAGAAGGGCCGCAAGATGCTCACCGAGGAGGTGACGCCCGAGGACATCGCCGAGGTCGTCGCGAAGTGGACGGGCATCCCGGTCACGAAGCTCCTCGAGGGTGAGGTGGCGAAGCTCCTCAAGATGGAGGAGCGGCTGCACGAGCGTGTCGTCGGGCAGGACGAGGCGGTCACCGTGGTCGCGAACGCGGTCCGGCGCGCGCGCGCCGGCATGCAGGACCCGAACCGCCCGCTGGGATCATTCCTGTTCCTCGGTCCGACCGGCGTCGGTAAGACCCTCCTCGCGAAAGCGCTCGCGGAGTTCCTGTTCGACGACGAGAAGGCGATGGTCCGCCTCGACATGAGCGAGTACATGGAGAAGCACACGGTCGCGCGGCTCATCGGCGCGCCCCCCGGCTACGTCGGCTTCGAGGAGGGCGGGCAGCTCACCGAGGCGGTGCGCCGGCGGCCCTACGCGGTGCTCCTCCTCGACGAGATCGAGAAGGCGCACCCCGATGTCTTCAACGTCCTGCTGCAAATCCTCGATGACGGTCGGCTGACCGACGGGCACGGCCGCACGGTCGACTTCCGCAACGTCGTGATCATCATGACGAGCAACGTCGGCTCGACCTTCATCACCGAGCTCGCGAACAACCCCGAGCAGATGCGCAAGCGCGTGATGGATGCGGTGCGGGGCCAGTTCCGCCCCGAGTTCCTGAACCGCGTCGACGAGATCGTCATCTTCTCGAACCTGGTGAGCGAGCAGCTGATGGAGATCGTCGAGAAGGAGACGCAGCAGCTCGCCAACCGGCTGGCCGAGCGGAAGATCATCCTCGAGCTTTCTGAGAACGCGAAGGCGCTCATCGCGAAGGAAGGCTTCGATCCTGTCTACGGCGCACGCCCGATCAAGCGGACGATCCAGAGGCTCGTCCTCGATCCGCTCGCGCAGAAGGTGCTCGCCGGTGAATTCAAAGAAGGCGACACCGTCTTCACCGACGCCGAGAACGGAAAGATCGTCTTCTGGAGCGAGCAATACGCGCAGGAGAAGGCCGAGGAGAACCGCGGGCGTGAGCCCGCCGCCGCGGGTGGACGCGGCAGAAGGACGAACTAGCCTTTACTTACCTCGAGCTCGTGCGCGACGCTTCGGCGGCGCCGCCGGAGTCCTGAGTCGCTCCACCAGGGTCGTCTTCAAAAGCTCGTACGCGCGCGCGGACTCGCCACGCTTGGACAGGATCTCGGCGTACTCCGTGGTGACCTGCGCGTACGCGGGACCCACGCCCGTCTTTGTGAGAGCGGCGATCGCTTCGTTGTAGGCACGGTCGGCTTCCGCGGTGTTGCCGAGCGCCTCGTGCACGGAGCCGATGATCGTGAGCGCATCGGCCCGCTGCGTATTGTCGACGCCGGCGAGCGCCGCGGCTGCTCCGGAAGCGATGCGAAGCGCTCCCTCACGGTCACCCTCGGCTTCAGCGAGCCGCGCGAGAGTGAGGTCGGCGGTCGCCACCGCTTTGGGTACACCCGCCGCGATCGCCCGAGCCTTGCAGCGTTCGGCAAGCTCCCGCGCCTTCGTCAGATCGCCGGACTCGAATGTCACGGCGGCAAGTGACTGCAGGGTCGAGAGCTCATACGTGACCGTCGAGAGCCGTTCGAAGAGCTCGAGCGCGCGCGCATAGTTCGCGATCGCGCCCTCGAGCTCCCCGCTGTCATAAAGCGCGGCCCCGACGCCCATGAAGCTTTCGGCCGCGACCCGGAGCTGTTCGGACTGCGCGCCGAGAGCGAGCGCGGCCTCATATGTCGCGATCGCCTTCGCCGTCCGGTTCGAGCGACGGTACGCGGTTCCGAGCGCCACGAGGAGGCGACCACGCGCTGCCGGATCGCGGACCTCCGCGCGTTCCATGATTTCGCGCCCTCGCTCGAGCTCCTGGACCGCCAGGTGGGTGTCTCCCGTACGCCCGTACGCGACGCCGCGCGCGTGGTGGGCCTGCATGATCTCGAAGGCATCCGCATCCGGGTCGGCCTCGCGGAAGAGGTGATCGGTCAGGTCGAGGGCCGCTTCGAACCGTCCCCCTTCGACCTCCGCCCAGCTCTGAAGACGCAGGAGCGTCATGCGCTGACCGTGCGGCGGATCCATCCGGAGCGCCGCCTTCGTCCGGAGTTCGACTTCATCCCACCGGCCCTGTGATGCGGCGGCCTCGGCGGCAAGAAGGTCTGCGGCCACACGCTTTTGGCGAACCTGGGGATCGGCTTCGTCGAGGAACTCATGAACATCGCGACCGAGGCGGGGG
>VBDQ01000143.1 GCA_005889075.1 Chloroflexota bacterium
TTGACGTTGTACGTGAAGGCCGAGAAGTCGCCTGGCGCGACCGCGGACTTCGTTGCTGTCGCGTATGCCGTGGAGGAGAGCCAGCCGCTCGCCCACGCCGCTTGTGCCGAGGTGACGTTACACGTCACCTTGTCTGCCGCGCAGACCGCGAGGTTTACCTGCGTGCCCGTGCCCGCGACCCAGCTCGTCGTGCCGGTGTTCGCGAAGAACACCGAGAACGTGCCGGAGTCACCGGACTTGAGCGACAGGAATGCGCTTTCGAACTGGTAGGCCGAGTCGTAGCCGGGGGTCGTCGCTTGGACAACACCCGTGTTCAGACTCAGCGCCATGCTCAGCGAAAGCGCTGCCGCGCTGATCGCGGTAGTGATTCGACGCATTCGTCCTTCCTTTCGATGTGTGTTTGGTTCGCGATGAGTGCCGGACTTGCGAGTGCGCTGATCAGTTGACCCCGGTAAGTTCGTCGTCACCTCCCGTTCTCCAGATTGGCGTGACGGGTGTCACGTCGGACCCCGGGGCCAAACGATCCGGGGACCGTGCCCGAACCGGATTCGCGATGCCGATCCTCCGCGCCGTGGAAACCGACGCCACAGGCTGGCGTGGCGGCGGTTTTGTACCACAAGCGTTCAATCGGCGCCACGTAACAGGCTCGGCCGCCTCAACGACAAGACGAATCGCGTGACTCCCTTGTCGCATCGCTAGCGAGCCTCCGGAACGGCAATGAAGAAACCGGACGACGTCCGGTCAGCCAGCCAGGCGTCGCTGCGAGCGTCGAACCACGCTCCCGCGACGGATGAGGGCAAAACACGCGGGCTGGCCTTGCTGCGTGCTGGCCCAAGCACAGTCTGGCGTAGGTCAGTTGTGAGGTACCACGCGCTGCCGAGAGAGTCGAGTGCCAGCTCGACGACCGGGTGCCCGAGCAGGCCAGAGCTGGTGAGAATGTTGTTCTGTACGACGAACAGCTCGCCCGCATCCGTGCCGACAACAAGCGCGCCGGAGCGGTCGACGACCATGCTCGTCACGGCGCCCTTTCGCGGGAGCGACACGTCGACCACCGCGAGCCGCAAGATCTGATCCGCGACGGCGAACCAGAGGACGTCGTCCGGAGTGACGGTCACCGCATAGCTCGACTTGACGAACGGCAGACCGATTGAAGCGACCTTCTCCGACGCGAGCGAGACCGCGTAGACGCGACTCGCGGCGACATCGATGGCGTAGACGTAGGAGGCACCAACCTCGATCGAGCGGATCCGCGCGTCACGAGGCAGCTCGCTGATCGTGTACGCCTGGCCGGTGACCGCATCGAGCGAGGTCAGCCGGTTCGCCGAGTCGACGAACCACATGTGGCCACCGCTTCCGCGGCCGACGACCTGCGGCGCGCCGCGATCAGGCAGATCGAGGCGATAGATCCCTTGCCACGCGAGCGTTGCGCCAGCGGGAAGGTTCGCATCGCGCTCGGGCGCTCTAACAACGGGAGCCACCGCGACGGTCGAGGGCGTCGACGGAGGTGCGGCCGGCTTGACGTTCGTGGCCGCCGTGCCGCCAGGTGTCTTCGCGTTCGAGGCGGGCGCTGGCGTCGAGAGCGCGACCTGTCCGGTGATCGTGGCGACGGCGATACCGCCCGCACCGGCGACCGTGAACTGGCCCAACGCTGCGTTGTAGCTGAGCTCACGTCCGACCAGCGACACGCTCACGCTGCGCCCGGGTGTGCCGTCGGCGCCGATCTCGGTGATCCGTCCGTTGAGCGTCTCATCCGTCAGTACGCCGTAGCCGCCCTGAGGAAGCGCAACGATCGCGACCGGACTACCAAGCAATGCGAGCGATGCGTTCTCGTCACCGACGATGCTCACGCGAGCTCCGGTTCCCGTGGCCGAAAGGATTGCGACCGTGTCGCTCTTCGCCGCGAAGACCGCAGCGATGCCGCCAGGGAGCTGATCAAGAGGCTTGTACGTGCTCGGATCGACGACAGTGACAACGTCCGCTGAGACGAGCATTTCGCGCTGGCCGCGCGAATCGAAGACAACTTGCCGTGGCGCCACCGCGACCGAGGTCGTGGTCTCGAGCCTCTTGCTCGAGCTGTTGAGAGTCACGACCGCGCCGGACGGCGAAGCCGACTGCGCGGTCGTCGGCTCCGCGACCGCGATGAGGATTCGACCACTTGATGGATCGACTTGAAGCGTCGTCGGCGTGCCTGCGACGTTGATCGGCGTCTGTCCGATC
>VBDQ01000079.1 GCA_005889075.1 Chloroflexota bacterium
GTCGCGTACGGTGGTGAACCCACGGTCCAGCATCGCCCGCGCGAGGACCGCGGCGCGCGCGGTCATGAGCGTCAACGGGACCGACTCGAGCGCACGAAGGGAGACCTCGCTCAGGAAGACATGTGCGTGACAGTCGATGAGGCCGGGCATGAGGGTGCGACCACCACAGTCCAGGATCTCGGCTGATCGGCTTCTGATCGGTGTATCGGCGACCTCTTTGATCTCGCTGCCGTCGATGAGCACCTCATAGCCGTCGCGCGGCTCAT
>VBDQ01000080.1:0-31017 GCA_005889075.1 Chloroflexota bacterium
CGGTCTCGGCGTCTTGTTACTGATCGCGGCGCTGCTCGGGATCAATCCACTTGCCGACTACGCCGGCTCGCCTTCCGCGATCGACAACGCACCCTCGACTCAGGATTGCCAGACCGGCGCCGACGCGAACCGGCGCACCGACTGCCGCGCGGTCGGGTTCGTCGACAGCATCCAGAAGTTTTGGTCCGACGAGTTCGCGCGGCGCGGAAAGACCTATCGGTCAGCGAGGACGGTCCTGTTCAGCTACGCCACTCCGTCGGCCTGCGGGACGGCGACCGAGGCGATGGGTCCGTTTTATTGCCCTGACGATGGGAAGGTCTATCTCGACATCAGCTTCTTCGACGACCTCGTGACGCAGCTCGGCGCGCAGGGCGGGCCGTTCGCGCAGGGCTACGTGATCGCGCACGAGTACGGCCATCACGTTCAGGACGAGCTCGGGCTCCTTCAGGACCAGAGCACGGGCACCGGAGCCCACAGTCAATCCGTGCGCATCGAGCTTCAAGCGGATTGCCTTGCCGGCGTATGGGCGAAACACGCGGCGGACACCGGCTACCTCGATCCGCCGAGCGCTGCGGACATCGCGCAAGCGCTCGATGCGGCGGCGGCGGTCGGCGACGATCGTGTCCAGCAAGAAACCCAGGGACGCGTCGCACCCGAACGCTGGACACACGGCTCGTCTTCGCAGCGCCAACACTGGTTCAGCTCGGGCTATCAGACCGGCGATCTCGATGCTTGCGATACGAGCGGTGCGCTTTAGTCCCGCGAGCTAGCCAGAAGCGTCGCTCCTCGTTAGCGTGTCGCGAGCGGCATCCGTTCCTCGGGCGGCGCGAAGGACTCATCGAGCTCGTCGAGGTCGCGAGCCGTGAGCTTCAGGTCGACCGCGCCGCGGTTCTGTTTGACGTGCGCCACGGTCGCCGCTTTCGGGATCGCGATGACGTCACCGTCACGGACGACCCAGGCGAGTGACACCTGTGCCGCCGTCGCGTCGTGACGCTCGGCGATCGATGCCAGCGCGCGATGCGTCCCGCCGGCAAGGAGCCCCTCCTCGATCGGCGAGTACGCGATCACCGGACGGTGGCGCTTACGCATCCACGGAAGAAGGTCGTACTCGATGCCGCGCTTCTCCAGGTTGTAGAGCACCTCATTGGCGACGATGATGTCGAGGCCGTCCTTCAAACGCGCCAGCTCATCCATGTCCTGAACGTCGAAGTTGCTGACGCCGGCGTAGGCGATCTTCTCATCGGCGAGCAGCTGGGCGAATCCGTCGAGCATCCTCCGCAGGGCGACGTCGCCGCGCCAGTGCAGGAGGTACAGGTCGATGCGCTCGGTCCCAAGGCGCTTCAAGCTGCGCTCGCATGCCTTACGCATTCGCTCCGGCGTCGCGTTCTGCGGATAGAGCTTGCTCACGATGAAGACGTCGTCGCGACGGCCCCGGATCGCCTCGCCGACGACGCGCTCGGCGCCGCCGTCGGCGTACATCTCGGCAGTGTCGATGAGGGTCATCCCGAGCTCCATGCCGGTGCGGAGCGCGCTGACCTCGCGACGTCGGTGTTCGCGGTCCTCACCCATGCGCCAGGTACCCTGACCGAGCAGCGGGACCGCCGTACCACCGGGAAGCGTCGTCGTGCGCATCGGGTTCATTTCGCGCAGCCGAGCACGACCGGTGCCGTTCTAGGCGAACTTCACCGTGGCCCGTGCCGCGCCGATCGACTCGGCGAGCGAATCGGCGCGAAGTCCGATCGCGGACCTGACCTTCGGCGAGAGGGGGCCGAAGCGCTCGACCAGGATCCGCAGGATTCCGTTCGCAACTACGTGCGTCCACGTTCCGGACACGCGGCCGTCCGCGAGCACGACCGCGGAGATCCATCCCGCGATCCGGCTCACCTTCCGCGTGTGGACGCGTTCGAAGAGGTGGTCGCGGCTCTTGTGGCCCATCACGTACGGATCGAACGCCGGGAGGAGCTGGACGGACGGTTCGCTCTTGATCCTTGCGAGCACGTCGAGATCGCGAGCGAGGACGTCGGCGCGAACGCCGTCGACCGAGACCGGCGCCAGCTCTGACGCAAGGCCCGACCAGGCTGCAGCACCCGCGCCCGGGAAGCTCGGCCCCCACCAGCGAGCGAAGTCCGACTTCGTCGCCGGACCGTACGCGCGCAGATAGCGGCGGGCCACCTCGAGGAGAGCCTCATCGGGATCGAGCTCGCGCCACGAAGGGAGCCACTTCGCCGGACGGACGAACGTCACGCTCGCCCCGCGGCTCGGGCCAAAGCACAGCTGACCACGCCGGGCCGCCGGTTTCAGCAGCCCGCCCCATCCCGACCGGAGCCACTCGCGCAACCGTCTGGACCTGCCTTTGCTCACCGCGGCGATGAGCTCCTCCCTGCTCATGGGCGTCGCGGTCAGTGCAGACCCGATGGCGTCGGCGAACTCGATCGCATCCTGCTCGGTCATGCCGAAGAACTTCAGCCAGGCATTGCGCGGTTTCATCCACTTCGTCCGCATGGCGGCCGTGAACAGTGGCAGGTCAGCGGAGGGGACCAGGTGCAGCGTGCCGCGCATCAGCCACGTCTTGACGAGGGTCCGGTCCTTCCACAGCGCGGTTCGCACGTCGCTCACGGCACAGTCGACGCGCACCGCGATCTGCAGCTCGGCCGCGGACATGAGCTGCGCCTGGGCTCCGCCCATCGCGCCGACGACTTTGGCGAGATCCTTCTTCGGCGCGCGCCGAGCGAGGTGATGACGCTGGACGCGGAACGCGTGGACCTGCGACCAGGTCAGGTCCACGACCGCGGATGTTCTTGCTCTCACGCGGCCGAATGATGGGCCGCGCGCCGCCCGCTTGATCGGGGAGCGCGCACACTGCGATTGGATCAGGTTCGAATCGACTCGCGCGCTCGCCGTTGCCGCGACCGTGCGGCGGCTGGAAGGCTACGCGAAGGTAGTGGGATCTCGGTCCGCGGTCGTGGCCGCGCTTCTCGGCGGCGCGCTCTCGATCGCCGCGCCGATCCAAACGACATTCGCTCCCGCTTCGCTTCCCCTCGCCGCAGAGCGGCCGCCGCGCGCCGCGGCATTCGCTCGCGGTCAGATCCAACGTCTCGACGATCCGCCTCGCTCGCTCAGCGGTGATCCCGCAGCGCTCACCAGCGCTTACATCGCCCAGCCCGACGGTCCGTTGCTGCCGGCCGCCCCAGGTGAGACCCGTTCGGTCGACGTGGTGGTCAACAACGAGAGCGATGCGATCTGGAACGCCGGCGGGCCGAACCCGGTGAAGCTTTCTTATCACCTCTACGACGCGACGGGGAAGCTGCTCGCCTGGGATGGACTGCGGACCGCGCTGCCGCACGACGTCGTGCCCGGCTTCGGCGGTCCGCTTCTGCTGCAGGTCGCTCTCCCGACCTGGACGGGCAGCTACACCGTGAAACCGGATCTCATCCGCGAGGGCAAGACGTGGTTCTCCGCGACCGCACCGGTCTCGGCTGGTTTCCCGCTACGCGTGACGACCGACCTCGATGCGGGATACGGCCGGACGAACGCGCCCACGTCCATCGTTCCGGGCGGCGAGGTGAACATCGATGTCCCTCTCACCAACACCGGGCTCAGGACCTGGCCCGCTGGCGGTGACCATCCGATCCGCCTTGGGTACCACTGGTTCGACATGAGCTCTCGCGCGGTGGTCTGGGACGGCGCGCGGACGCGGTTGCAGCACGACGTCGCGCCCGGCGAGACGGTGCGCGTGACGGTCGACATGCGGGCGCCTGGGGCGGAGGGGGCGTACGCGCTCGCGTGGGACATGGTCGAGGAAGGCGCGCACTGGTTCTCCACCGCGGCCGTACCCATGCGCGAGGACCTCGTCGTCGTGCGGCCCGACGGCGTGGTGCTCTATGGAAAGGGCTGGGGCCACGGCATCGGCCTCTCGCAGTGGGGCGCTCAGGGCTGGGCCGAGGGCGTCACCGGCACGCGGCTCAGCGGTGAGCAGATCGTCGCAAAGTACTTTCCCGGAGCGCAGCTCACCACGCAGCCCTTGTCGCTGCCGTTCCGCGTGCTGCTCTCGGCGCCATCGACCGGCTGCGTCGGACGGACCATCTGGGACGTCGCCCACACATCTTCGGCGGGCGGGATGCGGTTGGTGAACGATGCGGACCCAAGCGTCGTCTACTTCGAGGCGGCGCCGGACGAGCCCGTGCTCTTCACGACTTCGGGGTCGACGCTCATCGCGACCGACAGCTGGTCCGGCCGTCACGTCTACGTCGGCGAGGACATCGTCACCCTCGTCCCGACGCAGTGGTGGGACCCCATCGCCATCGGCGAGAAGGGCCTCGCGTACCGCGGCAACATCCAGGTTCAGACGCGTGACGAGGGCTACCTGCGCGTTGTGAATTACGTTTCGTCCGACGACTACATGCGCGGCGCGCTTCCCGGCGAGATGCCGGGCGATTGGCAGTACGAGGCGCTCAGAGCCCAGGCGATCACGGCGCGGACGTATGCGGCGTGGCGCCAGGCGACGGCGGGCGATCGAACGTGGGACGTCCGCGACGACACCGCCGACCAGTGCTACGGCGGCCGCTCATTCGAGAGTCCACGTGCGTCGGCTGCGGTGGCGTCGACCGCGTCGCTGATCCTCACCTACGGAGGGCAGCCGATACGCGCCCTGTATGCGTCATCGAGCGGCGGGGTGAGCGAGAACGTCGGCTGCGTCCTTGATGCCGAGCGCGTCGGCGGCACCTGGCGGTGCGCGAAGGGCTGGCCGTACCTTGCGGTCGTCGACGATCCCGCCGAGGCGCTCGCGTACGACCCGCGCGGCCAGAATCCGCACGACGAGCTCTGGGTGCGGACGTTCTCCGGCGCGGTCATCCGCGAGCAGATCATCGAGGACTACGGGATCGACATCGGCGACTTCGTCGCGATGCAGTTCAACCTGAGCCCCGGCGGGCGGCCGGTCTCGGTGGTCGTTCGAGGGACGGCGGACGCCGTCGACCTCAAGGGGGATCGCTTCCTGCGGACGACCCTCGGGCTCAAGAGCACGCTGGTCCGCGCGATCCCCTTCTAATCGAGGCGCGCCGACTCCGCGATCCGTGGCCGCGAAAGGACGATCCGTCCACCGAGCTTGCTGTTCACGAGCGCGACGCCGCAGATGATGAGCGCCGTGCCGACGATCGTGCGGAGATCGATGACCTCGCCCAGCACGAGGGACCCGAGCGCGATCCCGACCACGGGGAGCACGTACGCGACCGCGGCGGTGCGCGTCGCGCCCCAGCGGCTCAGGAGCCTGAAGAAGGCCAGGTACGCCAAACCCGATCCCAGTACGCCGAGCCAGACGATCGCGCCGGCCCCGACGAGGCTTGGACGCAGCGTCCACGGATGCTCGACGGCCACGGCGATGACCGCGGTCATGAGCATCGCGAAGCTGACCTGGAAGACCGCCGGGATCATCGGGGCGAGGCCGCGGATGTTGCGGCGGGCGTACACCGCGCCGGCCGCGTAGCTGAGCGACGCGCCAAGGAGCGCGAGCTCGCTGAGCGTGTCTGACCCGACGCTTCCGAGGCTGCGGCCCGTGAGGACGACCACACCGACGAAGCCGATCACGAGGCCCACGATCCCGTTCGCGCGCATCGGCTCATCCTCGATGAAGAGCGGCGCGAGCACGACGACGAAGAGCGGCACGATCGAGGTGAGGATCGCGGCGAGGCTCGATTCGACGTTGCGCTCGGCCCAGGTGATGAGGACGAAGGGCAAGGCGATGTTCACGATGGCCATCACCATGAGGTGGCCGTAGGCGCGTGGTGACCGCGGCAGGCTCTGTCCGGCAAGCTTGACGACGGCCCAGAGGAGCGCGGCGCCGATCGCGAGCCGGAGCGCCACGAGGGTGAACGTCCCGAAGTCGCTCACGCCGATCTTGATGAACAGGTAGCTCGAGCCCCACATCAGACCGAGCGCGAGGAAGATCAGCCAGTCGGCGCGCGACGTGCCCGAGGTCACTCCGACTATTTTCCGGATTCCGCGAGCGGCGATGGCCGGCGCGTGTCGAACGTCGTCGTGGCCGGGCGCTGCGCCGACTGCCGCTCCTCACGCAGGAAGAGGACCACGGCGACCGCGACGACCGCGGCCACGATGCCGAACGCGAACGTGCTCGCGACGGCGAGCGAGAACGCCCGGTGGATCGCGGCGACGATCTCCGGAATGAATGGGGCAAGCTGCGCCTGCGCCTCGGGGGGCGCGCCGGCGAGGATCGCCTTGCCCAGATCGCCCACGCCGACCAGCTGCCCAGCGGCGCCGCCCGAGGTCGCGAGCCGCGTCGCGATCTGCGGCGGGAGCGAGCTCTCGGCAAGCTGTCGGGGCAGCTCCTCGGCGAGCCGTGCTCCAAATACCGTCCCCGCGATCGCGAGGCCGACCGTTCCGCCGATCTGCTGAAAGAGCGTCAGGCTGCTGGTGGCCGTCCCGATCTGTCGCGGCGGAACCGCACCTTGAACGACGAGCGTGAAGATCGAGAAGATCGGACCGACTCCGATACCGGTGATGAACATCCAGGACCAGAGCAGCGGCAGCGGTGTGTCGGCGCGAAGGTTCGAGAGGAGGAACAGGCCGACCGCGAGCACCACCGGGGAGCCCAGCGCGAGCAGCTTGTAGCGACCGGTCCGGGCCACGACCTGCCCGGAGAGGATCGCGCTGACGATCAGGCCGCCGAGCAGCGCGAGGATCTGATAACCGGACTGCGTCGCGGTCGCACCTTCCACGACCTGGAACCATCGCGGCAGGAACACGACGGGCGTGAAGAAGGCCATCGAGGCCATGAACATCGCGATGACCGAGATCGTGAAGGATCGGTTGGTGAAGAGCCGTATCGGGACGATCGGGTCCGCCGAGCGCAGCTCGATCCAGACGAAGGCGGCCGTGATCGCGAGGCCGGCCGCGATGAGTCCGCCGACCGTCGCATCGGCCCAGGCCCCGCTCTGTTTGTTGCTGAGACCGATGAGGATCGGCACGAGCGCCGCGACGAGCACCGTCGCGCCGAGGTAGTCGATCCGTGGCTTCGCTGCGGCCGGCCGAACCGTCGGCAACGTGCGCCAGATCACCGCAAAGACCACGAGACCGATCGGGATGTTGACGAAGAAGATCCAGTGCCAGCCGATCGTATCCGTGATGACGCCGCCGATCGCCGGGCCGATGAGCGAGCTGAGGCCGAAAACGGCCCCCACAAGCCCCTGGTACTTGCCGCGCTCCGCCGCGTCGAAAAGGTCGCCGATCACGGCGAGCGCCACAGGGAAGAGCGCGCCCGCTCCGAGACCCTGGAGCGCGCGCGATCCGACCAGCTGCCACATCTCGCGAGAGACGCCTGACAGCAGCGAGCCGACGAGGAAGACCGCGACCGCGAACAACAGCACGGGACGGCGGCCGAACAGGTCGGACAGCTTTCCGTAGATCGGACCGCTGATCGTCGCCGTCAGGAGGTACGCGGTGAACGCCCAGGTGTAAATGTCGTTCCCGTGCAGGTCGGTGACGATGCGCGGCAGGGCCGTGCCGACGACCGTCTGGTCGAGCGCCGCGAGGAAGAGGCCAAGCATGACCGCGGCGACGATCTGCGCACGGACGCGCGGATCGAGCGCCGCGCTCGGTGCGCTTTGCACATCGATAAGAGGGGTAGAAGCCATGAACGGTTCTCCTTCGCGGGGTCTGGAGATTGAACACCGGGAAGGGCCGCGCAATTCGTGATGTGGGACGCACTCAGCGGCGTTCGTTAGATGTTTTGCGTTTGCCGCTAGGTTTTGGGGCGAATACCGCTTCCCCGAGATCCGAGCGCCGCCTCGATCTGATCGAGGTGCTCGGCCCGGTGCTCAGCCCGCGAGGAATTGAGCAGGCTCTTCTCATCCATGGGCCACATCCTCGAAGGCTCCAGCTTCGCGACGTGCTCGTCCGTGTCCTCCGCGATCCGTAGCGCGAGACGAGCGGCCTCGCGCGGAGCGATCGCGTGGATGAGGGGCCGCGTCGAGTCGTTGACCCAGCTCACGTCGTCGGGTTCGACATCTGCGGGCGTGAACGGCACGCCGCGTTCGAGCTTGCCGGCGAGCCAAAGCGCGCGGGCATCCCAGAAGGCGATGTGACCCAAGACGCCCGCAACGGTCCAGTACTCGTTCACCGGCAGGCGGAGCTCGTCGTCGGTGACTCGCTCGATCAGCGCGCGTAGGCGCTCGCGCTCGCGTGTGTTGCGCTCCACGTATACACGATCGTCGGACATGTCGGCGGATCATTGTCCCTCAACACGGCGTAGCCTTTCGCTCCGCAGGGCAATGAGAGGAGCGCCACGATGAGTTCGATCTCAACAGATGTCGAGCGCGACGAGCAGGGCGAGAGAGGAAGCGAGACGAAAGGCCAAGGCCACTACGCCGACGTGAACGGCATCAAGCTCTACTACGAGATCCACGGGACCGGCCGACCGCTGATCCTGCTGCACGGCGGGCTCGGCGCGATCGAGATGTTCGGGCCCAACCTGACCATACTGGCGAAGCGCCACCAGGTGATCGGCGTCGATCTGCAAGCGCATGGGCGGACTGCGGACATCGATCGCCCGATCCGCACGGAGCTCATGGCCGAGGACATCGCCGCGCTCATCAAGCATATGAAGCTCGAGCGGCCTGACGTCGTCGGCTACTCGCTCGGTGGAGGCGTCGCGTTCTTCGTCGCGCTCCGCCATCCGGAATTGGTCCGCAAGCTGGTGATCGTCTCGACGCCGATCAAGCGGAACGCGTTCTACCCCGACATCCTCGTCCAGCAGGGTCAGGTCACCCCTGCGGCGGCCGAGGCGATGAAGCAAACGCCCATGTACCAGCTCTATGCGAGCCTCGCACCGCGCCCCGAAGACTGGCCCCGCCTGCTGGGCAAGATTGGCGATGCGATGAAAGAGGATTTCGACCTTTCGGGCGAGGTCGGCAAGATCGAGGCGCCGACGATGGTCGTGGCCGGCGACGCCGACATCTTCCCGCCCGCCCACGCGGTCGAAGTCTTCGGCCTACTCGGTGGCGGCAAGCAAGATGGGGGTTGGGATGGGTCCGGCCGGCCGCGATCGCGTTTGGCGATCCTGCCGGGAGTCACGCACTACTCAATGGGCACTGAGCCCGCCCTCGCCGCGACGGTGCTGCCGTTCCTCGAGGAATGACAGCGGGCCGCTAGACCAGGTCGGTCGCGTCGCCCGGAGCGAGGATCCGCACCTCGGTGTCCGGGGCGATGCGCTCGACCTCGCGCGCGAACTCGTGGGGCGGCCGCGCCAGCGCGCGCGGCCACACGCGGGCGAGCGCGAACGGATAGAACGTGCCCCAATGGATCGGTACGGCGAGCCGAGGCCGGATCATGCGGACCGCCTCGGCGGCACGATACGGATCGAGATGGCCGATCCCCAGGCGCGGCCCCCAACCCCAGACCGGCAAAAGCGCGACGTCGACGTCGCCCGCGAACGCGGCCATCTCGGGGAAGAGATCGGTGTCGCCGGCGAAGTACACGCGCGTCGAGCCGGCGACCCTGAAGCCGATCGCGGTGGCGGACGGACCGAGCGGCCGCCGTCCTCCGTGGTGCAGTGCCGGCACCGCTTCGATCGTCAGTCGCCCGATCGTAAGCCGGTCGCCGATGGCGAGCTCTTCGACCTCGTGCCCGGCCGCGCGAACGAGCGGGCCGAGACCGGACGGCACGACGATGCGAGGGCCGCCACGAACACGCAGTAACGAGGGGAGGTGCAGGTGGTCGTGGTGTGCGTGGGAGATGAGGACCGCGTCGACGTGCACATGCGCCTCGTCGATGGTGCGGGCGTGGCGGTGGAGCGGCCCGAGCCGGTCGACGAGCAGCGGATCCGTGAGGATGCGGGTTCCGTCCAGGTCGAGGAGCACCGTCGAGTGCCCGAGGAACCGGAGGTGCGCGCGCGAGAGCGCCACGAACCGAGCCTAATCGGCGGGTAGGGGAAGACTCCTAGATGGCGATCGGAGATCCGGTTTCCTTCTATCGCAGGCAGTTCGAGCTTCTCTGGAGATGGAGCGGTGGTCCCGCGCCCGTGGCCCGGCGCGCGATCGCGACGATCGTCGTCGGGATCATCGCGTTCGTCGCCGCGGCGGTCTTGGTCCCAGGGATCCACGTGCGTGAGCCCGTCGCAGCTCTCGTCGCCGCGATCACGCTCGCGACGCTTGGCACGCTCGCGCGCCCGATGCTCATCGGGCTGCTGTCGGGTTTCTCGGTCGCGCTGGTCGGTCTCGGGACCCTCGCGGTCCAGGCGACCGCGTTCTGGGCGCTATCTCACGTCCCGGTCGGCATCGAAATCGACTCGGTGCGCAGCGCTCTCTCCGGCACCCTCGTGTATGCGATCGTCGACACGATTCTTGCCGCGGGCCTGTCGCTCGCGGACGACAACTCGTTCTTCGGGACGCTTGTCAGGCAGCTCGCGGCCCGCCACGGGACGCCCCACTCCGATCGACCAGGCGTGCTGTTCGTCCAGATCGACGGGCTGAGCGAGCCCGTACTGCGCAGGCGGCTCGAAGCGGGTGGGGCGCCGACGATCGGACGATGGCTTCGCTCGGGCGCGATGACCCTGACCGGATGGGAGCCCCTCCTCCCGACGCAGACGTCCGCGAGCCAGGCGGGCATCCTCCACGGCAACAACGACGGCATCCCTGGTTTCCGCTGGTGGGACAAGGCGTCGCGACGGCTGCTCGTCTCGAATCATCCGCGCGATGCACGCGAGATGATGCGTCGCGTCTCGAACGGCCGCGGGCTGCTCGCAGAGGGCGGCGCCTCGATCGGCAACCTGTTCTCGGGAGACGCGACACGCAGCTATCTCACCGCCGCGACGATCGACGATCCGGCCCGAGAGCTGCGCCGCAGCCACGTCCTCGATTGGTTCTTCATCAGCCCGTACAGCTTCGTTCGCTGGCTCGTGCTGTCGGTCGGCGAGATCGTGAAGGAGCTCGTCCAAGCGCGACGCGAGAGAGCGGCGGGCATCGAGCCGCGAGGCGATCGTGCGTTTCCGTATCCGCTCGCTCGGGCCGCGGCGAACGTGCTGCTTCGCCACCTGACAGCGGCGCTCGTCATCGAGGAGATGTTCCGCGCCGCGCCGCTGATCTACGTCGACTTCGTCGATTACGACGAGATCGCGCATCACTCCGGCGTCGATCGTGTCGAGGCGCGCGATGCCATTGACGGGCTCGATCGGATCCTCGCGCTGATCGAGAAGGCGTCGCTCGACGCGCCGCGCCCCTACCGCTTCGTCGTCCTCTCCGATCACGGCCAGACGCCTGGCGCGATGTTCCGGGCGCGCTTCGGCAAAACGCTCGACGAGCTCGTCCACGAGCTCGTCGGCGATGAGAAGACCGTGCACGGTGCGACGAAGCACATCGAGCACTGGGGTCGCCTCGGCTCGCTCGTGTCGGAGAGCGCGGGCCCGAGCCGCATGGGCGGGCGGCTCTCACGGATGTCGCTACCCGCGGAGGCCAGCGGCCCGCGCGACAACGAGATCCCAGACGTGGTCGTCGCGGCATCCGGCAACCTCGCGCACGTGTCTTTCCCGGGTATCCAGGGCCGCGCGTCAAAGGAGGTGATCGAGGAGCGCCACCCCGGCCTCATCGATCGGCTCGTCGCGCATCCCGGTATCGGCCTCGTGATGGTGCGTACGGCGCGCGGGTCCGTGGCGCTCGGCCGGAATGGTGCGCGATATCTGGACGGAGATCGCGTCGAAGGGTCCGATCCCGTCGCGGCCTTCGGGGTGAACGCGCTCGCCGGCCTCGAGCGGATCGACCGGATGGCGCAGTGCGGCGACCTCGTGCTCATCAGCGTCTTCGACGAGGGGTCGGGGGAGGTCGCGTCGTTCGAAGGGCAGATCGGATCGCACGGCGGGCTCGGCGGGTGGCAGATCCGCGCCTTCATCCTGCATCCGGCGGAGTGGAAGGTCGATGGCGCGATCGTCGGGGCGACGTCGCTCCACGAGCGGATGCGTGCGTGGCTTAGCGCGATGGGCGGTTAAGCGGCCGCGCGGAGCCGCTCGTACCGAAGCAGCTGCTCGTTCGTCGCCGCGAGGGCGCCCGCGATGTAGGCGCGAAAGCGCTCGCGAAATGGCCCGAAGGCACCTCCCGCTCGGCCGCCGTCGGTGCCCGCGCTCGATGACGCGAGTCCGGCGGCATATCGGTCGCGGAACCAGCGCAGGTTCGCACCCAGATCGGTGATCTCGGCGGCCGGATCGCGAGTCAGCTTCAGGAACTTGTCGCGCTTGTCCCAAATGGCGGGCACGGAGAAAAGGAACGGATCGCGTCCCATCTCGAACAGTCGGTTGCGGGCGAGGTCGTGGATCGGGTAGCGAACGACGAGCGCGCCCGGGGCCGTGCTCAGCCATCCCCGGGCGATGGTCCGCGCGATGTCGTGATCCGCGAACGCGGCGTCGACATTCTCGATCGGATGCTCGTTGCCCGCTTCATACGCGCGGACGAAGTTGTTCGCAGGGAACGAGAAGTCTGAAATGCCGCCCCGCACGACGCTGGCCGCGACGCTGGCAAGATCCCTGGCCAGGTTCACCATCCCCGGTCCGCGGGCGTGCTTCGGGTCCCAGACGCCGGCCGCCGCGAGAGCGTTGTGGATCACGTGGCTGCAGTTGTTCGTATATGCGTTCCAGGTGTATCCGGAGCTTCGCGCGGCGTCGTTCACTTGGTTGAGGTGGTCGACCACCGCTCCGATCGCGGCGCGCCCCAGCGGCAGCCGGACGCCATACACACCGCGCGCGAACGTGAGGGCGAAGTCCGTGCCGATCGAGTGCCGCACGATGAATTCCTCGGCGGTCATGCCGATCGGTCGCAGCCGCGCGAGCGCGTCTTCGACGCGGATGCCGGCGAACCAGCCCGCTGCCGCGGCCCGTGCGATCGCCGCTTCGTAGGCCGCCTCGTCGAGCTCCGAATCAGGCGTGACCCCGCCGTGGAGGAACACGTCCCGGCCCGGGATCGCTACCCAGTTCACGTTCGTGAAGATCCGGTTGACGCTGACGCCGATGCCCGATACGGGCGAGCTCAGGTCGGTCTCTTCGTCGACGAGCCGCAGACGCGGATATCCGGCGTCCTCGTCGCGCTCCGCGCCGCTCACGAACATCGTCGCGTGACCGCCCCATCCGCCCGGCTTGCCGCCACGCCTGTGGTACTGCGTGACCGTCGCTATCTCGACGTAGTGGGGAAACAGCGAGTCGTAGACGCGTTGCTCGTCCACGGTGCGCAGGGTACGGGTCAGGGCGTCGAGAAATACACCGACGCGTCGAGGTCGCCAGAGCCGTTCGCTCGCTGCAGCGAGACGACGACCTGGTACGGGACCTTCTGGTCGTAGAAGGTCACCCACGAAGACGGACCGGGGGCGATCAGCCGGAAGAGAGGATCTCCTGCCTGCACAGAGACGCCATCCGAAACGAGCAGGTCCGTCACCGTCCCGACCGCACCGGGCCGATACACGATGCGCCGTTCACTGGACGAGACCGCGACGTAAGGAAAGAACGGGAGGCTCGTCACATTCGATCCGACGCGCACGTCACCATCGATGAACTGATACGTCCGCACGTCGACCTTTCCGGCGAAGGGAGCCGCGAACGTCGCCTCTGGGGCGGTGTTCGTGATCCCGAGATAGTTGTGGCCGCTGAAGCGGAAGGCGGTCAGCGCGTACGGCGACAGCGTGGGGACCGGTGACATCGTGGGCGGCGGTGCCTCGGTCGGCGCTGACGTCTCCGTCGGGGCGAGCCCCGGCGGCAGGGTGGCGAGCTTGGCTTCCGCTTTGAGAGATGGAGCCGGGGACGGCATCACGTGGCCGACGATGATCAGCTCGCCGGCGCCTCCGAGGACCCCCGCTGTCACGACCGCGGCGAGGCTCACCGCGGCCAGGTGCGCGAGCACGCGCCTCACGCCGCTCTAACGGCCCCTCCGCGCACGTGGAACGGGTAGGGGCTAGCTCCGCCGCCGTGCGCGAACGGGCCGCGAGGTGCCAGTGCCCCGAGCGCGCCGGAAATCTTCGATCGAGAGCACACGCTCGAGCGGCAGGATGATGAGCCTGCCGTTCTCGGCCATGATGCGGACGACCCCTTCCTTCAGCTCGTACGTGTCCTTGTCGGTCTTTGCCGTGAAGTCGACCCGGTCGCCTCGGGCATTCCTGAACCAGATGCGAAAGACCGCCTTCTCAGCCATCGTGACGATCCCCCCGGCCCGATACGAGGTCGTATCGGACCTTGCTTGGTCGCCTACTATCCTGCGCTACTCGATGAGGCAAATCGCACGGATCATCGCCGTCGCCGCGGTTCTCTGCATCCTGGGCTCGCCCGCTCTCGCCGCGGCGAGCGTGCCGGCGAGGTACCAGCTCCGCGGCCATCTGCCCGACCTCGGCGAACGCCCGACGATTTCATGAGCTTCGATAAGGACATCCTCGCTCTATATACGCGCGGCAACGACCTCGGCGGGCGGTGCATCGCGACCGCGGTCTCGGCGGGGTTGAGCACGGATGTGACGATCAGCCTTGCGTGGCAGTTGGGCACGTGCGGTGCGCCGATCACCGCCCATTACCCCTTCATCCTCATGTCGCTTTCGCGTGCGGCGAGCGACGGCACCAGCTGGGTACAGACCGGACGCTCCGTCTGCGCGATGGTGGAGACCGCGGACACGAGCGCTTGTGCGCCGCTCGGCTCTGGAACGACGGCTGCGCCAGCCGCGACTGCGACCCCGGCGGCGGCCACGGCGTCGGCCGCGCCGACCGCGGCGGCCGCACAGACCGCATCGGCCGCGCCGACGCCCACGCGGACAGTCACGCCTACGGCCACGACGACGGCGACCGCGGTGGCGGCCACCTCACCGACGCCGACCGCCGTCCCGACGCGATCGGCAGTCGCCGTGGCGAGTCCGACCGCGGCACCCGAGACAGCACCGAACGCCGTCGACCTCTGGCTTGGGGCGGCGCTGGTGGGGCTTGGTGTGATGGTCGGGATCGCCATCATGGCCATGCGCCGGCCACGGGAACCGTCGGGCTTTAGGCGGCGCTAGCCCTCGCTAACGCTACGAGGATGGCGAGCGGGGCGCTCGCCATCCTCAGCACTGGGGATCGCTAGTCGGCTGTGGCGATCGCGAACTGCACCTGGACGCGAATGAGGGTGTCTATCTGTGCCGGCGGGAATCCGGGTCCGCCGACGGTCGGGAACTTTCCCGGGGTCGCGACTCCGTAGGGTCCGTACTGCGGCGCGGCCGGAGGTTGGAAGTCGCTGACCGATAGCGCCGCGCCGAGCCTGACGCCGGCGGACTCGGCAGCCGTTTCCGCCTTCGCGCGGGCGTCCGCGATCGCACGCTGCCGCGCGACGAGGTACGCCGAGCTCTTCTCGCTGGGCGCGTAGCGCACCGAGAGGGCGCTCGTGGCGTCGTCCTTCATGAGGGTCTGGATGAGGAGCGGCATGCCGCTGAGGTCATCGCACTCGATGGCAATCTGTTGGTAGGCGTTGAAAGCGGTCACCTTCTGTCCTTTTTGCGGGTCGTACTGGTACTGCGGCTGGAACTGGAGCGGCCCGAGGATGATGTCCTTGTCCTCGACCCCGAGCTGCTGCGCCTTTGCGAGCAATCGCGTGACGCGCTCCTGTAACCCGCCGGCGACGTCCGTGCCGACGGGCCCGCCAAACTGGACCGCGAACGCGAGATAACCCGAGTCCGGAATGCCGTCGACGCTCGCCTCGCCGACGGTGACGATCCCCGGCGGCGGCCCGCCAGCAGTAGCGGCCTGGACCTGGGCGATCGGCTGTGCGACGGGCAGTCCGGTCGCCGCCGACCCTCCCTTCGCCCATACGCCAAGACCGATCGCGAAGAGACCGACCGCGAGGACCGCGAGCGTTGCCCTCTGGAATGGTGTGAACACCGAGTTCCTCCCTGGTTTCCGCTCGTACGTCTGAGCGTCCAGGGAGAGGTTCGCGCAGATGGAACGCTGTGTCGTCCGCGTTGCGATCGCGATGTCATATCGCTCGCGTAGGAGTTGCTAGTCGAGCACTCCGGCGAACCGTCGGACGAGCTCGATGTACTCGTCGGAAAGGCGGCGGATTTCGCGGACCGCGTCGGCAATGGCTGCGACTTCGATGTGTCCGGCTCGCTGGACCGGCAAGACCCCGGACCGACCGGACTCGACCAGATCGACCGCGGCGTTGCCGAAGCGCGTCGCGCGTAGACGATCGATGCTGGTCGGCGAACCACCGCGCTGGAGGTGGCCGAGCACCACCTGGCGCGCTTCGATGCCGGTCCGCTGTTCGATGTGGCGCGCCAGGACCGCGCCGATCGCGCGCTGATCGAGGCGGACGTGGCCGAACGCGTCGCGATCGATCGCGGTCTGCGCCTCGAGCCCGTCGATCTCCGCGGCCTCCGAGATGACCACGAGGATGTCCGGAACGCCGCTCTCCCGCCGGCGCTTCATGGTGCGGATCACGTCGCCGATCGTGACCGAGATCTCTGGCACGAGGATGAGGTCGGCGCCGCCGGCGAGGCCGCCGAACGCCGCGACCCAGCCGGTGTCGCGGCCCATCGCCTCGACCACCACGACGCGGTGGTGCGCGCTCGCGGTCGTTCTGAGACGGTCGAGTGCCTCGGACAGCACGGACACCGCCGTGTCGAAGCCGATGCAGAACTCGGTCTCGGCGAGGTCGTTGTCGACGGTCTTGGGGACGCCGACGACCTTCACGCTCTGTTGATGGAGCCAATCCGCGACGCTGAGCGTGTCGTTCCCGCCGATCGCCACGAGCGCGTCGATGTCGTTCCGCCGGACGCTCTCGATCACCGCCCGCCGCGAGGCCTCGTCCTTTCGCGGATCGGTACGCGAGGTTCCAAGCATGGTCCCGCCCTCGCCGAGGATCCCGGCGACGTGGCGCGGCGTCAGCGGGCTTGGCGCGTGCTCGCCGAGAAGACCAGCCCAACCATCGGTGATCCCGAGGACCTCGTGCCCGAGCGCGCTCGCGCGGAGGACGACGGCGCGGATCGCCGCGTTCAGCCCAGGGGCGTCCCCGCCGCCCGTGAGCACGCCGATGCGCAAGGCTAAATGTGCTCTCTCAACGTCCGAAGCGCCGGTGTTTGCGCCACTCGTCCACCCATTCCTTCGGGAGCGGTTCCCGGCCAGAGGCTATCTCCATCGTCACCCCTCCGCCATGGTCGCGACGGTACTCGACGATCTGCCGCCACTCGCGGTCGGCGTCCATCGTCCGGGTGTGCCGCCACATCAACGTGACGCCGTACGTCGCGATGAGCATGACGATCACCGCGACGCCGAGCGTGAGGAGGGGAATATCCATTAGACCCTCTGCTGCTTTTTCTGCCGCTCGAGCGCTTTCTGGAGCTGTTCGGTGTTGATCGCACGCATCAGCGAAAGGACTTCGCCGAGCCGCCGCGGGTGCCCTTTCGCCTCGAGCGAGCGCTGAAGGGAGAGCGCTTCCGCGAGCTGGTCGTGGGTCAGGATCCCTTCGTCGATGAGGTACTGGCCGAGGCTTTGAACGGCCGGTGGATCTCCAAGGAGCCCGCGCAGAGTGTTGATGAGGTCGATCGGCCCGAATGGCTTCACCAGATAGTGCGACGCGCCCGCGGCCATGCCTTCCTTGCGGTCCGCGGCGCTGTCGCGCGCGGTCAGCATGATCACCGGGATGTCCCTGGTATTTGGATCTGCCTTGAGCTGCCGGCAAACGTCGAAGCCCGTCGGCCCGTCCACGCGCTCCTCATCGAACGTGACGTCGAGCAGCATCGCCTGGGGCGGATCGCGCCGCGCGAGGTCGAGGGCCTGATCGACGGACGACGCCTCCGCGATGGTCCAGCCCTGCGTCGACAGCGTGATCCGGACCATGTCGCGGATGAACCGATGATCGTCGGCGATGAGAATGTCAGCCACTCGTTCCTCGTCGCGGAAGGCTACGTGAGGCGTCGTGCCCTTTACAGTCCTCGCGGCGCCAACCTAAACTCCATCGCAACAACTTCATACGCGTTGCCGGCCAGAGGTGCGGCCGTCAGAAGTAACGCCGCGGAGGGACGAGCTTCCGCCGAAGCGGCGCGAACGGGGCGACCGCCGAAGTCGAGGAGCCGACTCGGGTTCCTTGGCTGGTCCGCCCACCGGAAGGAGGCGGACTGTCGCGACGGGGGAGACCCCGTCACGAAGCGCTGCCGTGTGACCTTGCTTTTCGAGAGCTCGGTGGCACGTAGCGCACCGGGCTTTTCATTTGCCTGAAAGGCCCGGTGGTCGCCTCGCGTGTGATCTGAGGAGGCATCGTGCCGATCGAGCGTTTCGCGATCATCGACTCGACGCTTCGTGAGGGCGAGCAATTCTCGAACGCGCACTTCACCACCGCGGACAAGGTCGCGGTCGCGAAGCTCCTCGATGCGTTCGGGGTCGAGTACATCGAGCTGACGTCGCCGGTCGCCTCGCCACAGTCCTTCGAGGACTGCCGCACCATCGCCGCGCTGCCGCTCAAGGCGAAGGTGCTGACCCACGTCCGGTGTCACATGGACGATGCGCGCGTCGCCGTTCAGACCTGCGTCGACGGCATCGACATCCTCTTCGGGACCTCATCGATCCTGCGCGAATTCAGTCACGGGAAGACCGTCGACGAGATCATCGCCGACGCGCGGGAGGTCATCACGTTCATCCGCGACCACGGGAAAGAGGTGCGCTTCTCGAGCGAGGACAGCTTCCGCTCGACCGAAGGCGACCTCCTTCAGGTGTACACGGCGGTCGCCCGGATGGGCGTCGATCGCGTCGGCGTGGCTGACACCGTTGGGATCGCCACGCCGCGCCAGTGCTACGCGCTCGCGGTCGAGCTGCGCCATCACGTCTCGTGCGACATCGAGTTCCACGGGCATAACGACACGGGGTGCGCGATCGCGAACAGCTACGCGATCCTCGAGGGCGGCGCGACGCACATCGACACGAGCGTTCTCGGGATCGGCGAGCGCAACGGGATCACCCCGCTCGGCGGGTTTGTCGCGCGCATGTACGCCGACGACCCGGGCGCGATCCGCAAGAAGTACGACCTGCCGAAGCTCCGCGAGCTCGACGACCTCGTGGCGTCGCTCGTCGGCATCGAGATCCCGTACAACAACTTCGTGACCGGCCGCTATGCTTTCCACCACAAGGCGGGGATGCACACGAAGGCGATCTACCTAAACCCGAACAGCTACGAGATCATCGATCCCGCCGACTTCGGGCTGCAGCGGACCATGAATGTGGCGCACCGACTCACCGGCAAGCACGCCATCAACCACCGCGCCAAGGAGCTCGGCCTCGAGTTCGGCGAAGACGAGCTCAAGCTCATCACCAGGCGGATCAAGACTCTCGCCGACGCGGGCCCGCTCTCCATGGACCAGCTCGATTCGCTGCTCCGCGAGTGGGTGGTCGCATGATCGGCAAAACGGTCGCCGAGAAGATCCTCTCGAGGGTGTCGCTGCGCGCCCAGGGACCCCTGGCTCGCGATGCGCGCGCCGGCGACCTCGTCATCGTGCCGATCTCCCGCGTCATGGTGCATGACTCCGTCATCGACGCCGTGATGGCGGGGATGCGCGAGCTTGGTAAGGAGCGCGTCTGGGATACCTCGCGCGTCGCCGTCTTCGTGGACCATGCGGCGCCTGCGCCGACGCCGGTCGTCGCGGACTCGCATCGGACGTTGCGCGAGTGGGTACGAGAGCAGGGCATCGCGACGTTTTATGACGCCGGCGAAGGCGTCTGCCACCAGATCATGGTTGAGGAGGGCTACTGCGAGCCGGGCACGGTGATCGTCGGCAGCGACTCGCATAGCAACAGCTACGGCGCGGTGGGAGCATTCGGGGCCGGCATGGGCGCCACCGACATCGCGGTCGCCCTAGCCCTTGGGCGGACGTGGCTGCGGGTACCGCAGTCGATCAAGGTCACGTTCAGCGGTCGGCCGCGCAAGGGCGTGACGATGAAGGACGCGGTCATGCGGGTCGTTCGCGAGATCGGGACCGACGGTGCGCGCTACGCCTGTGTGGAGTTCCACGGTGCCGGGAATCTTCCGCAGGGCGACCGCATCACCCTTGCCGGAATGACCACCGAGATGGGCGCGAAGGCGGGGATCGTCGTCGGTACGCCCGAGGCGCCCGACTGGCTCTTTCCCGACCCGGACGCGGCGTACGCGAACGAGATCCGGATCGACCTCACCGCTCTGGAACCGCAGATCGCCGTCCCGCCCCGCATCGACCAGGTCGTCGACGTGTCGGAGGCGATCGGCCAGCCCGTCGACGTGGTGTTCCTGGGCTCGTGCACGAACGGCCGGCTCGTCGATCTTCGCCAGGCCGCCGCGGTGCTCCGCGGCCAGCGGATCGCAGCGCACGTGCGGCTCGAGGTGGTGCCCGCCTCGCGGCGGCAATTCGAGGATGCGATGGCGGACGGGACGCTCCTTGCCCTCTCTGCCGCGGGCGCGGTCATCGGGAGCTCCGGGTGCGGGCCGTGCCTTGGGCGGACGGGCGGCGTGCTCGCGGGCCACGAGGTCTGCCTTTCGACCGCGAACCGAAACTACAAAGGCCGTATGGGCTCGCCGGACGCGAGCATCTTCATCGGTTCGCCGTACGTCGCCGCCGTCGCGGCGCTCACCGGAGTGATCGACGATCCACGTCCGTATCTCGAGGCGACCGACGACGAGTTCGCCGCCCTCGTCGCGCGCCGACGCGCGGACAGACCGGAGCGCGGGGCCGCGTCGGTGCGGTCTGGCGATCGCTCACGCGAGCTGCTCGTCGCCGCGGCACGCAGCGGAGTGGCGATGGAGATAGATGATTGATGGCACGAGCGTGGGTTTTCGGCGATGACCTCGACACTGACCAGATCGTCCCGGGCCGCTACGCGCCGTTCATGGTCGGGCAAGACCGCTTCTACCAGTACGCGTTCTGCGACGCTCGCCCGAGCTTCACCAAGGAGGTGCGGCCCGGCGACGTGCTCATCGGCGGAGAGAACTTCGGCTGTGGCAGCTCGCGCGAGTACGCGGTCGCGGCGCTGAGGAAGCTCGGCATCGGGGGCATCGTCGCGAAGAGCTTCGCGCGGATCTTCTTCCGCAACTGCATCAATCTGGGCATCCCCGTCGTCGAGTCCGCTGAGGCGGTCTCGCTCGTACGAGACGGTGATCCGGTGACGCTCGACCTCGCTGCAGGCGTCCTGCGGACGCCGAACGGCGTCGCGGTGTTGCGTCCGCTCGCCCCGTTCGCGCAGGAGCTCCTCAACGCCGGCGGAGTCGTGAGCTATCTTCGCGAGCACGGTGATTTTCCAAAGGTGAGATGAACGAACCGAGCTACCCGGTGGTCGTGCCGCTCGGACCGTCCATGTCGGGTCGTACGAGACCCTTTCCGAGGAGTACCGGCGGATCGAGGCCTGGCTCGGCGAGCACGGAGAGCGCCCAGGGATGGAGCCGTGGGAGTCGTACGTCGATTGGGAGAACGATGAGAGGATGCCTCGCGAGAAGATCAGGACCGAGGTCTACTGGCCGATAGCTCGATAACCACGGGCAGCGCCGTTCTTGCCCAGCTGCTCAGGCGCTTACCCTCGTGCCAGCCCTGGTACTTGCCGTCGAGGAGGCGTCGCGCGAGGTCGTCTTCGTTCGTCCCAGGGCGGACGATGCGCGCTTTCGCCCTCACCGAACGGGACCCGATGCGCAGCCGCACGTCCGCGTTCCGCTGGATGTTGCGGACCCAGTCCGCGTGCGCGCCGCCTCCCGAGAGGAAGTAGACACGTCGGTCGTGGAGCCCGAACCAGATCTCGATCGTGTGTTCCCGACCGGTGGTCCGGCCGGTCGTCGTCAAGTAGGCGAAGTCCTGATCCGCGAGGCGCTCGAACACTGCTCTAGCACAACGCGGCGCGTCCGCGAGTGATTTCGTCGCGCGCAGCACAGTTCCGCGGTGGCCGCGGTGCGCGTGAAGGACTTCGCCCGGGAGGCGGGACCGTGCTGCCGGTTAGGTCGGCCGCACGCGGCGGATCACGCACTCGACGCACCGGCACTGCATCGGCTTCGGGTGCGTGTGGCGCGGCTGCCACTGGGTCGCGATGAGGGCCATCACCAGGATGGTCGTCCACGCGAAGGCCAGCCAGAACGCGCTCTCGTTCGGAAAACCCACGGATCTTCGGTACTGCGCGAACCGTGCCGGACCGATACGACCGTGGGCTCGGTCCTCCCCTTACCGCTCGAGGCTCTCGCGGACCCACCCCGCCACCCTCTTCGCCATCTCAGCGCGCGGCCCGGCGGGCGAGAAATCGTGGTCGCCCCCTTCGATCGTCAAGATCTTGTTGGTCACCCGGGCCTGTGCGAGCACAGACGCGTACCGCTCGGCGTCGGCAAAGGGAACTTCTGTGTCGCGAGAGCCCCAGATCAGCAGAACGCGAGCGCGGGTGCGGGAGAGCTCGGCGACCGGCTTCCACTTCGCGTTCGCCCATGCCGTGAAGTGAGACTGAGCGAGAGCCGGCGCCGCCGCAAGGACGGCCACACGAAGGCGGTGGTCGCGGGCCGCCGCTAGAGCCGCGACCGTCCCTCCGAACGAGAACCCGACGACACCCAGACGCTCCGGAATTTGCGGATGCGCCTTCAGGACACGAATCGCCCCCGCGGCGTCCGCGAGCCCGGTCTCGAGCGTCATCCGCGGGGGGCGGTGGTCACGGAACGCGAACCGCAGCGCAGCGACGTTGCTTCGCGCGAGGGCCTCGCTGACGGCGACGATGTGAGGCTGGTCTGGGTCGCCACCGAATCCGTGCAGAACGGCGCAGCCGCCGATGACCTCGTCCTCGGGAAGATGCAGGACGCCGTCGAGATCGACGCTCTCGACGCGGATCGACACGCGCTGCGCGGGCACTACTCGGGGGTGGCGGCCTTCGTGACGGCTTCGGGCATCGCCAGCAGACCGAAGACGCTCTGGCGATCCTCGATCGCCGCGCGCGAGCTGATCAGCTCGAGCACTTTCTTGCGACCCTTCATCTTGCCGATCAAGATCGCGCCCACGAGCTTGTCTCCGAGGAAGAAAAGCCGCTTGTAGTTCCGACCTTCGTAGTCGACCTCGACGAGGGCCTCGGCGTCCGGTTCCTCTTCGGTCGTGACCCCCATGACCGAGATATTCGAATTGAACATGCCCGAAGCGTACGTCGGGACCTCGACGTACGGCTCCTTCGCGCCAAGCATGTTCTTCGCGACATGGCGCCCATGGTTGAGCGAGTTGTCCCACGTGCCCATGCGGTGGTGTCGCTGCGACACGACGTCATAGAACTCGGCGACGTCGCCTGCCGCCCAGACATCGGCGACGGTCGTCTCGAGGAACTCGTTGGTGCGGACGCCGACGTTGGTCTCGATAGCGGTGCCCTGAAAGACATCGATGTTCATCGTGAGCCCGAGCCCGACGCCGACCAGGTCCGCGGTGGCGCTGAACCCAGCGGTGCCCGTCACCCGTAGCTGACCGTTGCTGCGCTCCAGCTTGTCGATCGCCTCCTCGTAGTGGAGATGGACGCCGGCGTCCTTGGCGAGGAGCGAGACGACCTCGCCGCCGTCCTTGTCGAGCGCACGTCTGAGGAACCACGGGCCGCGCATGAGCCAGTGCGTTTCGAGCCCGCGGTGCGCGAAGGCCTCGGTGAGCTCGTAACCGATGAACGACCCGCCGAGCACCACCGCCACCTTGGACTCGGGGATGCGGGCGACCATCCCCTTCGCCTCGTCGAAGTACTGGAAGTTGAAGAGGTACGGCGCGCCGTCGGCGCCCGGGCAGCGCAGCGGATTCGGCCGGCCGCCCGTCGCGATCAAGAGCCGGTCATACCGAAGGTCGCCGCCCGGGTCGGCATGAACGACCTTCTCCTCGAAGTTCACCTGCCTGGCCGTCGTCTCGAGCCGCAGGTCGATGCGGTTCTTCTCGTGCCATTCCATGTCGCGGACGTACACGCGCTGCTCGAGGAGAACCCCACGGAGGTAGCGCGGGAGGGAGACGCGGTTGTAGAGCGTGTACGGCTCGTCGTCGATCATGACGATCTCGCATGCGACGTCCAGCTTGCGCAGCTGCTCGGCGCAGTATGTCCCGGCTGCGCCGTTCCCAATGATCACGAAGCGGGTGGGATTCGTGCCCAGCTCGTTCTCCTTTTCGCGCGCTGCTCGTTACTCTGCCGGAATGCCGCGCAGGTCGCCCGCGCCGCTTGCTCGCGTTCGGAGGTTCTGCCTCTCCTTGCCTGAGACCAGCGAAAGGGCAAGTCACGGCGCACCGACGGCCGGCTCGCGCTCTGGTGCGCATACCCGCGCGGGATGCGCGATGGTCTCGTCAACGCCGACCCCGAGCGCTATTTCGTTCCGCCGTACGTCGGCTATCTCGGGTGGGTCGGCGTCCGCCTCGATCGCGATCTACCGTTGGACGACGTCGAACGCGTGATCCGCGATGCGTACCTCACGGTGGCGTCGAAGAGACTCCTCGGGACGCTCGAATGCGAGTAGACGCTCCCTAGACTTGAGCGTGCCGCCGTAGACCAACCGGTAGAGTCAATCGCCTTAAGAGCGACCAAGTGCGGGTTCGAATCCCGCCGGCGGCACGGTTGCCCCTTACTCCGCTGGACCCGCCACGTTCACGACGAGCTCTCCAGCCCCCGCGCGGACCACGACGATCTCGGACTCCTCCGCGCCGTCGTTGCCCTCGCGGTGGATCTCGCGTGGGGGCAAATAGATGTAGTCGCCGGACCGCGCGTGGAACACCTTCGCGCCGCCCGGACCGCACTCGAGCTGCACCCTGCCTGAGAGGACGAAGATCACCGACTCGTGGTCGCCGTGGTGATGCCAGCTCGAGAGTCGTCCTGGCTCCGTGCGCACGACGCCGGCCCACATCCCGGGGGTCCGCACGGCTTCCTCGCGCACCATACCGGCGGTCTGTCCGTCTGCGAAACGACGCTCGGACGCGCGAACCAGTCGCGGCAGACGTTCATCCACGGTCCCCTCCTCGCGCTCGGCCTCCCAGCGCTCGTGCTGGACATGCAGCTGCGCTCCGCGACGAGCGATCCACGCTCGGGCGCGCTCGCGCAACGGACGATAGGTCGGAAGAGGCACTGCCTGACGATGGCGGTTCGCGCACTCCAGAGTGACGCGTCCGTCCGCCTCGGCGATCGGAAACATCGGGAGCCCGCAGATCTCGCAGTCGCGGGTCGCGTCCTCGTGCAGCCCGCTCAAGCCGCTGCCGATTTCCCCATGACTGATGTCTTCCGATACACTAGATGCGACCGCCGTGGCATTTGGCCGCGGCGCCTTTTCGCCCCGGATTGGCGCCGTCAGCGACCGCATCCAGCAGGCCATCACGACCCTCGGCGGCAAGGTCGACAAGGTCGTTCCGCATGCGAAGCGTCGGCTCGCCTACGAGGTCGCGCACCACCGCGACGGCCAGTACGGCGTCGTCGAGTTCTCGCTCCCGCCGACCCAGGCACGCGAGCTCGAGCGCACCATTCGCCTGACCGAAGACATCCTGCGACACCTCGTAGTGAGAAGGGACGAGTGACATCGTGGCATCAGTGAGCAAGATCGTGATCATCGGCAACGTCGGACGCGATCCCGAGCTGCGCATGACGCCGAACGGGCGGCCGGTCTGCGAGTTCAGCGTCGCGGTCAATCGCGTCACCGGCCGCGCGGATGGCGGCGATCGGCAGGAGCAGACCGACTGGTATCGCGTCAGCTGCTGGTCGGGCCTCGCGGAGCGTGCGCAACAGTTCATCACCAAAGGCCGCCTCGTCTACGTGGAAGGCCGCTTCACTCCGCGGACGTACACCGACCGCGAGGGCAAGGAGCGGATGAGCCTCGACATCAGCGCGAATGATTTCCAGATGCTCGACCCGCGGCCCGACCGCGGTATGGGCGACACCGCGGCGGCGCAGCCGCGCGGGACCGAAACCGACAAGAGCTTCGATCCCGACGAGATCCCGTTCTAGGGAAGACCGATGGCTCAGGAAACGTCCGACCGCGCCGCCGCTCCCCGCCCGCCGCGCCGCGATGGCCCGCCGGGCGCAGGGTCCCGCGACGGCGGCCGCTCCTACGGCGGCGGACCCGGCGGACTGCGCCGCCCGCGCCGCAAGGTCTGCACGTTCTGCGTCGACAAGGTCCAGAAGATCGATTACAAGGACGTCGGGCGCATCCGGCGGTACATCAGCGATCGCGGCAAGATCGATCCCCGTCGCAAAAGCGGCACCTGCGCGAAACACCAGCGGATGCTCACCACCGCCTTGAAGCGTGCTCGGCTCATGGCCATGCTCCCGTACACCGCCGATCACGTGCGCGGACTGATGTCGCCGCAGGCGCGCGCGATGGCCGGGGGTCCGCCTCCGCCCAAACCGGAACGTCCTCCGTTCCGTCCCGCCGGTGAATTCAGGCCTGCTGGGGGGCCGCCACGGCCCGCCTCGGCACCCCCCGTTCCCCCCGCCCCGGCCGCCGCTGCTCCGGCTCCGGCCGCGCCCGCGGCTCCCGCCGGCGAGGCGACCGCGGGCAACGAGCGCTAGCGGGTCGGGAACGTCGGAGGGCCAAGCGGTCTGGCGCCCTCCCGTACGTACGGGATACCGACGACGGCGACCGCCATCAGGATGATCACGAGGATCGAGATCAATAGGCGCGATCCGGCCACGCGCCACGAGTGGCCCGCGGCCGTCCCGGCGATGATGCCCCCGGAGACGATCGTCCCAAGCTGCGGGTAGAGCGAGAGCCCGACGCCGATCAGGTACAGGATCGTGATCACGAGACCGGTTCCCGGAAACCGCTCGGACCGAAGCGCCCAGTAGATCGCCGCGGCGATGAGCGCGACGGGCAGGACGAAGATCGCACCGGTCGCGAGAAGCGTGGGGATTGAGTTAGCGAGAGTCGACCCGGAGCCCTGCGGAAAGAGCACGGCATCGGCAGGTGACGCCGCGCCGACGCCGAGGTAGAGCCCGACCGTGAACGCGATCCCGGGAATGAGGCTTCGCCCCGACCACCGGTTGGTGATCCAGGTCCAACCCCGAAATACCGCGAGCGGCACGATGATGAGCGGCGCCGCGAGAGCGCCGTTCCCGTTGAAGGCGATTGGACCAAACGAGGGTCCGTAGTGCTCGCTCGCGACCTCGATCGCGGCAACCACCAGGCCCCAGACCAGGCCTGCGTTGAAGCTCATCGGCGGAATCCTAGGGAAACGCGAAGGCCGGCGAGCCTCGCGGTCGCCGGCCTGCCACCCTGTCTTCTTGTCTAGCCGCTAGATGATCCGGCGGTTGTCGTTCCTGAGGACGAGCTCGTAATCGATCGTGAGCGCATTCGCGGAGGGCGTCTCGCTCGCCTTGGCCGAGCCGGGTAGCTCGAGGCAGGGAGCCATGCCGTCGCAGAGCCAGTCGCTCGCGCTGACGACGGTGTCCGGGTACAGCGTCTCGTTCAGGATCCGAAGCCGAGCGTCGGCGTCACGGCTGACGACCGCGGAGCGGAAATTGTTGCCATCGATGCGGA
The DNA here is from genome assembly GCA_005889075.1 of Chloroflexota bacterium. Classification (GTDB taxonomy): domain Bacteria; phylum Chloroflexota; class Limnocylindria; order P2-11E; family P2-11E; genus 3-1-20CM-2-70-9. The sequence goes on from VBDQ01000080.1 coordinate 27,434, forward strand.
TCGCCGCGAGCGCGGGTGACGTGCTCGCGAACAGGGCCAGCGCGACAAGACCAAGAGCGACGATCTTCTTCATTTCTCCATTACCTCGTTTTTCTTTTCCTCTGCATCTCAAATCGGCGGTCACTGGATCCAGCAGACGGTCTCGTCGCACAGGATTTGGTCGATCCCGCCGCCCATCCCGTCGTCCTGGGCGGCGCTGTAGTGGTAGAGATTTGGGTTCGTGTCGCTGCTGAAGGCGTACGCGAGCGTCGCGTTCTCGTCATCGATCGGGGCGACCGCGAGCGTGTCGGGGTAAAGCTTTTCGTTGAGGAAGACAAGACGCGCGTTGCTGCCACGCTCGACGACGATCGAGCTGTCGCGGGCGAAAAGGGAGCCCCCGGCTGAATCGGCCGCGAGCGCCGTTAGCGGGGACGCGAGAGCCAGCAGGGCGCTGATCGATGTCGCGAGAGCGAGCTTGTTCACTTCCTACCTCCAACGTGTTGAGATGAAGGTAGGGACAGCCCTTTGCCACGACGACCACCCGTTTGACGGAGCGGTCGTCGTCTTCTTACGTCGCCGGGCGTATCGCCGGCGACATTACGTCTTGCCGGGCCCGGTCGCGCTCGCGCCTAGGCGGTCTTTTCTCCTCGTGCAGATCTCACTGGATGACTCTGGTCGCCCGGGCGAGGAGCGATGCTGGGATCGTTAGGCCAAGCTCTCTCGCGGTCTTCAGGTTGACGACGAGGTCAAACGTCGTGATCTGCTCGATCGGGAGTTCCGCAGCCCGGGCACCCCTGAGGATGCGGTCAACGAAGCTTGCCGCACGGTGAAAGGAATAGAGCGCGCTCTCGCTGTAGCCGAGCAGACCTCCATCGTCGACGAATCCCCCGGTGTTCGGATACGCGGCGGGGAGTCGCCGCGAGGCGGCGTAAGCGACGATCTGCTTCCTGAGAGCGCTGACCTGAGCCGAGACAGACAAGACCACTAGCGCGTCGACCGACTGCTTGGTGGCGAGTTCGAGGGCGCGCTCGAGTTCCCCCGACGGGTCAGTCGGACCGATCTCGAGTCGGATGAAATCCAGCCTAAGAGCACGCGCGGCCGCCTCGGCAGCACTGAACTGAATCGCGCTCGCCGGATCAGCGCCGCCGAGGAGTGCGACCCGGGTCACGCTTGGAAAAGCCTCTTTCATGAGCTCGAGCCGCTTGACCGCTGTGACTGAGGTCAGGCTTGCCATTCCAGTGACGTTGCCGCCAGGCCGTGCCAGGCTCTTCGCAAGGCCCTGCTCCACCGGATCGGCGCCGAGCGTCATCACGATCGGAATGCTGCTCGTCGCTCGGATCGCGGCACGCTGAGCGACGGCGGCGCTCGCCGCCATGACGTCGACGGGCATGCGCACGAACTCACTGGCGACGGTATCCCATCGGTCGTCCTGTCCCTCGGATTGCCCCCACACGAGATCGATGGTTTGGCCGTCGTCGTAACCGAGCTCCCGCAACCCGGTAAGGAACGCTTCGACCAGAGGAGCAAGGGCGGGGTCACGAATTGGGTGATACGTCACGAAGTATCCGAGCCGCGGAAGGCGTTTTGCGTTGGTTGACGCCCCAACACACGACGACAAGGCGACGGCTCCCGCTGACGCGGCAGCCATGCCGAGAAACGCGCGCCGTGACCGCAGCAAGACCCGAACTTCCTCCAACCGAGATGCTATCTGGCCGCGCGTCGCGATCGATCGAGCAGGGCATACACGGAAGGTTCTCCCGGTCACTGTGGGCATCGCCGGAACGAATATCCTGCAGCTGCGAGTTATGTGACCCTTGAGGAAGCGGCAGGGCCGGCTCTTTCGCAAGTACGCGTTGGTGCTCGTCGCCCTCGTTGGCGGGACGGTGGTTGCGAGCAGCCTGTTGCAGCTGTACTTCTCTTATCAGGAGAGCCGAGACGCCCTCCTGCGCATCGAGCGCGCCGAGGCTTCGCGTGCTGCGTTGCGGATCTCACAATTCGTTGACGGCGTCAGGATCCAACTCCAGGCGGTTGCGCCTCCTCCCGGGCTAAAGGATGTTTCGCTCGATCAGAGGCGAGCCGACTTCTTAGCGCTTCAAAGGCGCGCACCTGAGATCGAGGAGACGATCTTCCTCGACAATGATGGGAAAGAGCAGCTCCGCGTCTCCCGGCTTTCGCTCAACGTTCAGGGACAGGCGTTCGACCGGTCATCAGATCCGGAGTTCGCTCGCACGCGGTCGGGCGCCACGTATTACGGACCCGTCGACTTTCGGGCCGGGTCCGAGCCGCATTTCCGGGTCGCTCTGCCGGAGGGCAAAGACGCGGCCGTCACGATCGCGGACGTGAACCTGCGCTTCGTCCTAGAGCCGGTGTCGTCGATCAAGGTTGGCGAAGCCGGATATGCATTCGTCGTCGATTCAGCTGGACGGCTCATCGCGCATCCGGACATCAGCGCAGTGCTGCGCCTGACGGACCTGTCGTCACTTCCGCAGGTACAGGCCGCCCTCGGTGAGGCAACGACGACAGGGTCCGCGATGACAGCTCGGAGTGCGAGCGGAAGCGCAGTGCTGACCGCCTTCGAGAAGATTCCCTCGACCGGTTGGGCCGTCTTTGTCGAACAGCCGCTCGACGAGGCATTTGCTCCGGTGAACGCGTCGATCGCCCGGACTGCCTGGTTGTTGGCTCTCGCGCTCGTCGCGTCGATCGCCGCGAGCCTTGTCTTAGCGCGGCGGATGACTGTTCCGATCGCGGCGCTGAGATTACAAGCCGCGAGTATCGGTGCCGGAGCGTTCGATCAGCGGATCAACATCAGGACGGGGGATGAGCTCGAAGGATTGGCGGACGAATTCAATCGCATGAGCGCGCAGATCCAGGAGTCGTATGCGCACCTCGAAGAAAAGGTGGCGGACCGTACGCAGGAGCTCGCGACAGCGACGAAGCAGTTGGAGCTGGCAAGCCGCAACAAGTCAGAGTTTCTGGCAAACATGAGCCACGAACTCCGAACGCCGCTGAACGCGATCATCGGGTTCTCTGAAGTCTTGCTCGAGCGCATGTTCGGCGGACTCAATGAGAAACAAGAAGACTATGTACGGGACATCCTCTCGTCCGGCAAACACCAGTTATCACTGATCAACGACATCCTCGATCTGTCGAAGGTCGAGGCGGGCCGTCTGGAGCTCGAGAGGTCACCGTTCGCCTTGAATGAGACCGTGGCGATCGCCGTCGGACTTGTGCGCGAGCGTGCCGCGAAACATGGCATCGCGCTACGTGCCGAACTCAGGCCTGACCTCGAGCTGATTGACGGCGACGAGCGCAAAGTGAAGCAAGTGCTTGTGAATCTCCTTTCGAACGCCGTGAAGTTCACGCCGGACGGCGGTCGGATCGATGTTGAAGAGACCTGGGCCGACGGGATGGTGACGATCGCTGTCCGCGACACCGGCCCTGGAATAGCGCCAGAGGACCTCGACCGGATCTTCCGCGAGTTCGAGCAAACCGCCGCCGCGCGAGGCCAGGAGGGGACAGGTCTCGGGCTTGCGCTGGCGAAGCGTTTTGTGGAGCTTCACGGAGGTCGAATCTGGGTGGAGAGCGAGGTAGGCAGGGGAAGCACG
>VBDQ01000080.1:31044-72374 GCA_005889075.1 Chloroflexota bacterium
CACTGTTGGGGATCATCAGCCCGAGCCTTCGGGCAGTTGAAACGTTGACGATCAGATCGAATTGGGTGGGTTGCTCGACAGGCAGATCGGCTGGGCTCGCGCCTTTCAGGATCTTGTCCACGTAATCTGCCGCACGGCGATGCAGCGCAGCGAAATTCACGCCGAAGTGCATTAGACCGCCGGCGCGCGCGAATTGCATGTCTGAGAACATCTGCGGGAGCCCGATCTTGTTCGCGAACTCTGGAACATGGTCGGGCGCCCGGACCACGGACAAAGCAGGCAGCATCAAGAGCGCATCGAATCGGCCAGCACGAATCCGTTCGAGCGCGGCATCGAGCTCGTCCGGCCCGTGCACGCCGATCGTCTCGACGGCGACTCCGAGTGTCTGGGCTGTCGCCTCGATAACGCGAAGCAGCGCGGCCATCGCGACGTTGTTCGCGTTCCACAAGACGACCACGCGCGCCAGTGCCGGAATCGTCTCCTTCAGTATCTCGAGCTGCTTTGCGGTGATGGCCTCAGATGCCGTGCTCACTCCGGTGATGTTTCTCCCAGGCCGAGCGAGACTGGCCACCAGCCCCTGTCCGACGGGATCGGTCGAGAGCACGAACACGATTGGGATCGTCGCTGTCGCCTGCTTGGCCGCGAGCTGCGCAGGGATGGCCTCCGCGAGAATGACATCAGCCGGCAAGGCGACGAGTTCGGCCGCCATGGCGGGCAGTCGGTCGACAACGTTTTCGGCGATCCGGAACTCGATGACGATGTTGCCTCCCTCGATGTAGCCGAGGGCCGCCAGCTGCTGCCTGAAGGGGGCGCTCAAGGCCTCCACTGACGCTCTCGCGTTACCCGACAGATAGCCGATCGTCCGGATCCGACTTTCCGTGCCGCCGGACGCGCATCCCTCGAGCACTGTGATCGCACCGAACGCCGCAGCTTGTGCGATGAACATGCGCCGACTGCTGAGCCGCCCGAAGCGCTGTCCGCTGGCGCGATCGCCCATGGCGCCCAATTCTCATTGTTCAGACAACCGTCGCCGAACGCGTGGTCGGTTGAGCCGCTCTTTCGCTTGCAGGGCTGGCTGAGACCTTACGCGGTCTTTTTCTCCTCGTGCAGAGGCTTGCGGTCGACCTTGAGGATGGTCTGGTCCTTCGCCGAGATCGTGAACGGGATCACGCCCGGGATGAGCCATTCGGTCCACATCTTGTCGACCTCGTGCTGGAAGTGCTCGACGTCCTCGTCGATGAAATGCGCGAACCGGCCCTGGCGCTTGAGGTACTCGTAGACGGGCTTGCGCTTCTTGCGGCCTTCCGCGATCTGCCGCGTGGGACCCGTGAGGTTGCAGACCCCGTCGATGACCTCATAGAGCGGCCAGATCCCGCACTCGACCGCGAGGTGTCCGAGCTCCTGCGAATACTGCGGGTGGTAGTCCCAGCCCTTCGGGCACGGGTCAAGCGTGTGGACGAACGTCGGCCCGCCGAGCTCGAGGGCCTTGCGGATCTTGTTCATGAGGTCGACCGCGTACGCCGCGCAGCCGGCCGCGATGTATCGCGACTCCGGGTGGCCCGCGGCGAGCATCCCCGGCACGTTCTTCTTCCAGCGCGTGTGCATGAGCCGCTTCTTGCTGCCGCTCGGCGAGAACGTCGTCACCGCGCCGTACGGCGTCTGGCTCGAGAGCTGGATGTCGGTGTTCGCGTACGACTCGTTGTCGTAGAGCAGGACGAGGCAGTTGTAGTCCTTGTGTGTGAGCGTCGCCGAGATGGCGCCGAGGCCCATGTCCGCGCCGCCGCCGTCACCGCAGAAAGCGATGACGTTGATCTTCTCGTTCTTGAGCTTGCCCTTGCGCATCAGGCGGACCCGATGCCTTGACCATGTGCCGCATTACGAGTGCGGATTCGCAGCCCTGACAGGTGCGGTGCCCGCTAACGAACAATTCCTCGTAGGGAACGTCCTTGACGCCTTTGATCTGCGGGAGCGTGGTCGTTTCGACTGCCATCTTGTCCTCCTAGCTCCGCACGCCAATCCAGTGACAGGTGTCACCGGCTTTGAGGTCGCCGGATGCGGCCGCTTTGGTCTTCTCGAAGATCTCTTGCGCCATCGGCTGCTCGATCTCGCGCCCGCCGAGCCCCGCGATGAACCCGACGACGACGGGACGCTTTGGCTGCGAGTAGAGCGCCGAGCGCACCTCGTTGTAGAGGACGCCGCCGTAATGCGGCGACCCGAAGCTGTAGTCGCGATCGATGACCCCGATGGCCTTGAAGCGCGAGAGGCTCCGCACGATCTCCTCGGTGGCGAACGGGCGGAACCACTTGAGGCGCACGAGGCCGACCTTGTGCCCTTCTTTGCGCAGCCTGCGGATCGCGACCTTCATCGGGAGCGCGAGCGTGCCCTGGCCGAAGAAGACGAACTCGGCGTCGTCCGTCATGTACTCGTCGAGGAACGGGCTCTCGCCTCCGCGACCGAAGAGCTTCTTGAAGTCCGCGTGCGCCTCGCGGATGACTCCCTCGGCCTTTCGCATCGCCTGGTCGTTCTGCATGCGGATCTCCATCAGCCAGTCCTGGTCGACCTGCGGCGCGATGGTGATCGGGTTGTCCGGGTGCAACAGGCGGTCCCCGAGATCGAAGGGCGGCAGGAACTTGTCCACCGCGGCCTGGGTCGGGATCTTGACGATCTGCTGCGAGTGGGTCAGGAACGCGCCGTCGAGGCCGATCGCCACCGGCAGCGACACGCGCTTGTCCTCACCGACGCGCCACGCCATCAGCGCGAGGTCGAGCGCCTCCTGGGCCGTCTCGGCCCACGGTAGAAGCCACCCAAGGTCGCGCACCGCCAGCGAGTCGTTGTGCTCGGTGCCGAACGCGCCCGGATCGTCGAGCGCGCGGTTCCCGCAGATCGCGACGACCGGCAGGCGCAGTCCTGCGGTCACGGCGATGGCCTCGAACGCGTAGAACCAGCCGACGCCCGAGCTCCCTACGAACACGCGCGACCCCACCGCGCACGCGTGCTTCACGATCTCGAACTGGCTGTGCTCGCCGTCGGCGACGATGTATTCGACGTCCATCTTGCCGTTGGCGATGAGCTTGGCCGCGGCCTGCATCACGCCGTCGTACGGACGGATCGGATAGGCGGCCATGACGTCGACATCGGCGAGGCGGATCGCTTCGGCGATGGCCTCGCATCCGGTCGCGAGCTGCTCGGTCTCGACGTCGGAGGTCTCGACGCTCTTGACTGCGACAGCCATCACTCATCACCCCCAGCGGAGGTCGTCGGATTCGCCGCCGGACTGGCGTTCGTCGCGGCGGTCGACGCGCGTGCGACGGCCTTTGGATCGGCAGGCACGCCGCTCATCTTCTCGAACCACTGGTTGTAGCTCGCACGGTCCTTCTTCCAGAGATCCCACTTGTTGGTGTTGTCGTCGAACTTCAGCTCGTCGACCATGACGATGCAGTCCTTGACCGGGCAGACCTGGGCGCAGATCCCGCAGCCGATGCAGGCCTCATAGACGACCTCGTAGTGCCCCTCGGGGGTGACCTCGAAGCATTCGTCGGGGCAGTCGAGCCAGCACATCGTGCACTTGATGCACGTGTCGAAGTTCACGACCGGTCGCAGCGTCCGCGCTGAGTATTTCTTGTAGAAGGGGTTGCGCTCGCCGGGCTTGCGCGCGTCGACCACGATCCCCGGCCGCATGGTCGTCCAGCCGGGCTTGTCGAACTGCAGCTTCTCGTGGCCGCTGGTGCCTTCGCCCGGCTTGACCGGGCGGATCCGCGCCCCGTCGTAGCCGTACTGCGCCGACTGGACCGCCGCCTCGTCCTTGGTCTGCTCCTTGATGAGGGCTTTGACGTCGTCGAGGCGGACCCAGTCCGGCGCGACCTTCGCAAGCGCGCCGAGCACGCGATAGTCGGTGTGATCGTCCTTGAACACCCAAAGGCCCGCGAACGATGCCGCGCCAGGGACGACGACCAGGCTGAACGGCCGCTCGGCCGTGTCGGTCTGTGAGAGCACCTCGTCGGGCGTCTTCTCGCTCGTCACGAGCAGGAAGCCGTCCTTGCGCACCGGCTTCCAGATCGGCTGCCGTCCGTACCACGCCCACGACTCGACGCCCTTGACCAGCGTGTCGTCCACGGCGATTGAGACATCCACGACCGCCGGTTCGTACTTGGCCATCGACGCCTCGAGCTCGATGTCGTTGACCGCCACGACGGCGAACTGCTTGGCCGGCACACCGTTGCGCTCGGGGGAGTCTCCGTATCGCGCGAAGGCGGTCCCGGTGTGGCCGCGCTTGCGCGCCGCAAGAACGATCGCGCGACAGATCCGCTGCGCCAGCGTCTTCTGGAAGATGCCGCGATAGACGACCTCGACTGTGATCGAAGCTTCGGTCACGCCTTGCTCCCTCCGATCAGACGAAGGATCCCCTCGCCGACCGCCTTGATGTGTTCCGCAGCCGCGCGACGCGCGGCCTCCGGGTCGTGCGCGCCGAGCGCGGCGAGGATGCGCCGGTGCGCATCCAGTGACGCATGAGCGCGCTGGTTGGTCTGCAGCCATTGCTCGCGGGATTCGCGGAGGACGTCCCACACCACCCCGAGCATCGTCGTGAGCAGCTCGTTGCGTGAGGCCTCACCGATCAGCTCGTGGAAGCGCGTGTCTTCATCCGCGTACGGCTCGGCGGCCGCGATCTTCCGCTCCTGCTCGGCGAAGATCTCCGAGAGCTCGGTGAGCTGCGTCGCCGTGATGCGCTCAGCCGCAAGCGCGGCGATCGCGGGTTCGATCAGCCCGCGGAACTCGATCGTGTCCGCGAGCGAATGGCCGCGCGCGATGAGGCTCACCAGGGGCTTCGCCAGATCGTCGGGAGAGGTCTGACGGACGAACGTACCGCCGCCAGCGCGCGTCTCAACGATGCCGAGAAGCTCGAGCGTCCGAAGCGCTTCGCGCACTGAAGCCCGCGAGACCTGGAACTGCTCGGCGAGCTGTCGCTCAGGGGGCAGCTGATCGCCCGCGTGCAGGTCACCGCGTTCAAGCAGTCCTTCGATCTGCTCGACGATCCCTTGATAGAGCCGGCTGCGCCGGATCGGCTCGATGAGGGTCAGTGCGGTACCTCCCCGGTAAATGAGCCTCGAAAACGCTGCACTTTCGCCCTTCTGGTCAGGTGGTCAGACCAGACGAGGCAAGAGTAGTGCGAGGCACGACGGCACGTCAAACAGGCAAACGAGGAGGTGGCTCGATGAGGCTCATGGGCCTTTCCGGCGAACGCGCCGCGGCGGCTCTCGCGGCCGCATTCGGCATCGCCAACGTGCTGTTCCAGGCGGCGAGCGCGTCGGATCGCTCGGCACCCGAGGCGGTCCTCGCGATCGCCGGCGCGCTCGCGCCGACCCTCGCGATCCTGGTCGCGTGGTGGGCGCCGGCTCTGCCGGTCACCCTCGCCATGCTTGTCGTCGCGATGCTCCTCGCGTTACCCGAGCTCGTTCTCGCCGGCAGCTTGCTCGCTCTGCTCGTCGAAATCCTGCTGGTCGTGGCGGTCGCATCGACTCCGCTGGAGCCTTCGCCTCGGGCGCGCAAACGCCGAAAGCTTTCGATCGTTTTCTGACCGCTGTGGGGGCTCGCTCGCAGCTGAGCCAGCCCCCAAGCGCGGATAGGCTCACTCCCGCTTCGATCGACCGGCTCGGCATCACCTCTGCGCGCGCTAGGCGGCGGCCTCGCCGTGTCCGGCCATGAGCAACCCGAGCCGCTCCTCGGTGGCGGACGCCGCGTCGAGCGTCGCGACGATCCGGCCTTCGAACATCACCGCAATGCGATCCGAGAGCGCGCGGATCTCGTCAAGCTCGCTCGAGATGAGCAGGATCCCCGCGCCCTGGCCGCGCTGCTCGAGGAGCCGCTCGTGGACGTATTCGGTCGCCGCGATGTCGAGACCGCGGGTCGGCTGGGAGACCACGATGAGCTTGGGCCGCTCGGAGAGCTCGCGTCCGAGCACGACTTTCTGCTGATTGCCGCCCGAGAGATTGCCGACGATGGCCTTCGGGTTCGGGGGACGGACGTCGTACTCCGCGGCAAGGCGTCCACCGTTCCGGAGGATCGTGACGGGATCGAGCACGCCCGTGCGGGCGTATGGGGCACGGTCCTGCTTGCCGAGGATGAAATCGTCGGCGACGCTGAACGCGAGGACGAGGCCCTCGAGGTGCCGGTCCTCCGGCACGTACGCGACCCCCCGCGCGCGAGTGCGCTTGGGGTCGTCCTTGGAGATGTCGACCCCGCCGATCTGAATTGAGCCGCCTGTCGGCCGGCGCAGTCCGAGGATCGCCTGGGCAAGCTCGCTCTGCCCGTTCCCGCCAACACCGGCGATGCCGAGGATCTCGCCGGAGCGCACGTCGAAGTCGACGCCCTGAAGCGCGAGGGCACCGCGGTCGCTCTTCGCCTCGAGACCCTGCACCTTGAGAGTGACCTCTGCGCGCGCGGGGGTGGCACGGGCGCGAAGCTCCTTGAGCTCGCGACCGACCATGGCCCGTGCGATCTCGGATGGATTGGTATTCCGGGTGACAAGCTCGCCGGCATTGCGCCCGCCTCTCAAGACCGTGATGTTGTCGGTGACCGCCATGACCTCGCGAAGCTTGTGGGTGATGAGGATGAGCGTCTTTCCCTCGTCGCGGAGGGTCCGTACGATTGCGAAGAGCTCGTCGACCTCTTGTGGCGTGAGGACGGCTGTGGGCTCGTCGAAGATGAGAAGCTCCGATCCGCGGTAGAGCACCTTCAGAATTTCCACGCGCTGCTGAAGGCCGAGCGGGATGTCCTCGGTGCGCGCGTGTGGCTCCACGACGATGCCAAAGCGCTTCTCGAGGTCGGCGACGCGGGATTCGATGGCGCGCCGATCGAGCCGCGGCCCGCCGCGTTCGTCGCCGAGCACGACGTTCTCCGCGACGGTGAGCGGTGGCACGAGCATGAAGTGCTGGTGGATCATGCCGATCCCCAGAGCGATCGCGTCGCGTGGACCGGCGATCCTGACTTCGCGCCCGCGGATGCGGATCGAGCCCGCGTCCGGGCGATACAGGCCGTAGAGCACGTTCATCAGCGTCGATTTGCCGGCGCCGTTCTCGCCGACGAGCGCATGGATCTCACCCTGACGCACGACGAGGTCGACGCCTCTGAGGGCCACCAGATCGCCGAACCGCTTCTCGATGCCGCGCATGTCGACGAGCATCGACGTCTCGGCGCTCACGCGTGGCCCTCCGTTTCGTAGGGAAGGCCGTCGGCGGCGGGCGGCCGCGAGCGGCCGACGAACCCGGCGACGGCGAGGATCGTCAGGACGTACGGAAGCGTCGACAGGAGCTGCACCGGGACCTGCACGCTCCCGATCGAGGCCCCTTGCAGAGAGAACGAGAGCGCTGTCCCGTAACCGAAGAGGAGCGATGCGACGAGCGCACCGGCGGGCGTCCAGCGGCCGAAGATCATCGCCGCGAGCCCGATGAATCCGCGTCCGCCGGTCATGCCGTCGGTGAACGAGTGCGCGACCGAAAGCGAAAGGTACGCACCGCCGAGCGCGGCCAGGAGGCCCGAAGCGAGCACCGCCCAGTAGCGCGTCGGCCGGACGGCGATCCCAACCGTGTCCGCCGCACGTGGATGCTCGCCGACGGCGCGGAGGCGCAGCCCCGGAACGGTCCGGAAGAGGAAAGCCTGGATCACGACGACGAGCGCGAGGGCCACCCAGACGATCGCGTTCTGGTTGCCGATGACGTCGCCGACGAAGGGGATCGCAGCGATCGGGCCGAGCGACACGTCGGGGACTCCGGCGAGGTCGGCGGGGGTGCCGGTGTTTCCGTAGAACTGGTAGTCGAGGTAGCTCGTCAGCCCGAGCGCGAGGATGTTGAGCGCCATCCCGGAGACGATCTGGTCGCTGCGGAGGTGGATCGCCGCGACCGCGTGGATGGCCGCGAGGATCCCGCCTGCGCCCATGGCGACCGCAAGAGCCAGCACGACACTATGGGTCCGATCGGCAGCGACGACGCCGAAGAACGCTCCAACGAGCATGCAGCCCTCGAGCGCGATGTTCACCACACCGGAGCGCTCAGAGACCACCCCGCCGAGCGCCGCGAGGAGGATCGGCGTGGCGAGGCGAAGCGTGGCCGCGAGCACGCCTGCGCCGATGACCTGATCGAGCGTCACGTGATCGCCTCGATGGGCTTTGGCCCACGGCGCCGCGCCGCCAAGATGCGGACGATGAGCTCAGCGGCGATGACGAAGAGCACGAGCGCCTCGATCACCGAGACGAGCTGCGCGGAGACGCCCGCGTTCGCCTGCATGATCGTCCCGCCGCGCGCGAACGCGCCGAAGAGCAGGGCCGCGAGGACGATGCCGATGGGGGAGTTCTTCCCCAGAAGCGCGACCGCGATCGCGTCGAAGCCGTAGCCCGCGGAGAAGCCGTCGAAGACGCGGTGGAAGACGCCCGAGACCTGGATCATCCCCGCAAGCCCGGCGAAACCGCCCGCGATCGCCATCGCGAGCACGATGCGCGTACGGGGATTGATGCCCGCTTGGGCCGCCGCGCGCGCGCCGAGGCCGACCGCCCGCAGCTCGTAGCCGAGGGAAGTCCGCCAGAGGAGGAACCAGAAGACCACGACCGCGGCGATCGCGAGGAAGATCCCGGCGTGAAGTCGCGTGAGGGGCACGATCGAATTGGGGATGATCACCGGCAACACCGCGCCGTCGCCGATCGGGGCCGAGGCCGGGGTACCGAGGGCATTCGGCGCGGTCATCGGACCGTTCTGCAGCAGCCAGTGCATGACGAAGACGACGATGTAGTTCTGCATGATCGTGGTGATCACTTCGTTGACGCCGCGCGCGGCCTTGAGGTATCCCGCGATCGCTCCCCAGGCCGCACCAGCGCCGATTCCCGAGAGCAGGACCATCGGAAAGAGCACCGGCCCTGGCAGCGAGGCGAAGCGTGCGCCGACCGCCCCGGCGGCGACCGCTCCGACGAGAAGCTGGCTTTCCGCGCCGATGTTGAAGAGACCGCTCCGGAACGCGACCGCGACGGCTAGCCCAGCGAGGATGAGCGGGATCGTCTGGATGAGCGTCTCCGTGATGTCGTAGGGGCTGCCGAATGCGCCTTTGAAGAGGTCGACGTACGCGGAGATGGGGTCGTGGCCGGATGCGAGTACGAACAGCATCCCCACGAGGAGCGCGAAGGCGACGGAGACCACCGGGACTGCCGGGCCCGTCGCCCACTGTGCGGCGGGTTGACGGACCGACGGGGCCGTTGCCGGCCCCGTCGGTGATGCCTGCGGCTCGGTCGCCACGGGTTACTTGGTTATTTGACGGTGAGGTCTGTCTTGGGCTTGATCGCGCCGCTCTTGATGTCGGCGAGCGCCTTGTCCGCTGCCGCCTTCGCGTCGGCGGGCACGACACTGTCGAGCTTGCCATAACCGACGCCGTCGTTGGTTGCGCTGAAGAAGTTGTCGCCGGCCTTGAAGCTGTTGTCCTTGACGGACTTCGACGTGTCGTAGACCGCCTTGTCGACGCGCTTGATGGCGCTCGTGATGACGGTGCCCGGCGCGACGTCGATCTGGTCCACGTCGACCCCGATCGCGTACACGCCCTTCTCCTTCGCGGCCGCGATGTAGCCGAGCCCCGAGCCACCCGCAACCTGGAAAAGGATGTCGCAGTTCTTGCTGATGTGGTTGAGCCCGACTTCCTTGCCCTTCTGCTGGTCGACGAAGTCGTTGCTGTAGCCGTTGATGATCGTGGCGCTCGGGTCGATCGTCTTGATCGCGTCCTGGTATCCGGCGATGTAGTGGTCGACCGGCGGGATCGGGATGCCACCCATCGAGCAGAGGGTGTTGTGGGTCGCTTTCCCGACCTTGTTCTTGGCCATCGTCGCCGCGATCACGCCGACGAGGTACCCCGCCTCCTGCTCCTTGAAGAACAGGTTGGCGACGTTGGGGAGATTCGCGGTGTCGCCCTTGTCGTTCGCGGGCGCGCCGTCGATGATCGCGAACTTCACGTTCGGGAACTGTGTCGCGACCTTCCACGCCGCGTTCTGCATGAGGAACCCGACGGCGATGACCAGGTCGTAGTTCTGCTGCGCGAACGTCGTCAGGTTCGGAACGTAGTCTTCCTGCTTCTTCGACTCGATGACCTGCGTCTGGAGGCCGAGGTCCTTCTCGGCCTGGAGACGGCCGGTGTTCGCGGCCTGGTTGAAGCTCTTGTCGTTCAGACCGCCGACGTCCGTGACCAGACCGACCTTGATCGCTTTGCCCGGAGAAGGCGACGTCCCGGCTGTGCCGCCGGTCCCACCGCCACCGCACGCGGCGGCCACGATGGCCGCGAGGACGAGATACGCGAGGACACGCTTCATGCGCGCCTACCTCCTCACCACCGGTTGGGGGGTCGCTTCGCGCCCAGGGGCCCCTGCCCCTGCCCCCAAGCCCGGTAATTCTGGCGATTCTAGAAGCGTCTTAGGCGAAGATGCGCCACAGCACGTAGCCGAGGAAGACGACATACAGGCTCCCGCCGAGCATCAGCGACGAGAGCGGCAAGGAGTTCTCGCGTGTTCGCATGCGGAGCTGGGCGTAGACGAGAAGACCCGAGAGCAGCGCGAAGACAGCGGTCAGGACGCCGAAAGGCCAGCCCTGCGAGGCAGGTCCGAGGTCCCACGGGGTCAGCAGCACGCCGATCGTCACCGGAATGGTCGATTGGAACACCATCGCGCCGGCGACGTTGCCGAGCGCGATCACGTCCTTGCTATCGCGCGTCCAGATCAAGCTGTTCGCCGCCTCCGGCAGCTCGGTCGCGAGCGGCGCGAGGATGAGCGACACGAGCAACGGGCTGAAGCTCATCGCGTGCGAGAAGTCCTCCACGAAGTCGGCGAAGAACCGCGCACCCACAACGATCGCGGCAAAGGCGATGACGGTCTGCGCGATCACCAGCCAGAGCGGCGGAGAGGTCCGCTTGAGATCCGCCCAGCCGAACCGCTCGACGAACGCCGCGAACGTGAGCTCCTCGAACGCCTCCTGCTCCTCCAGTTCCTCCTCGATGTCCTCGGCGCTCCTTCGGGGCGCGCGCAGGACGAGGAAGAGATAGAAGAAGTACGCCGGCAGGAAGATCCATCCGACGAAGCCCTTTAGGAAATGAAGCTCCGGTGGAGCGACGGCGAGAGCGAGCGCCAGCGTGTACATGACGAGGAAGAAGGCCAGGTCGCGCTTCGCGTGGGCGGCGTCGACGTGGAGCGTGTCGCGCTTGCGGCGGGCGCGGAACGCGATCGCGGTCACGCCAATGAGCAGCATGACGAGGGTCCCGAGCATGAACGGCGCGCCGAGGATCGCGCCGACGCCGATCTCGTCGGAGTCCGGACTATTGGTGAAAACGATCGCGATGATCGGGATGAGGGTTTCGGGTGTCGCGGTGCCGAACGCGGCGAGGATGCTTCCGGTGGCACCCGCGCTGATCCGCAGCTTGATGCCGAGCCACTCGATCCCGTTCGTAAAGACCTCGGCGCCGACGAGGATGAGCACGAACGCGCCCACGATGAGCGCGAGGTCGAGAACGAGGACGGCCGCGAGCGCCAGGACGACGATCGCGAGCCAGCTCGAGAAGAAGTAGAGGGGGTTGCCGCCGCCGGCGATGAGCGCTTTGCGGAGCTCGCGCTCCATCGAGTCGCCGAGCACAAGGGCGACCACCAGAGGCGCGAGCGGATACTTCAGCTTCCGCAGCCAGTAACCGATCAGACCGAACAGCACGGTGATGAACACGTCGAGCATCGAGTTGTTGAGCGAGTACGAGCCGATGATCGAGATCACGACGATGAACGGCGTGATGATCGCGTAGGGCACGCGCATGATGAGCGCGAGGAGCGGAACGGCGAGCAGGCAGATGATGAACGTCATGAGATGGCCGAGGTAGATGCTCGCGATGAGACCCCAGACGAAGTCCTGGTGCTCGATGAAGAGCACCGGTCCAGGCTGAAGGCCCCAGATGAAGAGGCCGGCCATGATCACGGCAGAGGTCGGCGAGCCGGGGATCCCGAGCGTGATCATCGGTACGAGCGAGGCGACGCCAGCTGAATCGGCGGCGCACTGGGGCCCCATGATTCCCGAGATCTCGCCTTTTCCGAAGTTCTCCTTGTTCTTGGAGTACTGGCGCGCGAGCCCGTACCCGAGGAACGACGCTGCGGTAGCGCCGTGTCCCGGAAGGACGCCGAACAGGAAGCCGAAGATCGAGTTCGAGAGCACGAGAACGAGCCGCTTGCGGAGCTCGCGGAACGCCTGCGCCACGTCGCGCAAGCCCAGTCGCGCCGAGAGGTTCTCGACGTAGCCGATGCCCTGCTCCTCCGCCGATGCGAGGATCTCGCCGATGCCGAAGAGGCCGATGGTCACCGGAACGAAGCTGATGCCGGCCAAGAGCGAGATCTGACCGAAGTTGAGCCGCTGCTCGCCGGTGATCGTGTCGAATCCCACGGCTGCGAGCAGAAGACCGAACGCGAGCATCGCGACACTCTTGACGGGAGCTTCCGCTCCGAGCCCGACGAGCGTCGCGAACGACAGGACGAACACCGCAAAGAGCTCCGCCGGCCCGAACCGGAGGGCCTCCAACGCGATCGCGAGAGCGAAGAACGTGAAGAGGACCGTCGCCACAAATGCGCCGACGAACGACGAGACAAAGGAGCTCGCGAGCGCGAGCCCGGGACGACCGAGACGTTTCGCCAGCGGGAAGCCGTCGAACAGCAGGACCACCGCCCACGGCTCGCCCGGGATGTTGAAGAGGATCGAGGTGATGACGCCTCCGAAGAGCGCGCCCCAGTAGATGCCGGCCAGCAGGATGATGGCGGTGGTCGCGTTCGCACCGGGCAGCGAGCCGTGCGCGATGAAGACGGAGATGGGGAGAAGGATCGCGACGCCGCTCGTCCCGCCGAGGCCGGGGAGGACGCCGATGATCAGGCCGAGCACCACGCCGACGAGGAGCATCGCGATGTTCACGGGCTGCAAGGCGGTACCGAAGCCTCCGGCAAGGCTGGCGAGCGTCGTGCCGAAGTAGTTGAAGATCTCCATCTAGAAGGGAGCGATCCCGCGTTCGTAGAGGAAGCTCTTGGGGAGCGTCACCTGAAAGCCGAGCTCGAACGCCGCGAAGATCACCAGCGGGAACGCGAGCGCGATGAGACCTACCCACCAGATCCGGTAACGGCCGATCCACCACGCGAACCCGCCCATGTACAGGCCCGTCGCGATGTAGAAGCCGAGCGGAGGGATGACGGTGTACGTGATGTCGCCGCTCTGCCAGCCGACGCCGCCGATGAGGATCGTGTAGAAGAGCATGGGGACCGCGAGCTTGAGGACCGCGAATACGCCTTCGCGCCCGCTGAAGACGCCGGCCTCATCGGTTTGATTCGTGACGAGAGTGCGATAGAGGACGACGACCCCGGCGATCCCCATGATCGCCGCGGTCCAGAAGGGATACCACCGCGAGCCGACGTCACCCGGCGCTGTGCCCACCGAGGGTGAGAAGGCCGCGCGCGAGTCGAACATGGCGACGGCGGCGATCGCGATGATCGCCGCCGCCGTCGCTAACTGGTAGGGCCGCACGAAGCGGTCGTCAGACCCACTTGAACTTTGTGGCGATGTCCTGGTGCAGCTGTTGGTACTGCAGGATGAATTGGCGGAAGTCGAGCCCGCTGCGGAAGTCGGGATTGAGCGTCTGGTCGGTCATGAACTTCTTCCACTCGTCGGAGTCGTAGACCTTCTTGAACACGTCCACCCAGAAGGCCTGCTGCTGAGGCGAGAGGCCCGGCGGCGCCATGATCGCACGCATGATGTAGTAGTCGTCGATCGGGATGCCCTGCGACTTGCACGTCGCAAGGCCGGTGTAAGGACCGCTCTTCGGCGAGTCCGGAAGGAACGCACAGAGCGGCCGCATCTTCTTCGGGTTCGCCTGGTAGAGCGCGAGCCCCTCGCTCGGGTTGTTCACCGAGGCGACGACGCCGCCCTGGTGCCCGGCCACGGCTGCCGCGACGGTCGCGCCGGACGTCTGCGGAACGTAGGTGAACGGCTTGGTCTTCATCGTATCCGCGATCCGGTCGAAGAGCGCCTCGTCCTCTTGCTTGGAGCCAGTCCCCGCCACGGTGAGCGAATCCTTCTGCGCCGCCGCGACGAAGTCCTGCGCCGTCTTCCACGGGCTGTCGTCGTTGACCCAGAGGAAGAACGGATCGAGCGCCATGTTCGCGATCGGGGTGAAGTCGGTGGCCTTGTAAGGAAGCTTCTGGGTGATGATCGTCGTGAAGAAGCTATTGAGGGTGATCATGATGTAGTGCATGTCACCCTTGTGGTCATACACATAGGTGAATGCGACTGCGCCCGAGCCTCCCTCTTTGTTGGTCGGTTGTACCGGCTGCGGCGAGAAGTTCTTGCTCGCGATGATCGCCTGCATCGCTCGTGCGTAGATGTCCGATCCGCCTCCCGGCGCCGTGCTGATGACGAACTCCACCGGTCTTGTCGGCTGGGCCGCCGCCGGTGACGCACCAGCGGACCCGCTCGGGCTGGGGGTCCCGCCGGTCTGGCTTGCACAGGCGGTCAGGGTGATGAGCGCTACCGCCAGGATCGCTACGGTCGAACGCCTCATTTGCCTCGCACCTCCAAAAGTAGGTACGCCGGCGGGTGTCTAAGGGGTCACACCGGCGGTCTGACCGCCACACATCCTGTCACAATGGGCGAAGCAGGTCGGCACGGGGCGTGCGTGTGGCCGAGCCAAGCTCGACCCGGAATCTATCCGGGCAAGGAGTGTGGGCATGGTGCAGGAGCTGACCAGACCGACCTCGCTTCGGCGTGGCGCCGCGCCAGATACCGCGTGGGCCTTCCTCGATGGATCGTTTGTTCCGGTGCGCGACGCGAAGGTGAGCGTCCTCACCCATGCGTTCAATTACGGAACCGGCGTCTTCGAGGGGATCCGCGCCTACTGGAATGCCGAGGAAGGCCAGCTCTACGGCCTCCATCTCAAGGAGCACTACCAGCGTCTGCACCGCTCCTGCCGGATCATGCGGATCGGACTGCCTTACACGGCAGAGGACCTGGTCGGCATCACCCTCGAGCTCCTCCGAAAGTGCGGCTACCGCGAGGACGCCTACGTCCGGCCCATCGCGTACAAATCGAGCCCGCTCATCGGCGTCAGGCTCCACGACCTCGAGGACGCCTTCACCGTCTTCGCCGTTCCCTTCGGGACATACATCGACATCGACCGCGGTATCTCTTGCGGTGTCTCGAGCTGGCGCCGCACTGATGACAACGCGATCCCGGCGCGAAGCAAGATCACGGGCGCGTACGTCAATGCGGCGCTCGCGAAGACCGAGGCGCAGGAGGCCGGGTTCGACGAGGCCATCGTGTTGACGCAGGACGGTCATGTCTCCGAGGGCAGCGCCGAGAACCTCTTCCTCGTCCGCGACGGGATCCTCGTGACGCCGCCAGCGACCGACAACATCCTCGAGGGGATCGTTCGGTCCTCGGTCCTCAAGATCGCGGCGGACACTGGGATCAACACGGCGATCCGTCAGGTGGACCGCACCGAGCTCTATGTCGCCGATGAGGTCTTCCTGTGCGGTACCGGGGCGCAGATCTCGCCGGTCACCAGCATCGACCACCGCCAGATCGGCAAAGGCGAGCCCGGTCCGATCACCACGAAGATCAGCCGCGTCTACTTCGACGCGGTCCGCGGCAAGGCGGCGCAGTATCGCTCGTGGGTCACCCCCGTCTACAAGCGTTGACCGCCAAGAAGAAGCAAAAGAAGGACGGCCGACTTCGCGGCATCGTGCGCGCGATCGAGAGTGCCGGCCGCGACGCTGACCTCGCCCGCCGTAGCGCTGCCGATCCCGCATTCCGACGCCGCGTCCAGGCGGATCGCCGCGGTGCGCTCTCTTCGTTCCGCGCCGTCAAAGACGCGCTCGCCGATCGCGAAAAGATTCAGAAGGCGAAGCGGAAGAGCTAGGGCGCGCGCCGACCCGACGCCGTTGCGGGTGACACGGGGGAGTGGGTTGCGCGCGAGCGGTGGGTGCCCTGGGCCGCGGCCGCCGCCCAGCCTAGAACGCCGCGGCCCGCGTGGGCGGCGGCCAGGCGGCCAGGGTGCCGTTCGCGCGCGACCCCGACCCCGTGACAGGACCCGCAACGGCGGGAGACGGCTAGCGCCCTAAGTCCGTAGCGAGTCCTTTCCAATCGCTGCCCACGCGAACGACGATGTCGGCGGATGTCGGATCGCCGCTCGGGAATGCGTCGACGGGCAGCCCGCCCAGCTGCTGGGCCAGCGCGTTCGCGGTGTAGCGCTTGGCGCTGTTCCGGACGAGCACCGCGGAGCGGCCGGCGCTCCCATTCGTGACGATCGACACGGTGAAGGAGCGCTCGGCGAGCCGATCGGCGACGGTCTGGGCGAGGCCCGCGCGGCCTCCGGTGTTCCGAACTTCGATGCTCGCGCCTTCGGCTTTGACCTGCGGGTCATAGAAGATGGTCGCGGCCAGATCGCGCACTTTCGCGGCGTCCGGAAGGAGGAAGAAGCCGGCGTCGCTGCTCGAGAAATTCAGCTCGCAGTGGGGGTAATCCCCGCCGCACGGATACAACACCTCGCTGCGGATCGCGTTCCCATCGATGCCCGACCCCACGCGCGCGAGCGGCAGCACGTTCGCAGGATCGAAATTCGTTTGCACGGCGCTGCCGACGTTGTCCACGATGGCCGGGAGACTGCGGAATAGGTCGCCATCGACCAGGCGTTGGCGTAGCGCGCTCAGCACCTGTTGCTGGCGTCCGGCGCGGCTGTAGTCGTTGCTGTCGTGGCGTGAACGCGCGTACCGCAAGGCGAGAGCGCCGTCCATGAGCTGCGGTCCCGTGGTGATGTCGAGCCGCTCGACGCCGTAATCCGGGGTTGGATAGGTCTCGTCGCGAACTGGGCGCTGGACATCGACGATGACGCCGCCGACGGCGTTCACGATCTTGGTGAAGGCATCGAAGTCCACCAAGGCATATGAGTTGATGTGGATGCCAAGCAGGTCTTCGACGACGCGCTTGGCGAGATCGGCTCCACCAAACGCGTAGGCGGCGTTGATCTTGTCGGTGAGGAGCCCGGGACGGTTGATATAGACGTCACGCGGGATCGATAGCATCGCCGCAGTCTTGTTCAGCGGGTCAAGGCTCAGGACGATCATGGTGTCCGTGTTCTGTGTGGTGGTGTCGCCGGGCCGCGAGTCAATGCCGAGGAGCAGAACATTGAGCCGCTCGTTCCCGGTCCACGCGGGAGGCGGGGTCTCGCCGCCGGGATTCCCAAGGAGCGGCGCGTTGGCGATGGGCGCGAAGATCTTCGCGGCGAGTCCAGCCCACGGGGCGGATCCGCGGTATGCCGCGGCATAGAAAGTGACGAGGAAGACGCAGACGAGTCCGAGCGCGAAATAGTCG
The DNA here is from genome assembly GCA_005889075.1 of Chloroflexota bacterium. Classification (GTDB taxonomy): domain Bacteria; phylum Chloroflexota; class Limnocylindria; order P2-11E; family P2-11E; genus 3-1-20CM-2-70-9. The sequence continues at coordinate 48,435 of VBDQ01000080.1, forward strand.
AACGCGCGGCGCCCGCGGAACGCGCCGAGCCCCGTGAGCCTACCGGCGAACGCGTCGGCGACGACATATACGTGGTAGATGAAGAACAGGCCGGCGACGAGGAACGTGAAGCCCGGCGCGTTTCGCAACACGAGGGTGGTGAGCGGGTCGGCGATCGCGATAAATGCGCCGCTGAGCAGCACGACGAAGATCGGGACGAGGATCATCAGGATCCCACGGACCCATCGGCCGCCGTACATCTGCCCCAGCCCTGGGAGGAGCCCGGAGAGGATCGCAGCGAATCCGGGAGAGCCATTCATGCGTTCGGCTGCCAATGTGCGCGGGCGAGACTCGTGCGTCCGCGTGCTCGGCATCCGATTCGACATGGGTGCTCTAGGGTACGAGACTCGGCGTGCCCGAGATGGACCGCCCGGTGTCGCATTCGGCTGACTCTGCGACCCTGCGCGGCGCGCGCGCCGTCGGCATCGTCTGTGCGATCCTCTTCTTCCTCCCCGTCGTCGCCGCGATCGCGTTCCCTTCGGCGTTCCTCTTCGCCCCTTATCACCGCATCTACGAGCGAATGATCGCCTCGGTGCTGTTCGCCCTCGGACTGGGTCTTCTGCTCGCGATCCGCGATCCGGGGCGCAACGCCGGAGTATTCGCGGTCGTTGGCCTCGTGACGGGAGTCCTCGATGCTTCGGTCGTCTACGCGCTGGTCGTCGATGGTGCGGATCCGCTGCACTGGATCGCCCAGGTGCCGATCCTCGCCGCGGTGAGCGCGACGCTCGTTGTCACGTACACGCGGCTCCGCCGTCCCCATCCAGTCGTGGTCCGCATCGTCGTCGCTGCCGTCGTTCTGCTTCCGTTCGCGTTCTTCCTCCACGACCTCGCGTACGCAACGTTCGTCGCCGGTCGGTAGGTGCGCCCAAAGGCGCCCGACCCCTCCTGCTACTTCGCCTTCGCTACGTACTAACGTTTGGGCATGCCCCCTATCGTGCAGGTCGCGGACCTGCGGAAGCGCTACGGCGAGATCGAGGCCGTGCGCGGGATCAGCTTCGATGTCCAGCAGGGCGAAGTCTTCGGGATGCTGGGACCGAACGGAGCGGGGAAGACGACGACCGTCGAGATCCTCGAAGGTCTACGCAAGGCGGACACCGGGTCCGCCAGGGTCGCTGGAGTGGATGTTTTCGCCGATCCGAGCGGGGTCAAACAGCGCATCGGCGTCCAGCTCCAGGCGAGCGCGTTCCCAGAACACCTCACCGCTCGCGAGACGGTGGATTTCTTCGCCGCTTGCTACGACCTCGACGTCGACGCGATCGGACTCCTTCGCGCGGTCGAGCTCGACGAACGAGCTGGGCAGCTCCAGGAGCGGCTCTCAGGAGGTCAGCGACAGCGCCTCTCGATCGCGACCGCGCTCGTGAACTCGCCACAAGTGCTTTTCCTCGACGAGCCGACGACCGGCCTCGATCCCCAGGCGCGACGGAACCTCTGGGGGTTGATCCAATCGATACGTAGAGGCGGCACCACGGTGTTCCTGACCACGCACTACCTCGACGAGGCAGAGGTTCTTTGCGATCGGGTCGCGATCATGGACCAGGGCCGCATCGTCGCGATGGATCCACCGCGCAAGCTGATCGGCGATCTCCTTGCGCGCGGGTTCACCAAACCTGTCGCGCAGCAGCAGGCGAGCCTCGAGGACGTCTTCCTCGATCTCACCGGCCACGAGCTTCGCGAAGCGTGAGGCAGATCGCGCGTCTTACCGCGGCGCTCCTGCGCGCCTATCTTCGCGACCGGATCGCCTTGTTCTTCAGCCTGATCGTGCCGCTCATGCTCATGGTGATCTTCGGGTACCTGAACCTTGGTGAGTTCGGACGGGTATCGCTCGCGATCGACGACCAGGCCAAGAACTCGGCGAGCGATCAGCTGACGACCATCCTTAAAGGAATCGACACGCTCGACGTCACCGAATCATCAACGGACGCCGCGCTGACGAAGCTGCGGCGTACGGAGCTCGACATGCTCGTCGTGATCCCCGCTGACTTCGCGATCGCCCCGGCGCGTCCCGGCCAGACCGTGCCGCAGGTCACCGTGTACGGCGACGATGCCCGCCCGCAGCAGGTCGCGGTGGGCAGGCAGATCATCGCGTCGGTCATCGATCGCATCTCGTTCGCGGTCACGCAAACCGCGCCAGTGGTGGGCGTGAAGGATGAATCGGTCCAGGGTGTCCGGCTGCGCTACGTGGACTTCCTCGTGCCGGGAATCCTCGGGGTCAACATCATGCAGCTCGCGGTCTTCTCGGTCGCCTTCGCGCTCGTCGCCGACAAGCAGCGCGGGGTCCTTCGACGGATCATGGCGACCCCGGTCCGCATCGCGAACCTGCTGACAGCCCACGTGATCACGCGCCTGTTCATCGCCACGGGGCAGGTCGCCGTCCTCCTCATAGTCGCCCTCGTGCTCTTCAACGTCACGATCGTCGGCGGCCTCGGTCCGCTCGTGGTCGTCGCCCTTCTCGGGACGCTGTTGTTCCTCACGATCGGTTTCGCGCTCGCCGGCTGGGCGCAGACGGAGAACCAGGTCCCGGCGATCGCTCAGCTGATCACCCTGCCGCAGTTCTTCTTCTCCGGCGTGTTCTTTTCGAAGAACGCCGCCCCCGAGGTGATCCGCCCGATCACCAACCTCCTTCCGCTGACCTTCCTCAACGACGCGCTGCGCGAGATCTCCGTCCAGGGTGCGAGCTTGTGGGACGTCCGAACACAGATCGCGGGGCTGATCGTCTGGATCGGTCTAGGTTTTCTCCTCGCGGTCCGCCTGTTCCGATTCGAGCGCTTCTAGCTGCTTTAAGCGTCGGCCGCCGACGGGTCCTGTCCCGGGGTCGGAGGTGCGCCCTCGCCTACCGGTCCGCTTCGCGCGCAGGACGAGCGTTGCTCGCTGACGCGGCCGGTCAACGGCTCGTACGCACCCCACTCCCCCGTGCCACCCGTCGGCGGCCGCTCATGTTCCCAGCGCGTCCGCGACCACTCGGTGCACGACCGCTCGAAACTTGCCCCAGTCCGCCCAATCGCCGCCGATGCGATCGGAAGATGCGCTCGTCAATCGCTCGAGGCGATCGGCGACGGCGCGCAGCTCGGAGGGCGGAACTTCGAGGTAGTCCTCGATCTGCTCCTCTTCGTCGCGGGCCGCCAGGGTCCCGCCGACCTCGTCGAGGAGAAAAGCGAACGTGTGGAAGATCGGAGGGCCGTCGGGAGACGAGCGTGGGCGATACGCGATCTGCGCGAGAAAGGAGCGGACCTTCGTCCCGAGGCCGGTCTCCTCCTCGGTCTCCCGCCGGAGCGCGTCGAGGATCGGCTCATCGTGCGCGATCCCGCCGGTCGGCAGCCGGTAGGCACCGCGCGGGTAAAAGGTCTTGATGGCGAGGAGGAGCTTTCCGTTTGGACGCCGCACGACCATGCACACCTCTCCGAACCGGTCGGGCCGGTGGATCGGATCGAAGAAGTCGTTCGTAATGAACGCGTCGGCGCGCCGCGGTTCGCCGAAGGTGTTCGCGAGCCGGACCACCTCAGCACGGTGCGCGGGCGTCAGCTCCATGGCCTACGTGCGCTCGTACTTTCGCAGAAGATCGTCGAGCGCCTCGCGGAGGAGGACCGCCTCCTTCTTCTTGAGGCGGTCGCCGAGCGAGCGGAGGCGGCCGAGCTGTGCGCGGGAGTAATAAGAGGAGCGCAGCACCATGTCCTCGGCCGGCGGTAGGCCAACGGTGTTGCCCCCTTGCTCCTTCGCCGCGTAGAGAGCGAGATCGGCCTTGCGCATGAGCTGCTCCGCCGTCTTCGCATCGCGGGGCGCGTTCGCGACGCCGATCGTCGCCGTCGTGCCGTATTTGCCGGAGACCGCCTTGTGCAGGGCGGCGACGACCTCGGCACGGACCCGTTCGGCGCGAAGGAACGCGGCCTCGAGCGAGAGCCCGGGTGCCATGAGCGCGAACTCGTCGCCGCCAACGCGTCCGAACGTCCAGCGCTCGGCCTTCGCCCGATTCGCGAGGGTCCGCGCGGCCGCGGCAATGGCCTTGTCGCCGCTGTCCCTCCCGGCCTTCTCGTTCAAGAGGACGAGGTTGTCGAGGTCGACGAGGAGCAGCGATGCGCCGGACTCGCTGCGTAAGGCCTTCTCGAGCGCGTCGCCGAAGGCCGACGCTGATACCGACTCCACCCTTGGCATATATCGAATGCACATATATACATGGCGCCGATGTATGTCAACGTCCCAAAACCGGGTTCGCCCTGGCGGGTGGCGCTCGAGCAGGCCTGGGCGGCGTATGCGGCTGGGACCGTCCCGGTCGGCGCGGCGATAGCCGACATCCATGGCGTTGTCGTCGCGCAGGGCCGTAACCGTATCTGGGACGAACCCGCGCCCGGCCAGATCGGTCGAACCCGCCTCGCGCACGCCGAGGTAAATGCGATCCTCGCGCTCTCCGCAGAGTCGTTCGATCCGCGCGCGCTCACGCTCTTCACGACCGCCGAGCCGTGTCCGCTCTGCGTCGGGGCGATCCTGATGGCGAACATCCGCGCGCTCCGCTACGCGTCACGCGAGCCGTTCGCCGGCAGCGTCGCGATGTTGCGCGCGACGCCTTACGTCCGCAGCAAGGAGGTCTCGGTCCACGGGCCCAACGATTCGCAGCTCGAGGGGTTCCTGATCGCGATCGCAACGGAGTTCCATCTGCGCGCGGCCGGTCCGCGAGTCGCCGAGCTGGTCGCCCTCTCAGCGGTGGTGCGCCCCGACGCGGTCGCGCTCGGCGAGCGTCTCTACCGCTCCGGCGAGTGGCAAGCGCTGCGCACCAAGCGCCTGGAGGAGGTCTTTTCTTTGCTCGTTCAAACGGTAGACTCGTCGCTGCAAGGCGTTTGAGGGGCGATCAACCCCGAGCCGCCGGAAGAAAGCCGCTGCTGCGGCGATTAGACCCGGCCGGAGCGGCACTCCGTTAGCAACCGCGGACGTTGAACACGACGTCGCGATGAGTGGACGCACGCTGCGTCAACTCGGGTGGTACCGCGGCTTGCGCCGTCCCGAGCGATCGGGACGGCGTTTCTGTTTGTTGGAGGACGACGAGTGGCGAAGGCCAGCGAGAAGACGCGATTCCGGGCGGTCGGGGCGAAGCTCGACCTGGCCGAGCTCGACCATCGGGTGCTCGACCTCTGGGAGCGCGAGCGAAGCTTCGATGCGCTGCGCAAGAAGAATGCCGGGAAAAAGCGCTTCTCGTTCATCGACGGCCCGATCACCGCCAACGTCGAGGGGATGGGCGTGCATAGCGCATGGGCCCGCACCTACAAGGATCTCTATCAGCGCTACCGTGCGATGCTCGGATACGACCAGCGGTACCAGAATGGGTTCGACTGCCAGGGCCTGTGGGTCGAGGTCCAGGTCGAGCGCGAGCTGAACCTCAACAGCAAACGCGATATCGAGACCTACGGCATCGGCAAGTTCTCGGATGCGTGCCGCGCGCGCGTCGACCGATCCGCGAATGCGATCACCAAAGGGTCCATCCGCATGGGCCAGTGGATGGACTGGCCGAACTCCTACTACACGTACAGCGACCTCAACATCTCGCACATCTGGCACGTCCTCAAGCTGTGCCACGAGAAGGGCTGGCTCTACAAAGGACACCGCTCGATGCCGTGGTGCGCCCGCTGTGGCACCGCGCTCTCCCAGCACGAGATGATCGATAGCTACCGGGAGATGACGCACTTGTCCGTCTACGTACGGTTTCCCGTCGTGCGGCCGGGCCCGGCTTCGCCGGCCCCGGCCGAGCCCCAGACAAAGGAATCCTTCCTCGTGTGGACCACGACACCCTGGACTCTGCCGGCCAACGTCGCGCTCGCGATAAACCCCGAGATCGAGTACGTCCGCGTTCAGGTGGGCGACGAGTCGCTCATCATGGCGAAGGACGCCGCTGAGCGCGTCCTTGGGCCTGCGACAAGGCACCAAGATCCAGTAAAGGCCCGCGACCTCCTCGGCCTGCGCTACCGCGGCCCGTTCGACGAGCTACCTGCGTCGAGCGAGGGCGTCATCGGGCATCGGGTCATCGAGTGGGACGACGTCAGCGCCGCGGAAGGAACCGGTCTTGTCCACATCGCGCCCGGCTGCGGCGCGGAGGACTTCGCGCTGTCCAAGACGGAGAAGCTGCCGGTCCTCGTCCCGATCGACGAGATGGCACGCTTCGTCAAGGGCTACGGCTGGCTCGAAGGGAAGGAAGCGCGCGACGTCGCGCGGGAGATCGCCGACGATCTCCAAAAGCGAGGGCTGCTCTTCCGCGCCGCCGACTACACCCACCGGTACCCGGAGTGCTGGCGCTGCCGCGAGGAGATCGTCTTCCGCGTGGACGATGAATGGTTCATCTCCATGGACGAGCTCCGGCCGAAGCTCATCGACGCCGCGGCGAAGGTGCGCTGGATCCCGTCCGCCTCTGGGCGGCGCATGGAGAACTGGCTCCAGAACATGGGTGACTGGAACATCAGCCGGAAGCGCTACTGGGGGCTTCCTCTTCCTTTCTATACGTGCGCGAAGGGCCACTTCTTCGTCCTCGGCTCCGAGGAGGAGCTACGAGAGCGGGCGAAGAGCGGCCTCGACAAGCTGCGCGAGCTGCACCGTCCCTGGATCGACGAGGTCGTGGTGCGCTGCCCGACGTGCGACGCCGACAGCAAGCGGGTCAAAGAGGTCGGCGACTGTTGGCTCGATGCGGGGATCGTGCCGTTCTCGACTCTCGACTGGCTGCACGACAAACGGTACTGGAGCGAGTGGTTCCCCGCGGAGTACATCGTCGAGATGGTCGAGCAGGTCCGTCTCTGGTTCTACTCGCAGCTGTTCATGAGCGTGGTGCTGACCGGACGCGCTTCGTACGACACGTGCCAAACGTTCCAGCCGATGCTCGCCGGACCCGGCGAAGAGTTCCACAAGTCGGGCGGCAACATGGTCGACCTCGTCGAGGCGTGCGAGCTCGTCGGGGCGGATGCGATCCGCTGGGTCGTCGCCCGCGAGAACCTCGAGGAGACGATCTACTTCGCGTGGACCCCGTTTGAGGAGCTGAAACGACGGCTGCTGGTCCTTTGGAATACGTATTCGTTCTTCGTCACCTATGCGAACTACGACGGCTTCGATCCGTCGGTGGCTGCGGTGCCGGTGCGCGAGCGCCAGCTCATGGATCGCTGGCTGCTGTCGACCCTCGCGCATCTCGTTGCCGATTCTCGTGCCGCGTTCGAGGCATATGACGTGCGAAGCGCGCTCGCGAAGATGGAGGCGTTCTGGGACGACCTCTCGACGTGGTACCTCAGACGCAACCGCCCGCGCTTCTGGAAGACCCGCTCGCAGCGTGACTCGCTTGCCGCTTATCAGACGCTTTACGAGGCGCTCACGACGCTCGTGCGGCTGTTCGCGCCGGTGATGCCGTTCCTCGCCGAGGACATGTACCAGGGACTCGCGCGCGAGGCGCGCGCTCCGGGGGCTGAGGCCTCGGTCCATCACACCGCATATCCGGACGAAACGCCGGAGCGCTTGGACGATGAGCTCGAAAGACGCATGCGGGCCGCGCGCCGGGTGGTCGAGCTCGGCCGCGCCGCACGCTCGAGCGCCGGCGTGAAGACGCGCCTACCGCTGCCCAAGCTCATCGTCGTGTTCGACGCCGCCGACCGCGACCGCGGACTCGTGGCGAGCACCGGCGACCTCGCCGACATCATCACGGACGAGCTAAACGTGAAGGCGCTCGAGGTGCGAGACCACGCCGAGGGCCTCGTTCGGGAGACCGTGAAGCCGGACCTGAAGGTGCTCGGCCCCAAGCTGGGCAAGGATCTTCCACGCGTCCGCCAGGCGCTCGCCGAGGGACGCTACGAGCGGCGCGACGGAACGATCGCTGTCGAGGGGTTCGTGCTCGCGGACACCGAAGTGCTCGTATCGCACGAAGGCGTCGCCGGGCACGCCGTCGCGCGTGACGCCGGAGCCACGGTCGCGCTGGAGACGAAGGCGACCCCCGATCTCGAGCTCGAAGGTCTCGCGCGCGAGCTTGCCCACCATTTGAACAACATGCGCAAGGAAGCCGGACTCGAGATCTCCGATCGCATCGCGCTCCGCTACGGGGGTGGGCTCTCCGCCGCAGTCGGGCGACACCGCGACTTCATCGCCGAGGAGGCGCTGGCGACCAGCGTGAGCGAAGGCTTGACCGGCCGCGGCCATCGCTGGTCAGGGCAGCTCAACGGCGTCCCGGGAGAGCTCGAGATCGAAAAAGCCTAGTCCAGCGATCGGCCGCCCGGTGCGCGTGACCCGCGTGCCGCCGTCTTCGGGTGCGAACGTCCAGGTCAGGGTGTAGCGATAGGGCTGCAAGCTCTCGGTGACGAGGCGCGAGTGCGGCTCCAGCGCGATCACTTTGGCCTCGATCTCGCGCTCGCGAAAGAGGAATCGGACTCGTGAGCGGATCGTCGTTCCCACACGGACGGATGCGTCGGATGAGGTCGACGCCAGGACGGTGGAATTCCACCGCGGCGTGTTGCTTGGGTCCACGACGTATGCGAACACCTCTGAGACCGGTCTATCGATTCGGACGGAGTTCTGAACCCGACCCATTGCGGTCCTCTGGATCGATTCAGATCCCGAGGATCTGCTTTTTCTTCGCCGCGAACTCGTCGTCCGTAAGGACGCCGCTGCGGTGGAGCTCCGCCAGCATCACCAGCTCGTCTATCCCGACCCGATGCGCGCCGTGCCTCGACGGCGGTTTGATCCGTCGATCGACTCGTTCCTGCAGCGTGTTCTTGACCGGCGTGAACACGGTCGCGAGGACGAAGAGCGTCGCGACGATCGCGAGATCGGAGCCCTGCCCGGTCGTCGCGACGAAGAGCCGCTGGAAGAACGCGAGGGCAGCCGTGTAGATGCCCCCGAGCACGGCGGTGAGGAGCACGTAAACGACCGTCTTGTTGATGATCAGATCGATCTCGTAGAGGCCGTGCCGAAGGATCGCGACGCCGACCGCCGCCGGGAGGGCCGCCAGAGCGATCGCCGCGATCGGATCGCTCACCGGTGCGAGGAGCGGGACGACCTTCGCGAGGGCGTTGACGACGAATGAGGCCAGCACCAGTGCGGCGGCATACGCGAACCACTTGACCTGCTGACGTCTCACGAGATCGGACCCGCGCAGGCGAGCGAGGAGCGCCGCGCCGCTGACGAAGACGATGAGATAGAGGAGAGGCTCGAGCACCGCGTCGAGCACCTGGAAGATGTCCTTGAACAGATCGAGCCCGAACGGGTTTCGTATCGACGGATAGCCCATCGACGCGTAGGTCGCCGGGGCGAGCATGGTCGACAGCGTGGAGAACGCGACGACCGCGGCCGAGCCAAACGCTGCTGGTCGCCAGCGGCGCGACGGCAGATGACCGTCTGGGAAGAGGAGCGGGAGGAAGAGGCCGACCACCGCGAACGCGGGGATCTCGGTCCAAAGACCGAACCACGCGGCGGCTTGGCCGAACGGCAGCGTTCCCGGCACGACGACCAGCGCCTGGACGGCGTACACGCTCGAGAAGAAGGCGACGCCGAAGCTCAGCGCCACGACGGAGAACATCCACCCGATGACGTGGCGCGGATGCCTGCTCACGATGAGCGCGCCGACCACCGCGTACGCCAGCGCGGCCACCAGTACCCATAGATCGATGAGGCTCGAGCCGCCGACCTGCGCCTTCTCCAGGGCGATCGTCACCCCCGCGAGCAGGGTGTATATCCCGACGAAGGCCCAGCTGAGGAACGCAGCGGGTGACTGGGCGCGCCCTGTGGTCAGAGAGGCGGCGTGGTTCATGTCCAAAAGCCTACGCGCGCGTTCCTAGAGGAGCGCGCTTCGGAGCGCCCCGTAGATCAGCCTTGGCGCGCGCCGGCGGCCGGGGCCCGTGACCGCGGTCCGCCAGGTCGGATAAGAAAGGAGCGCATGGGCGAGTGCGATCGCGTCGGCGACCCGCAGCCGTAGCACCCCCTGCCGGCCGAGCTCGTTGAGCGTCCGCGCGATGATCGCGAGGCGTACCGCGTCGAGCTCCTTCAACAGCCCGGCGACCGCCCGCGGGAGCGCTCCGTCCACGAGGGTCTCGAGCAGCACCGTCTCCGCACGGTATTCGCGCTCGTGCATGGCGATGAGCTCGCCGAGCACCGCATCACCGCTCTCGGACCGCGGCCGCCATCGCTCGATCCGCCCGATGAGTGCATCCGCGCGACGCCGCAGCGCCGCTTCGACGAGGCGCTCCTTCGTCGTCGCATGGAGGTAGACCGTGCGCGGGGCGACGTGCGCACGCCGCGCGACTTCGCTGATGCGCAGTGCCGCGTAGCCGCGTCGTGCGACCTCGCGAAGCGCTGCGGTCTCTATTGCGGCCTCGGTCCGCGCTGTCGCGCGCGCACGTTCGCGCTGCACGTAGCGTCGAGAATTCACTGCACACAGAGTGTAGCGACGATTTGCGACCACCCTCGACTGACGTGCGCCTGGGCGCTATCGTTCATCGTCTCGTGGGCGATCTCGCGTTCGTGTTCCCCGGGCAAGGCTCGCAGATCGTCGGCATGGGCCGCGCGGTCTACGAGACGTCCGCACGCGCCCGCGAGGTATTCGATGAGGCCGATCGAACGCTCGGGTATGACCTCTCAAAGGTCTGCTTCGAGGGCCCCTCGACGGAGCTCGACGACACGGCGGTGGCACAGCCGGCCGTGCTCGCAACGAGCGTGGCGATCCTCGAGGCGCTCGTCGAAGCCGTGAACGAAAAGCTCGGCCACCGCGCGACGGGCGGCTCGGATCCTCGTGGCGTTGCGGCCCTTCCGCTCGCCCTTCGGCCACGATTCGTCGCGGGTCACTCGCTCGGTGAGTTCACCGCGCTCGTTGCGGCCGGCGTGCTCACGTTCCAAGAAGCCCTGCGACTCGTCGCCGAGCGCGGGCGCCTCGCCGCATCGCGCGGGGCCAAGGGCGCGATGGCCGCGATCGTCGGGCTTACCGCCGACGAGGTCGATCGCGTCATCAAGGACACCTTGCCCTTCGGACACGCCGTGGTCGCGAACGACAACGGCCCGGCGCAGGTCACGATCGCCGGCGACAGCGAGAGTGTGGCGCGCGTCAGCGAGGCGCTGTCGCAGCGTGGCGCGCGCAAGGTGATCCCGCTTCGCATCTCCGCGCCGTTCCACTTTCCGGGTATGGGTCGCATCGGGCCCGAGCTTGCGTCGTTCATGCGGACGCTGCACTTCCGTGAACCAGTCGTCCCGATCGTCGCGAACGTCAGCGCGCTCCCGCACGCGTCGGCGTCGGCGATTCCCGAGGCGCTCGTTCACCATCTCTCACAGCGCGTCGAGTGGCTTCGGTCGGTGCGCTTCATGGCAGAGCGTGGTGTCTCGACCTTCGTCGAGATCGGAGCGGGTCAGGTGGTGAACGGGCTCGTCAAACGGATCGCGGACGCGAAGCTGGTCAACGTATCTGATCCTCTCTCGATCGCTGGAGCCCTCGCGAGCCTTCGCGAGCGCAGCGCTACCGTCGGGGCGTGACCAGGCGCGTCGTTGTCACCGGCCTCGGCGCGGTGACCCCGATCGGCCTTGACGTCCCGAGCACGTGGGACTCGTTGATTCATGGCCGCAGCGGGATCACCCGGATCACGCGGTTCGACCCAGCCCCGTACGAGACGCAGATTGCCGGCGAGGTCAAGGGATTCGACGCTTCGAAGTACATGGACAGGAAAGAGGTGCGCCGGACCGATCGCTTCGCGCAGTACGCGGTCGCTGCCGCCGCGCAGGCGCTCGAGGACGCGCACCTGGCGGTAGGCGGTCCGGATCGCGACCGGATCGGCGTCGCGATCGCAACCGGTGTCGGCGGAATCGAGACGCTGATCGACCAGGTGCTTCTCATGAAGGAGCGCGGGCCGTCCCGGCTTTCGCCGTTCCTGGTGCCGATGCTCATGGCCAACGCAGGGTCCGCGCAGATCTCGATGCAATTTGATCTTCGAGGGCCGAGCCTGACGCACGTTTCGGCCTGCGCCTCGAGCGCGCACGCGATCGGCGAGTGCGGCGAGATCATCCGGCGGGGTCAGGCGGACGTGATGGTCGCCGGCGGCGCGGAGGCCGCGGTCCTGCCGCTCCCTATCGGTGCGTTCGCGACCATGCACGCGATGAGCCGCCGCAACGACTCGCCGCAGCGCGCCTCGCGACCGTTCGACAAGGATCGCGACGGCTTCGTTCTGGCGGAAGGTTCGGCCGTCCTCGTCCTCGAAGAACGCGACCGCGCGGTCGCGCGCGGGGCGCGGATCTACGGCGAGCTCGTCGGCTACGGTGCGACGGCCGACGCCTACCACATCACCGCGCCATCACCCGAAGGCGAGGGCAACGCGCGCGCGATGAAGATGGCACTCGACCAGGCTGGCCTCGCGCCGACCGACATCGACTACATCAACGCGCACGGCACCTCCACCCAGCCCAACGACCGCGAGGAGACGGCCGCGATAAAGCGTGTCTTCGGTGGTCACGCGTACAAGCTCATGGTGTCGTCGACGAAGTCGATGACCGGCCACCTCCTGGGTGCAGCTGGCGCGCTCGAGGCCATGGCGTGCCTGCTCGCGATGCGCGACGGATGCATCCCGCCCACGATCAACTACGAGACGCCTGATCCGGCGCTGGACCTCGACTATGTCCCGAACCAGGCGCGCGCCAGGTCGATCAAGACCGCTCTGTCGAACTCGATGGGCTTCGGCGGTCATAACGCCTCCCTGATCCTGACCGCCCCCTAAGTCCGGTCCATTTGGCATCGCGGCTGCACGGCCGCCAGATATGCCTCGCCGCGACGCAAGCTCGCCAAGACCGCCGGAAGAATGGAAGAGCGGCGACGAGCCGATGACCGAGGCCCAGGCCGCGTACCTCCGGAGGCTTTCCGAAGATGCGGGCGAGGAATTCGATGCGAACCTGAGCAAGGGCGCGGCCTCGCGCCGCATCGACGAGCTGCGCTCGCGGCCCGCGAATGGCCGGCCCGGACGTCGGGTCTCGCGCGGCCGCTCGACACCGGCGAGGCCGCGAGATGAGTCGCGCGTTGCCGGCGAGGAACCGATGAGCCCCGCCCAGGCGGCCTACTTGAAGGAGCTCGCCGATGAAGAAGGCGGCGAGTTCGATCCGTCGTACTCGAAGAATGAGGCCGCGCGCCGGATCGGCGAGCTACTGATCCGACAGATGTCGAGGATCTCACCGACCGAGCCGTCGCGAAGGTAGCCCTGCTACTTTCGGCGCCCAATGAAGCTCGAGGGCCGCATCGCCCTCATCACCGGCGGCGGTCGAGGCATCGGGCGCGCGACGGCGGTGCGCCTTGCGCGAGAAGGCGCCGCGGTCGCGATCAACTTCAAGGGGAACGCGGCCGCCGCTGAGGAGGCGAAGCGTCTTGTCGAGGGCGGCGGCGGCCGAGCGACCCTCGTGCAGGGGGACATCGCCGCCGACGGCACAGCAGAGGACATCGTGAAGCGGGCGCTCGCCTTCGGCGGCGGACGGCTCGACATCCTCGTCAACAACGCCGGGATCACGCGGGACAACCTGCTCGTGCGGATGAGCCTCGAGGAATGGGATGCGGTGCTCGACCTCAACCTGCGGGGCGCGTTTCTCGCGACGAAGGCCGCGATGCGATCGATGATGAAGCAGCGGTCGGGCCGGATCGTGAACGTGTCGTCGATCGCGGGGGTCATGGGCAACGCGGGACAGGCGAACTATGCCGCCGCGAAGGCGGGCCTCATCGGCTTCACCAAGACCATCGCCCGAGAGATGGCGAGCCGAAACATCACGTGCAACGCGGTCGCTCCCGGCTTCGTCCCCACCGACCTGACGAAGGACATCATCAAACAGATGGAGGGGACGATCCTTCCGCAGATACCGCTCGGGCGGTTCGGCACCGTCGAAGACGTCGCCAACGCCATCGCCTTCCTGGTCTCGGACGATGCGAGCTACATCACCGGACAAGTCCTCGTCGTCGACGGCGGCATGGTCACGGCATAGCGGGTAGCCCGACGCGCAGTGCGGTCCACAGCGTCGTGCAGCGCGGGTCCTGTCCCGGGGTCGCGGGGTGCGCCCGAGCCTACCGTCCGCTTCGTCGCTCTTTGGATCGCGCTCCGTGGCGACGCGGCCGGTCTTACGGCTCGTACGCACCCCGCTCCCCCGTGCCACCCGCGCCGCCCGACTTCCGCGTCGCCATCCTTCCGTCACCGCGGCGTTTTCTAGGATGAGCACGTGCGTCCCGGCCGCCTCCTCCTTGTAGTCGGCGTCGCGATCGCCGTATTCACTCTCGACCGTGTGACGAAGGCGTGGGTCACGGACAACATCCCACTCGGAACGGCGCGTCCGGTCGCGGGGGAGTACGTCCGCATCGTCCATGCCCAGAACACCGGCGCGGCTTTCGGCCTCCTGCCGGAGCGGACCACGCTCCTTTCGGTGCTTTCGATCATCGCGGTCCTGGCGATCGTCTACTACTACCGCCAGATCGCCAGCAGCTCCGCCGTAGTCTCGGCGACGCTCGGTATGCAGCTGGGTGGCGCCGCGGGAAACCTCCTCGACCGCGTGACTCAGGGATACGTCGTGGACTTCGTCGACGTCGGCGTCGGGGACGTTCGCTTCTGGGCCTTCAACGTCGCCGACTCGTCGATCGTCGTCGGGATCATCCTCGTCACGCTCGCGCTCTGGTACGAAGAGCACCGCGCCGCGCCAAAGCCCGCGCACTAGATGGCCGAGCGGATCGCGCTGCGCGTCGAAGACGGCGGGCAGCGGGTGGACCGGTTTCTTGCGGCGCACAGTCTTCTTTCCCGAAGCGCGATCGCTCGGCTGGCCCGTGAAGGTCACGTCCGCGTCGACGGCGCCGCCGTGGAGCCGTCGTACAAAGTGCGATCGGGGCAGGAGCTGGTCGTCGACGTCCCTGACGCAGCGCCGGCGCTGTCGCTCGGCGCCGAGGACATACCGATCGACGTGCTCTACGAAGACGACGACGCGATCGTGTTGAACAAGCCCGCCGGTCTCGTCGTGCATCCGGCGTACGGGCACGCGAGCGGGACGCTGGTGAACGCGGTCGTCGGCCGGATCAGCGCCGAGACCGGTCGCGCCGCGGCACGCCCGGGGATCGTGCACCGCCTCGACAAGGACACGAGCGGCGTTCTCGTCGTCGCAAAAACGGACGTCGCGCAGCTCGCGCTCTCACGACAGCTCCAAAGCAGGCAGTTCCGGAAGGAGTACCTCGCGCTCGTCTGGGGGGACCCGGGCGAGCGACCCGCTGTCGTAGAGGCGCCCCTGCAGCGAGACGCCGACGACCGGCGGCGCATGGTGATCCGAGCGGGGGGCCGCGACTCGGTCACCCAGTTCGTGCGAATCGCGGCCTGGCGAAGCGGGGCCGAGCGGCAGGCGCTCCTACACGTCACGCCGATCACCGGAAGGACGCACCAGATCCGGGCGCACCTTGCCTTCGCGCGAATCCCTATCGTTGGCGACCCGGTGTACGGCAAGCGCGGCGATCGGAGCGGCCTCGAGCGCCAGTTCCTGCACGCCTGGCGCCTCACGGTTCGCTTGCCGCACGCCGGCGAGCGCACGTTCACCGCACCGCTCGCGCCGGACCTTGTGGCGTACCTCGCGAGCCTTGGCACGCCCGCCGTTGCGACATCAGTCTGGGAAGAGGTCCGCTGACGGCGCTCGACGGGAAGGGGCTTCTTGTGATCGTTTCGGCGCCTTCGGGCGGGGGTAAGGACACGGTCATCGAGCGGCTGGTCAAGGTGCTTGACGACGCGGTGGTCTACGTGACCGCGACGAGCCGGAAGCCCCGCGCGAACGAAAAGCATGGCGAGCATTACTACTTTTACGAGCCTGAGAAGTTCCGCGCGGAGATCGAGGCGGGCAACTTCCTCGAATGGTCCATGGTCCACGGGGACTTCAAAGGCGTCCGCCGCGACGCGCTCGCGGACACGCTCCGCGACCACAAGATCGTGATCGTCAAGCCCGAGCCGCAAGGAATGCGGAAGATCAAGGTGATGCTGCCGGAGGCCCTGACCATCTTCATCATGCCGCCGTCGCTCGATTCTCTGCGCAAGCGCCTGCTCGAGCGGGGGACCGAGACGGCGGAGCAGCGCGATCTCCGCATGCGCAACGCCGAGATCGAGATGGCCGCGGCACCGGAATATGACTACGTGGTGGTGAACGAAGACGGCAAGATCGACAGGACCGTGAAGGAGATGACCGAGATCATCAAGAAGGAGATGAAAAAGCCTCGGCACTACGACCTGTGACCGCCCGGACCGCCGAGGTCGCCGTCTTCGCGGGCCTGCGCGGGCCGGCGCGGACATTCAGCTATCTCGTGCCTGACGAGCTCGACCTTCTGCCAGGCCACCTCGTTCGCGTCGGCCTCGGACAACGTGCGGTGGCCGGCGTCGTGATCTCGCTCGACGGTGTGCCGGCCCGCGAGCTTCGGCCGGTAGATTCGCTGGTGCATCCGCTCCCGCTGCTGCGCGCTCATCAGCTTGCGCTCGCGGCATGGATCGCTGAGCGCTATCGCTGCGGCCTCGCCGACGCGGTCCGCGCCATGCTTCCGCCCGCGCTCGCGTCTCGCGCGCGCGGCAGCAAGCTCGGCGCGGCGCGCGGGGAGCGCTCCGAGCCGGTCTTCACGATCGCTCCCGCGGGACGAGCCGCGCTCGACGGGGGCACGCGTTTCGGCGCTCGCCAGCTGATCACGCTGCGCGCGCTCGCCGGCGGGGCGAGCGCGGCTCGGGAGCTCGCGGAGGTCGGCGGGACGCTCGACGCCGCCCGCGCACTCGCGCGCCGGGGGCTGGCCGTCGAGGGTCGACGCGCGGTGCGCCGCATTCCCGCCGAGTTCGCGCTCACCGAGGACGACCGCATGCGCGATGTCCCCGCGACAGGAGCGCAGGCCGAAGCGATCGCAGCGATCATCGCTGCGCTCGGCACCGGGCGCGGCTTCCTGCTGCATGGCGTGACCGCGAGCGGGAAGACCGAGGTGTACATGCGCGTCGCCGCCGAAGCGCTCGCGCGCGGCACCGGCGTGGTCGTGCTCGTGCCTGAGATCGTGCTCACGCCGCAGGTGGTAGCCCGGTTTGTCGCGAGGTTCGGCGAGCGGGTGGCCCTGCTCCACAGCGCGCTCTCAGCAGGTGAGCGTTTCGACGAATGGCGGCGTGTCCTCGATGGCGCCGCCGACATCGTGATCGGTTCGCGTTCGGCTCTTTTCGCGCCGCTCGAACGCGTCGGCTTGGTGATCGTCGACGAGGAACAGGAGCCCTCCTATAAACAGGAGAGCGATCCGCGCTATCACGCGGTCGATGTGGCGCTCGAGCTCGGTCGGATCTCCGGCGCCGCGGTCGTCCTCGGCAGCGCCACGCCGCGAGTGGTGACCTACCACGCCGCGCGCTCCGCCTCGCTCGCGATTCTCGATCTGCCCACGCGAGTGAGCGACCTTCATCTCCCGCCGACGACGACCGTCGACCTGCGTCTCGAGCTCAGAAGCGGTAACCGCAGCACGCTCTCGACCGCATTGCGAACGGCCCTTGTCGAAACGGTCCGCCGAGGCGAGCAGGCGATCCTTTTCCTGAACCGCCGCGGCTTCGCGACCATCGTGCTCTGCCGCGACTGCGGGTACGTCGTCAAGTGTCCGGCCTGCGACATTCCGTACACGTTCCACGCAGACGGCACGCTGGTGTGCCATCGGTGCGGCCGCCGCCAGGCTCGCGGGCCCGAGCGCTGTCCGGCATGCGGCAGCCCGCGGATCCGCCAGCTCGGCGTGGGGACGCAGCGTGTCGAAGAAGAGGTGCGCGCGACGGTCCCGACCGCGCGAGTGATCCGCCTCGACCGCGATGCCGTTCGCGCAAAAGGCGCGCACGCGGTGGCATACCAAAAGATGCGCTCGGGCGAAGCGCAGGTCATGGTCGGGACGCAGATGCTCGCCAAAGGCCTCGACCTTCCCGGCGTCACCCTCGTCGGCGTCGTGAACGCCGACACGATCCTCAACCTCCCCGACTTCACCGCTGCGGAGCGGACCTTCGACCTGCTCACCCAGGTCCTGGGGCGGTCCGGTCGCGGCCCGGCGGGCGGTCGAGGGATCCTGCAGACCTACCTGCCAGATCACTACGCCATTCGGGCCGCCGCCGCGCACGACTACGCCGCCTTCGCCGAGTCCGAGCTCGCAGCCCGCGAGCGGTTCGGCTACCCGCCGTTCGGACGTCTCGTCGTGCTCGCGACGCAAGCGAGGCGGCTCGAGACGGTCGTGCGGCGTTCCGACGAGCTCGCGGGCTGGCTGCGCGAGGCGGCGGCCGCCGACGCGGAGGTGCTTGGACCAGCTCCGGCGTTCGCCGCGAAACGGGCCGGCAACCATCGCGCGCAGATCATTCTTCGCGGCGTGCATCCCGATCGGCTCCTCGATCGCGTGCGGATCAGCGACGAGTGGACGGTGGACGTTGACCCGGTGACACTGCTCGGATGACCCCGTTGAAAGGGGCTGCGCCCCCCTCAAGTCCCCCCGAGGCCGCGGCGTCTCAGACCCCCAGCCCAAAGCCGCCACCTCCGCCGCGCCTGCGCGTGACCAAAGGCACGCCGTGGCGCATCGATCCGGGGCGCCGTGCGAAGTGGTCGGCGCCGGCTTTCCTCGCGGCGAACGCCGTGGACATCCGGCAGATCGGGGATCCGGTCCTGCACGCGCCGGCCAAAAAGCCGAAGCTCTCGCGCGCTGACCTCGAGGGCCTGGTCGGGCGCATGTTCGCCTCGATGGTCATCGCGCGCGGCATTGGGATCGCCGCGCCTCAGATCGGGATCCCGCTTCGGATCGCGATCATGGACGTCGACGACGCAGGGGTCGTCGCGATCGAGCCGCAGCTCGAATGGACAAGCGCCGAGGTCGAGGAGACGAGCGAAGGGTGCCTCTCCGTCCGCGGGCTCTATGGGATGCTCGAGCGGCCGGTCGCCGCACGTCTCGTCGCAAAGGACATCGCCGGGAAGCGGTTCACGCTCGCGGGCGAGGAATTCGGGGCCCAGAACATGCTCCACGAGACCGATCACCTCGACGGAAGGCTCTACGTCGACCGCCTGCGGTCGCGCGAGGATCTGCACCAGGTCGAGCCTGAAGAGGAGGAACCGGTTTCGGCCTAACGACGCGCGTCCTCTTTCTCGGCACGCCACAGTTCGCCGTGCCCTCGCTCGAGGCGCTCGATCGTCTCGCGAAGCTTGGTCTCGTCCACGTCGTCGGCGTCGCCACGCAACCCGACCGTCCGGGTTCGCGGGGGATCGTGCGCGAACCCGCGATCAAGGAGGCGGCCCGCGCGCTTGGTCTCACGCTGTTTCAGCCCGAACGGCTCGCTGGCAAGGACCTCACGACGCTGCTCTCGCTGCGCCCCGAGCTCATGGTGTGGGCCGCATACGGAAAACGCATCCCGAAAGCGCTCATCGACGCGGTCACCGGCCGGGCGCTCAACGTTCATGCCTCGTTGCTCCCGCGATGGCGGGGCGCCGCGCCCGTTGCGCACGCGATCCTGGCGGGCGATGACGAGACGGGCGTCACCTTGATGGAGGGCACCAGCGAGCTCGACGCTGGACCGATCCTGGCGCAAGCCAAGACCAGGATCGGACAGCGCGAGACCCGCGGCGAGCTCGAGGAGCGGCTCTCGAGGATGGGCGGCGAGCTTTTGGAGCGAGAGCTGCCTCGCTACCTGAAAGGGGAGCTGGTCCGCCGTCCCCAGGACGCGCGAAAAGTGACGCTCGCGCCGAAGCTCGACCCCGCGAAGGGCGAGCTCGACCTCGCCCGGCCGGCCGACGAGCTCGCGCGAGTGGTGCGCGGATACACGCCGGATCCCGGCGCGTATCTCGTCTTTCGCGGGCAGCGGATCGGTGTGCTGCGTGCATCGACATCCGGCGGTCAGGGCGTGGAGCAAGGGCGTTTCGAGGTTCGCGACGACGTGCCATATCTCGCCGCGGGCGCGGGTTGGCTGCGTCTCGACGAGGTGCGGCCCGCGGGCAGGCGAGCGATGCGCGGCGACGAGTGGGCACGCGGCCTGCGCGATCTCCGCCGCGACGAGCGCGTCCCATCATGAAGGGCGTGGCCAAGGGAATCCCATCGATCAGCGACGTCGACAGCCACGCTCTCGTGGCATGGCTTCGCGCGCATGCCGAGCCCGCATACCGCGCGAAGCAGATCCGCCGCCACGCGATGCACGGCGCCGCATCGGAGTTCGAGGAGCTGAGCGACCTTCCGAAGACGCTTCGCGAGAAGCTCGCGGCGTCGTTCCGGTGGAGCGCGGTCGAGCTGGAGCGCGAGGAAGCGAGCGCCGATGGCGAGACGCGAAAGGCGCTCCTGCGTCTTGCGGACGGCCATCACATCGAGAGCGTCCTCATGCCTCACCACGGAGCTCGCAACGCCGTTTGCGTTTCGACACAAGCCGGGTGCCCGATGGCCTGCGCGTTCTGCGCAACCGGCGAGATGGGACTCGTGCGCAACCTGACCGCCGGCGAGATCGTCGACCAGGTGCGGTACTGGCAGCGCGAGCTCGCTCCCCGCGGCGAGCGGGTGTCACACGTCGTCTACATGGGTATGGGCGAGCCGCTCAACAACTACGACGCTTCGCTGTCCGCCGCACGAACGCTGATCGATCCAAACGGCTTTGGGATCAGTCCGCGCCGCGTGACGATCTCGACGTGCGGTGTCGTTCCGAAGATCGACGAGCTCGCGCAGGAAGGACTGCCGATCAACCTCGCGGTCAGCCTTCATGCTCCCGACGACCGCACCCGCACGGCGATCATGCCGATCAATCGCAAATGGGGCGTGGAGGAAGTCCTCGCCGCTTCGGCGCGCTACGTCAAACGGACGAAGCGCCGCGTCACGTTCGAGTACGTGATGCTGGCCGGCGTGAATGATTCCGATGCCGCGGCGCGCGAGCTCGCGGAGAAGATCGGCCGGCACGGACGAAAGGCCGACGCGCACCTGAACCTCATCCCCTACAACCCCGGGCCCGGCGGGTTCCGCCGGCCCAGCGCCGAGCGGATGGAACGGTTCGCGAAGGTGCTTCAGGACGCGGGAATCGCGGCGACGCTTCGCATCAGCAAAGGGCAGGACATCGCTGCGGGCTGCGGTCAGCTGAAAGTGAGCGAGGGCAAGGCAGCCGCGACCACCTGACGCGTCAAGGTGCGGCTGTTGGGGTGGCGCCCGCCAGCTCAGTCCCGACGAAGTCTGAGGCCGCGCGCAGTCGCGGGACCGGTGAGAACACCACCCAGGCGATCGACAACGCCATGCCCGCCCACCCGACGGCGATCGCGCCTCGCACGCCGATCTGCTCCGCGACGACGGCGGCGACGAGAGCGCCGAGCGGGTAGCCGAGACCGTGAGCGACCACGTCGAGCGTTGCATTCACGCGACCGAGGACGCGGTCGGGGATCACTCCCTGGATGAGCGACAGCTCGGCGACGCCCTCGATCGTCTGCAGGCCGTCGCCGATGAGCTGCGGCAGGAAGACCATGAGCGTCGCGAGCGCCACCGGACCCTGCGCGAGCGGTGTGAGCACACCAAGGATCGATGCGGCGATAGCCGTCCCGACGAGCGCACGACCGATGCCCAGCGCCTTGATGACACGTGACGCGAGGACCGACCCTGCGAGCGACCCTACGCCGCCCGCCGAGATGACGATCCCGAGCAGGAACGGGTCGAGATGAAGCTCGCGAAGCAGATAGATGGAATAGAGGACGCCGTAGAACGCGCCGAAGACATGGGCCGGCACCGAGCGCGCGGCAAGCGGGAAGACGATCGCGTGACGGCGGACGATCCGCAGTCCCTCGACGATCTCGTGTGCGATCCCCATCGTCGCCTCCCGTGGCGGTCGTGGTGGCTCGGGCGCGCGGATGAGCAAGATCGTCACCGCCGACACGACGAACGAGACCGCGTCGGCGAGGATCGCGAACGGCGCGCTCACGAACTGCACGAGCGCGCCGGCGAACCCAGGGCCGCCGATCTCAGCGAGGGACGAGCTCATCGCGAGCTTGCTATTTCCCTCGACGAGGCGATCGCGGCCAATCAGTGTCGGGACGTACGCGGGATACGCGGCGTCGAAGAGCGCGCCGAGGCAAGCCTCGAGGAACATGACGATGTAGAGCTGCTCCATCCGAAGCGCGCCGAAGGCGTACGCGACGGGGACCGACAGCAAAAGAGCGGCGCGAATGACGTCGTCCCAGATGAGCAGCGGGCGCCGCCGCAGCCGGTCGACCCAGGCCCCAGCGACAAGCCCGACCAGCAGCACGCCCGCGCTCGTGACGATCACAAGTACCGCCAGCTCCCACGGGCCGGCACCGAGGACCAGCAGCGCGACGAGAGGCACCGCGGTCCTCGTGACGACCGAACCGAGCTCGGACACGGTCTGACCCGCCCAGAGCTTGACGAAATCCTGGTGTTGCCAAAGAGATCGCGTTATCACGGGGATCGGAGCGTACCGCCGCGCGGCGAGGTCGTTCTAGCGGCGGGCCCGCTCTCGCTTCTTCGCCATGCGCGCATCCTTCGTCTGTGTCCGCCGGCATCGCGTGCAGACGAGCAGCTTCACCCCGTTGATCATCGCCGGGTGGAGGTTCGCGTCGAAACGGCGGTGCGTGTGCACCTTCGAGTGGCTCACGTTGTATCCGTACGCCGCAGTTTTGCCGCAGATCGCGCAGGCGCGTGGCATCGCAGGCATCTCCAACGGGAATGTGATCAAGCCGACGTTAACGCGATGATACAGTCGCGCCCATCGCGAAGCAATTCGACGGAGCCGCATTGTTGCGTGGACTCGAGGCCGCGACATCGCGTCTCGAGGCGCGAGTCGATGAAGTCAACGCGCTCAATGTCTATCCGGTACCTGACGGCGATACCGGCACGAACATGCTCCACACGATGCGCTCGGCGCTCAAGTCCGCGCGCGCCGCGGACCCGACGCTCCCGGCGGTCAGCGCGGCCGCGGCACACGGCGCGCTCATGGGGGCGCGGGGCAACAGCGGAGTCATCCTGTCGCAGGTGTTTCGCGCGCTCAAGGAAGCGTTCGCGAAGAGCGATCAAGCCACGGTCCGCGAGATGCGTCGTGTCGTCGAGTTCAGTCGCAGGTACGCGTATGACGCCGTGACCGCGCCTGCCCCGGGGACGATCCTGACGCTGATCCGGGCGATGGAGGATGCTGCGGCATACGAAGGAGACGATGCCTTCGCCTTCCTCAGGCATCTCGTGAGCACGGCGGGGCCCGCGGTGGCCCGCACACGTGAGGAGAATCCGACGAACCACGCCGCGGGCGTCGTCGATGCAGGCGCGCGCGGTCTGCAGCTGATTCTGGAGGGCCTCCTCGCGGGCTTTACCGGTGAGGAGATCCCGCTGACCGAGGTCGCGACGGCAGCGACGGGTCTGCCGGCACTGTCGGCCGCGCCGTCATGGGAAGGGGCCTACGACGTTCAGTTCCTCGTCCAGTCGCCATCGCGGCCTGTCGCTCAGGTCCGCGAGGAGATGTTGAAGTTCGGAGCCGATTGCGTGCTCGTCGTCGGCGACGAGTCCCTGATGAAGGTCCACGTGCACACGCTTCAGCCCGACGAGATCATCCGCATCGGCCTCACCGCGGGGCGGATCGGCGACGTCGTCGTCGAGGATCTGGATGCGATGACCGCCGAGCACGAGCGCACGACCGGGATCGTGGTGGCTCCGCCGGCGCGCGTGCCGGCGGCTGAGGTTGGTGTCGTCGCGGTCGTCCCGGGCGAGGGGTTCGCGAAGGTCGCGCGCTCGCTCGGCGCGTCCGCGCTCCGCGGCGGCCCGACCATGAATCCGTCGACCGAGGAGCTCCTGGCCGCGATCCGCGCCGCGAACGCGAAGACCGTCGTCATCCTTCCCAACGACCGCAACGTGATCCTCGCCGCCGAGCAGGCCGCGAAGGTCGCGGAGGTGGAGGTTCGGGTCGTCGCGACCCGCAACGTCGCGCAGGGCATGGCCGCGCTCGTCGCCTT
>VBDQ01000081.1:0-40354 GCA_005889075.1 Chloroflexota bacterium
TCTTTGCCGCCTGATGCAGCTTCGCGACGCGCACCGCCGCCGCCACCTGGTGCGACACGGCGGTGAGGAGATCCTCGTCGTCGCGCACGAACGCCCCGACGCGCGGGCTCTCGACGCCGAGCACGCCGATACGTTCGTCGCCCAGAAGGAGCGGCACGCAGAGCACCGAGCGGATCTCCGGGGGGCCGTAGAAGCGGGGATCGAGCTCTCCGTCGGCGACGTTCTGGAGCTGGCCATGCTCGATGACCCACCAGCTGATTCCCTGGCCCCGACCGAGACGCTGCCCGACGTATGAGCCTGACGGCCCGACCGCCGCGCGGATCACGAGGTTCTCGCCGGTCTCGTCCAGCGTCAGAAGGAAGCCGTTCTCGTAGCCCATCGCGTCGCAGACGATCCGGATGAGCCGCGTCGCGAGCTCGTCGATGTCGAGGACAGCGCTGATCTCGCTTGCGAGACGCTGAAGGATCGCGAGCCGCCGCCCGTGCGTGTGCGCGCTCGCCGCGAACTGCTCGAGCAGGAGGCCCGGCCCGGGCACGTCCTCGATGTCCTCGTGCAGGATGCCGGCGATCCGCCGCAGCTGCGCCGCGCCCTGGGCCCGATCGCGCTCGAGCACGCGCAGGAACGCGTCGACTACTGCCGGATGGAACTGCGTGCTGCGGCACCGCAGCAGCTCGGTGCACGCATGCTCGACCGTCTGCGCCTGCTTATACGAGCGGCGGCTCACGATGACCTCGAATGCATCCGCGGCCGCGACGATGTACGCCTCGACCGGGACGAGGTCGCCGCCGAGCTGGTCGGGGTATCCGCTGCCGTCGTACCGCTCGTGATGCGCGCGGACGATCGGCGCGAGATCGCGCAACG
The DNA here is from genome assembly GCA_005889075.1 of Chloroflexota bacterium. Taxonomy (GTDB): domain Bacteria; phylum Chloroflexota; class Limnocylindria; order P2-11E; family P2-11E; genus 3-1-20CM-2-70-9. The sequence goes on from VBDQ01000081.1 coordinate 862, forward strand.
GCTCGACCGCGTTGACGATGGAAGCCCCGAGCTCCGAGTGCGTGCGCATGACCGTCCACTCCTCCCCGGTGAGGGCGGCCGGCTTGTTGAGGATCGCATCGGGCACGCCGATCTTGCCGATGTCGTGGAGCAGCGCACCCAGCTGCACCCGGCGGAGCTGATCGGTCCCGAGCTGCATCTCCTCGCCGATGCTCCGCGCGAGCGCGGCCACGCGCGCGGAGTGGCTGCGCGTGTACGGGTCGCGCGCGTCGACGGCGGCCGCGAGGGCGCGGACGGAAGCGAGGTACAGCTCGCGCATCCGCGTCAGCGCTTCGGCGTTCTCGAAGGCGGTCGCCACGAGGTTCGCGAGGGTCTGCAGAACGGCGACGTCCTCGTCGTCGAAGGCGTTCTCTGCTCGCGCCTCGCTCGCGAGCACGCCGAGCAGCTTGCCGCGGCTCTTGATCGGCACGAAGGCGCCGTGGGTCGTGCGGTGCGACTCCGTCGTGAGGACGACATGGCTCAGGGGATCGGTCCCTAGCGCGAGGCGCCCGGACCCCGGGCCGGCCTCGGCTCCCTGCGACCGCAGCACGACGTCGAGCTCCTGCGCAACCGGGTCGTACCGCGCCACGGTGAACGCGTCACGAGCAACCAGCAGAGCCGCCGCGTCGAAGGCGAGCTTGGCGATCGCGTACGGTTCGTTCACCGCCGCGAGCTGCCACGCCAGGACGTTCAGCGCCGCGAGCCGCCCGATCCGCCGTTCGCGCTCGCGCCGCTCGTTCGCCGCGCGGAGCGCACTTCCGGCGAGGTCGCCATACGCGGAAAGCTGCTGGCGCTCCACGCTGTCGAACGTCCGATACGGATCGGTCGTCCCGATGACGAGAGCCGCGCGGACCTCGCCGGCGATGACGACAGGGGTCAGCATCGTCGCGTGGACCCCCAAGCCGTGCGCGAGGACGGTGATCGGGCGATCGTCCTCCGGCGTACGGTCCCCGACATAGTCGCGAAGGACGGTGAGCTCCCGTCGTGAAACGACCTCGCGGAGGAGCGGTCCGATCGGAGACCACGGCTCGCCGCGAAGCGGCGAGGCGAGTCCGAGCGCCGCGAGTGGACGCCCGGCGCCGTCCTTGATCTCCGTGATCATGACCCACTCGACGTCGAACGCCGCCTTGATCTCCCCGGCGATCCGCTCGATCACATCCTCCGGCATCGCACCCGAGACCTCGCGCGAAAGCGCCTCGAGACGACGGCCGTGCTCGATGATCCGTGCGTTCCGCAGGGCGATGGCGGCGTGGGACGCGAGCCCCTCGAGCGCGCGGCGGTCGTCGGCGTCGAACGGGCGCGGATCGAGCCGCGCGACGGTGATGGTCGCTGCGAACTGCCCGTGGAGAAAGATCGGAACCCCCACCACCGCGCGGACGCCCAGATCGCGGATCGCGGGGACGGCGGTGGGATCGGTGGCGTAGTCGGCGACGGCCACCGTCGATCGTGCTCGAAGCACCGCACCGACGATCCCCATATGCGACTGCGCGTGAACGCCGACGACACGCTCGCCGGTCCCCGCGCCCGCGGCCACGACGAACTCCTCGCCTCGCCGGATGTTCACCGTCGCGTGCTGCGCCTCGACGAGCGCCAGCGCGCCGCGCGCGATCGTCCGCAACAGCTGTTCTGGCTCGGTCTCGGCAGCGATCTCAGTCGCGACCCGCTCGAGGCTGCGTCCCAGACGTAGGGCGACCTCCGCGCGGGACTGCTCGGCGCGGTAGCTGTCGACCGTCGCCGCGAGGATGAGGACGGCGAGAGAAGTAACGATGATCTCGGCGAGGAGCTGCGGCGCCGGCGTTGGTTGCGCGAAGGCGATACGGATCACCTCCATCCCGACACGCGCCACGAGGAAGGTGAACATCGTCGCGACGATCCCGGCGCGTCCGAGGCGGTACATCGCGAGTGCGCCGACGGCGACGATGATGACGAAGGCGATGCTGCGCGGATTTGGCGCGGTGCCGATGGTCCACACGCCGGCCGTCACCAGATCCGCGACGACGATGCGCATCGGCATCTCCTGAAGCGGGGCAGCGCGACCGCGCTTGATGTCGAGCCACCAGACCATGCCGATCGTCGCCGCGAGGAACGCGAGGGCGAGCGCGGCCACCGGCACGATGGCTTGACCGCCGATAAACAGCCACATCCCAGCCCCTGCGAGCGCTCCGATGCGTCCGACGAGGAGCGGATCGCGTGGCACCACCCTCCTCATCCCTGACCGAAGATAGAAGGCGTGCGTCCCAGCGCTGTATCAAAGCGACGTGTACGCGAGGCCGTTCCGCTGACCGTCGCCGGGTTGATTCTCGGCGCCGTGACGCTGTTGCGGCGCCGGTCCCGTGCTCTGGGGGCCGGAGTGATGGTCAGCTTCGGGCTCTGGTGGCTCTGGGCCTTTCGCCAGGCCGAGGAAGGCTGCGCGCGGTATCGGCTACGAGCTGCTGCGGCCGCGGCCCGCCGGACGCGAGCCCTAGGCGTGCCCGCGCGGAAGGTCGGTGCGCGGCGGAGCGAAGACCTGGACGACTTGGGTGGCCTCCTCGAACACGCGGACGCCGTGCGCGGTCTTCGCCGGCACGCGGTAGCTGTCGCCAGGCATCAGGATCCGCTGCTCCCCGGCGATGACCATCGCCAGCGATCCCTTGACGACCACACCGATCTGTTCGACCTCGTGTTTGTGCGTCTCGATCACCGTCTTGGCGGCGTACTCGTACACGATCACGGTCGCGTGGTCGGCGTTGACGACGCGGCCCTTCACGCCGGGTGAAGGTTCGATGAGCGGCAGGTCACGCGGGCTCGCGTAAAAGAGCTTAGGCAGAGCGCGCTAGGAGGCGGTGGCCTCGTCCCCTTCGAGCACCTGCTGCTCGTTCTTCGAGAGGAGGAGCGGCTTCATCCGACCCTCGATCGACTCGGCGGTGACGACCACCTTGCGGACCGTGGTCGAGGAAGGGATCTCGTACATGACGTCGAGGAGGACCTCCTCGATGATGGTCCGAAGACCGCGCGCGCCGGTCTTCCGCTTCGCCGCGCCCTTGGCCGCGGCCTGGAGCGCGTCGGGAGTCAGCTGCAGCTCGACCTTGTCGAGGGCGAGGAACTTTTGGTACTGCTTGACGATCGCGTTCTTGGGCTCGGTGAGGATGCGGACGAGGTCGGCCTCGTCGAGGGCCTGGAGCGGCACGACGACCGGGAGCCGGCCGACGAACTCCGGGATGAGGCCGTACTTGAGGAGGTCGTCCGGCATGACCTGCTGCAGGACGGCGCTCGTCTCCTTGGTGTTGTCGCGGAGCGTGGCGCCGAAGCCCATCGTCTTCTTGCCGACGCGCGCCTCGACGATCTTCTCGAGACCTTCGAACGCGCCGCCGCAGATGAACAGGATGTTCGTCGTGTCGATCTGGATGAAGTCCTGGTGCGGGTGCTTGCGGCCACCCTGCGGCGGGACGTTCGCGACCGTGCCCTCGAGGATCTTGAGTAGCGCCTGCTGCACGCCCTCGCCGGACACATCGCGCGTGATCGAAGGGTTGTCGCCCTTGCGCGCGATCTTGTCGATCTCGTCGATGTAGATGATGCCGCGCTGCGCGCGGTTCAGGTCGAAGTCCGCGGCCTGGATGAGCCGGAGCAGGATGTTCTCGACGTCCTCGCCGACGTAACCGGCTTCGGTGAGGCTCGTCGCATCCGCGATGGAGAACGGCACGTCGAGGATGCGCGCAAGCGTTTGCGCGAGGAGGGTCTTGCCGCATCCGGTCGGACCGATGAGCAGCACATTCGACTTGCCGAGCTCGACGTCGTCGACGCGATGGCCAGCCCCGACCCGTTTGTAGTGGTTGTAGACGGCGACCGACAGCACGCGCTTGGCCTTGTCCTGGCCGATGACGTACTGGTCGAGGATCTCGTTGATGCGGCGCGGGCTCGGCACCTTCGCGCCGAGGCTGCGCGCCTTCGGCGTCTCCATGAACTCCTCGTCGACGATCTCGCGACAGAGGGTGATGCACTCATCGCAGATGTAGACGCCCTGTCCGGCGATGAGCTTGCGTACCTGGTCCTGGCTCTTACCGCAGAACGAACAGCGGTACGGTTTCCCGCCCTTCGCGGTCGTCGTCACTAGCGGACGCCCACCGGCTCTCGGGTCGGCGGCTCTTCGGTTTTGGCGATCGAGATGAGGGATTCCTTGCCGACGAAGATCTCGTCGATGATCCCGTACTCGCGGGCTTCCTCGGCGCTCATGAAGCGATCGCGCTCGCTGTCGCGCTTCACCTTCTCGTGCGACTGGCCGCTGTGGTTGGCGAGGATCTTCGTGAGCTTGTCGACGAGGGTCTCGAGCTCCTTCACCTGGATCATCACGTCGGGCGTGTTGCCGCGGAACCCACCGGCGCCCTGGTGGATCATCATCCGCGAGTTCGGGAGCGCGTACCGCTTGCCCTTCGCGCCCGCCGCGAGCAGAACGGCGGCCATCGAAGCGGCCTGGCCGATGCAGATCGTGTTCACCGGCGCCTTCAGGTACTGCATGGTGTCGTAGATCGCCAGGCCGGCCGTCACGACCCCGCCTGGCGAGTTGATGTAGAGGTAGATGTCGCGCTCGGGATCCTCGGACTCGAGGAACAAGAGCTGCGCGATGATGAGGTTGGCCATCGTGTCCTCGATGGCGTCCCCGATGAAGATGATCCGTTCCTTGAGCAGACGCGAGAAGATGTCGTACGCGCGCTCACCGCGTCCGGACTGCTCGATGACCATCGGCACGTAGTTCGTCGTGGTCAAAACGCCCTCCTCGCACGGGATGCCGCTCTGTCCAGAGTGTACGGCAGCGTCTTGGGCGCGATCGCCGTCTTTGCGAGTGATTCATGTAGCCGTTCGGGATCAGCGACGTAGCGCAAGAGCCTGTTCGAGGCCCTGTTTACCGTGCAGGCGAGCCGGTACGATGCCGCCGAGGAGCGGGACGATGAGAAAAATGCCGCGCTCGCTGCGGTTCTACGTGGCGGCATCGACCTTGTATGCGGCCGCGGTTTTCCTCGCCGTCCAGTACATCTACACGATCGAGCTCGCGGGGAGTGGGCTCGTCGTGGCGCGCCGGGACACGGGCGATGTCCTTGCGTCGATCCAGCTCGTGTCGTTCGTCGTCTGGCTGGGCATCAGCCTCATCGCTGCCGTGATCATGCATCGGCTCGCGAGCGCGCTCGCCGGCGCGCGCAGCGCCGAGCGACAGAAGGACGACGAGCTCGGCGCGATCTTCGGCCTGTCCGCAGCGATCGCGGGTCCGCTCGATCTCGAGCAGATCGGCGCGTACTTCGTCACCGCGACGCGCAACGCGGTGCCGCTCGAGGTCACGATCGCGCTCATCGTCTACGACGACGTCCTCGAGGCCTTTCGCACGGTCGCCACGGGTGGCCCCGACGCCGGCGTCCTCGGCGGCGCGACCTATTCCACCGCCGCGCTGCCAGCGCTCATCCGCACGCGCGTGATCGACCATCACAACCCGCTCGTCCTCGCGGACACGCACGCGAACGCCGAGCCGTGGACGAAGGTGGCGCAGGAGATGCCGCAGGTCGCGAAGGCGCGCTCGTTCGCCGCACTGCCGCTCGTCTCGCGCGAACGGCTCGTCGGCGTCCTGCTGCTCGAGAGCGCGAAGCCAGGCGTCCTCACACCCGACAACGTGCAGGTGCCCGTGATCATGGGGCAGTACGTCGCCGGGTCGATCCATAGCGCGCTCTCGGTGAAAGAGGCTGAGGCGCGGGCCGAGCGCGAGGCGCTCCTGAACCGGATCGCGCAGCGGGCGCGCGCCAGCCTCGATCCCGACGACATCCTCAGGGGCACCGTCGCCGAGCTCGCCCGGATCCTCGGCGTTTCCCGCGCCATCGTCGCCGTCGGCGAGTCGGAGGATGACTTGAGCGTTGCGTTCGAGTGGGACGCGCCAGGGGTCGCACCGATCGGTCGCAGCGCCGGCAGCATCCCGATCGCGAAGCTCGCGGGTCGGCTCGGCCGCACCGTCGCGGTCAATGACATCCGTGAGGATCGGCGCTTCGCCCAGGCCGAAAATGCGGACGGGTCGGTTCAGCGCGGCATCGCCGTCGCCGCAACGCCGATCCGCGTCGGCGGCCAACTCGCGGGTGCCCTCGCGCTCTCCCAGATCGATCACGTTCGGGAATGGACGGCCGACGACGTCCGCCTCATCGAAGGCGTCGCGCAAGAGCTTCGCGTGGCCATCACCGCGGCTGAGGCGTTCGAGCAGCAGCGGCGCGCCGTGGGCGAGCTGGAACGGCTGAACCGCGCGAAGAGCGACTTCGTCTCCATCGTGAGCCACGAGTTCCGCACGCCGCTCACCGGGATCCAGGGGTTCTCGGAGATGATGAGCGAGGAGGAGCTGACGCCGGAGGAGATGCGCGAGTACGCCGGCGACATCAACAAGGATGCGCGCCGCCTGAATCGGATGATCAACGAGATGCTCGACCTCGACAAGATGGAGTCGGGCCGAATGCAATTACATCGGGAGCCTGTTGACGTCAACGCTGTCGTGACCGAGACGGCCGACCGGATCAGGCCGAACGCGCCCTCTCACCCTATCCGTCTCACCCTCGATCCAGCCGTCGGCGACATCCAAGGGGACCGGGACAAGCTCACGCAGGTGATGACGAACCTGATGAACAACGCCGTGAAGTATTCGCCGTCCGGCGGGGAGATCGTCGTCGCCACGCGCGCCGAAGGCGACGCGGTCCACGTTCTCGTCCGCGATCACGGGATGGGGATCCCGAAGGAGGCTCTCGGGTCGATCTTCGAACGGTACGGCCGCGTGGAGTCGCCCGCGACGCGGCACATCCAAGGCACCGGCCTCGGCCTGCCGATCGTCCGTCAGATCGTGCAGCTCCACGGCGGCACGGTTTGGGCGGAGAGCACCGTCGGCGAGGGATCCAGCTCATTCAGGCCGCGCTTCGATCGACCGCGCACGAGGTGCAATTCGCGGAGGACGGCGCGGCGTGTGTCGCACTCATCGAGAAGGTGCGGCCTGACGTAGTCTTCAGCGACGTTTCGATGCCGGAGATGGATGGATTCGAGGTTGCGGACGCGCTGCACGCCAGACCCGACATCGCTCACACGCCGATCGTCTTCATGACCGCTTCCGTGCAGCGCGATGAGGTCGAGGAATGCTTCCGGCACGGCGCGGCGGGTCATCTCGGGAAGCCCTTCAGCATGACCGAGTTCCGCGCCCGCATCGCGCAGTTCGCCAAGAGCTGATGGCCGGCGAACGCATCGTCTTCGTCGACGACGAGGAGCAGATCCGCAAGCTTCTGTCGACCTGGCTCTCCCGGCACGGGTACGAGGTGACGTTGGCGAACGACGGATGGGAGGCGCTCAAGGCGATCCGCGCGAAGATGCCCGACCTCGTCATCACCGACGTGAACATGCCGAACATGAACGGATTCGAGCTGACCCGCCGTCTCCGGGCTGACCACCGTACGGCCCGGATCCCGGTGGTCATGCTCTCGGCGCGCAAGCAGGCCGATGACGTCCTGACCGGTTACGCGGAGGGCGCCGACGAATACATACCCAAGCCGGTCGAGATGGCCGTCCTGTCGGCGAAGATCGAGGTCCTGGTCAAGCGGTTCAGGGCGATCCACGGCGAGACGACCACGAAACGCGGCGGGAACGTGATCCTCTTCGTGCACGGCAAGGGCGGCGTCGGCTGCACGACCCTGGCGGTGAACTCCGCGGTCGCCCTCGCGGCGACCACGATCTACCGCGTAACGCTCCTGGACCTGAACCTCGAGTTCGGCAACGTCCCGATGCTGATGAACCTCGCACCCGATCGGACGCTCGCCGACCTTGCGGAGGAAGCGCACACCGAGCTCGACGACGCGACCTTCGAGCGCTACCTCACGCAAGACCGCAGCGGCGTCAAGGTACTTGCCGGCTGCGATACGCCCGAGCGCGCGGAGCTCGTGACGGTGCCCGCGGTGCAGCAGGCCATCGATCACTTGCAGATGCAGTCCGATTACGTCGTGATCGACGCGCCGGCGAGCTTCTCGCAGCAAGTCCTCGCCGCGCTCGACGTGGCCGACGCCGTCATCATCGTCACCGCGGCGCACCTGCCCTCCCTCAAGGCGACGAAGGAGACGCTCGACGTCCTCGAGAAGCTCTCCTATCCGCGCGAGCGGAGCGTCCTCGTCGTCAATCGCACGAGCGGCTCGGGCGTGGAGATGGACCAGATCGCGCGCTTTTTCAACCGCAAGCCAGACATCGTGGTGCCGTTCACGCCGGCCTGCGACGACGCGGCCGATCGGGGCCGGCCGCTCACCGTGCTCCATCCCGACAGCGCCGCCGCGAAAGTCATGCGCGATCTCGCGGCGCAGATCGCGGTGGCGGCTCCCTCCGGTCGCTGACGCTCCCGCCCGCTCCGCCGCGTGACCGATCCGCGGCGTGGCGGGCGCCGTATGGTACGTATCCGCACCTCGGGAGGAACAGATGGATGAGCTCAACGAGACCCAGCGGTACTTCATCGAGGAGCATGTCGAGGACTACCGCGACGGACTGATCGCGCGGCGGGAGCTCGTGCGGCGCGTCACGCTCATCGCCGGCAGCGCGGCGCTCGCGACGACCGTGCTCGCCGCGTGCGACCTCTCGCCGCGTGCGGCGCCGGCGACCTCGCCCACGGTGTACACGCCGTCGGCCTCCGCAGGACTCGTAGCGCAGCCATACGCGACTCCGCCGGCGAACCCAACGACCGACGGCATCACGGTGAAGGAGACCGACCCTCGCATCAGCGTGTCGCGGCCGGACGTGCGCGCCGCGGACGGAGCGTCGCTCATGGCGTACGTCGCCACGCCGGTCGCCGCGAGCGGACGCGTCCCGGGCGTCGTCGTCATCCACGAGAACCGCGGGCAGACCGAGCACATCCGCGACATCGTCCGTCGCGTCGCGACCGCGGGATTCGTCGGCATCAACATCGACCTCTCGGCGCGCGACGGCGGCGCCGCGAAGCTCACCGACCAGGCGGCATACAACGCTGCGCTCGGGAAGCGCTCGACCGCAGACAAGCTGTCCGACCACGATGCCACCATTGCCTACCTGTTGCCGCTGACGAGCGGGGCGGTCGGAGCCGTCGGCTTCTGCTTCGGAGGTGGCGAGGTCTGGAACATCCTCTCCGGCGCTCCACCTGCCGCCCTCAAGGCCGCCGTTCCCTTCTATGGCCCACAGCCATCGAACTACACCGAGCTCGCGAAAGTGAAGACGGCGGTGTTCGCGGTGTACGCCGAGCAGGACACCCGCATCAGCGGTACGGCGCCGCAGATGGAGGAGCAGCTCAAGAAGGCCGGCGTCCCGTACCAGATCACGGTGTATCCCGGCGTGAACCACGCATTTCACAACGACACGAATGCGGCGGGCGACCGCTACAACGCGGCGCAAGCGCAGAAGGCATGGGTCGCGACGATCGAATGGTTCCGGCGGTACCTCGCCTAGCGCTCGGAGTCGATCACTTCTTTTCGAGCATCGCGCGCAGCGCCTCTCGGCCCTCGAGCGTGGCGTTCGACCGCTCGGGGACGATGATCTTCGGCTCCTCCGCCTTCGGCTCGGCCGGCGCATGAAAGTCGACGTCCTCGCCTCCGGCCTTGCGGATCGCCTCGCGCTCGGCATCCGGCGAATCGAGTCCGATGAGCTTGTCGATCGTCTTCCGATTGCGGATGGACCGCGCGAGCGAGGCGAGCACCGCGGGCGAGCGAAGCGCCTGCGGGTCGACCTGCGCGAGCGGCGAGAGCGCGGCCTGAGAAGCGAGCTCGTTCCCCGAGACCGTGACTCCTTCCTTCCGCGCGATCGCGTCGATCACGAGCAGCGATTTCGCTCGGCGTTGCGCGATCGGCAGCCACTCGGTGCGGAGATCCTGCTCGGTCTTCCGAGTTTGCAGGAGGAACTTTTCGAAAGTGAGGCCTTGTTCTTTGACGCGTGCCTTGAGGTCCGCGATGAGATGGTCCAGCTCGTCCTGGACGAGGATGTCGGGAACCTCCACCTCCGCCGTCGCGAGCGCGTGCTCCATCGCCTTGTCGGCGGCCGCGTCCCGGGCCTCGTGGAACGCGGCGTGGGCGAGCTCGCTTCGCACCGCCTTACGAAGCGCCGCGAGATCGGCGACGCCGACCGTCTTCGCGAACTCATCGTCGAGCGGCGGCAAGACCTTCTCTGCGACCTGTGACGGTCGGATGCTGAACGTGCCCGTCTTGCCGGTGAGCTCGCCTTCGCTCGCGTCGTCGCGGAAGGTGAGATCGATCTTCTTCTCCTCGTTCGCCTTGAGACCGAGCAGCGCCTCACCCAGGCCGGTGATGCCGAGCTCCTTCCCCGCCTCGATATGCGCGTTCCGGGCGAAGGTCAGGGTGCGGCCATTCACCGCGGTGTCGATGTCGACGGTCAGCACGTCGCCAGCGGCCGCTGGACGATCCACCGGGCGGAGCTGGGCATGCTGCTCGCGCATGCCGGCGATGGTGCGATCGACCTCGTCGTCCTCGGGCGCGACAGGCTCGACGGTCGCTCCGTGAGCGTGGTAATCACCGAGACCCACCTCGGGGCGGATCACGACGCTCGCCGCGTAGACGAGCGGCTTGCCTTCCTCCGACTGCGTGATCTGCACCTGAGGCCGGTCGATCGGATCGATGTCCTCCGCGTCGACGATCTCCTTGTACGTCTCCTCGACGAGATCTTCGCCCGCTTCCTCCCAGAGGTGTTCCTTGCCGTACGCCCGCTCGTACATCGCGCGGGGTGCCTTGCCTGGCCGGAACCCGGGGATCTTCGCGTGCTGCGCGTGGCGCGTGAAGACCGCCTCGGCTCGGCGGGCTAGCCGATCGGCATCGACCGTGACCTCGAGCGTGACGCGCGAGCCCGCCTCGCGCCGGATGGTGTGATGGACCGACGCGGGGACAGCCTTGGCAGATTCCTGAATGGAGATGCTTCGAGTCTAATGGGATACGCTCGTCGGACCGATGTTCTTCTACGAGATTCACGAGGGCGATGAGGAGCTCGGCACCGCGGTGCTCGTCGCGCACGAGCGAAAGTTCGATCCGCTCGAGTTCTTCGCGCTGGTGAAGAAGGCGCGGACCCTCTTGATGGACGCGTTCGAGGAGAACTCGCTCTCCGAAGCGATCGCGAACGAGCTTGCGCGTGCGCACGGCTTCATCCATGTGACCGACGATCTGCTCGTTGCGTCGGTGAACGTCGACGAGACCGAGGAAGGCACGTTCCTCCTGAGCGAAGACGGAGGCGATCGAAGCGTCTTTCTCTCACGCGACGACATACCGGACAAAGACAACTAGTACGGCGGTGGAGCGGGTCGGCTTCGTCGGCCTGGGGATCATGGGCGCGCCGATGGCGCGCAACGCGCTCAAGGCAGGTTTCCCCGTGACGGTCACCAACCGCACGGCGGACCGCGCGAAGCCATTCGGGGATGCGGGGGCGACCGTCGTCCCAACCCCCCGGGAGGTGGCCGAGCGCTCGGACATCGTCGTGACGATGGTCACGAACACGCCTGACGTGGAGGCGGTGACCTTCGGCAAGGATGGCATCGCGTCGGGTGCGCACGCAGGGCTCCTCGCGGTGGACATGAGCACGATCAGCCCCGCTGCCTCGCGCGAGTTCGCCCAACGCGCCGCTGCGAATCATCCGCCGTTCCGAACGCTCGACGCCCCGGTGTCCGGCGGCGAGGTCGGCGCGATCGAGGCGCGCCTGGCGATCATGGTCGGCGGCGATGCCGCCGACGTACAGCGTGCGATGCCGCTCTTCGAGGCCTTGGGCAAGACGATCGTGCACATCGGCGATCACGGCGCGGGACAGGCCTGCAAGCTCGCGAACCAGATCGCCGTCGCGATCAACAATCTCGGCGTTTCGGAGGCCCTGGTCTTCGCGAAGGCTCAGGGTATCGACCTCGAGCGCACGCGATCGGTCATCGCCGGCGGCGCCGGCTCGTCCTGGGCGATGCAGAACTACGCGCCGAAGATGCTCGCCGGCGACTTCCGTCCGGGGTTCATGGTCGATCTACAGCAGAAGGACCTGCGACTCGTGCTCGACAACGCCTACGCGGATCACCTGTCCCTTCCGGGAACGTCACTTGTCCACTCGCTGTACTCGGCCCTGCAGAAAGACGGCGGCGGCCGCGACGGCAACCACGCCCTCCTCAAAGTCATTGAGCGCCTCTCGGGGATCGAAGCCCGCCAGCGGTAAAGGCTGCTGACCAATTAACCGGCTGTTGACCTGGCGAGCGGAGAAGCAATCACCACCCCCGGTACGCCTCTCCTATTGAGTGCGTCCGCGCGGAGGCCGACTCTTGCGCTGTGGGAGGCCGAGTCCTCCTGGTGGAGGACGACCCAGCCACCCGCGTCGCGCTCCGAGAGCTGCTCGACGACGCGGGTTACGCCCCGACGGAGGCGGCCGATGGTGAGACCGCGCTCGAGGCGCTTTCGGCAGGCGCCTACGACCTGCTCTTGCTGGACCTCGGCCTGCCTGGCATCTCCGGCGGGGCGGTGCGCGAGATCGTGCGGCGGGATCCTCGCACCCGCTTCCTGCCGACCGTGCTCCTGAGTGAGCCCGCTGTCCGGCCTTCCCGGGAACACGACGATCACCGAAGAGATCGAGGCGCGCCTTGCGCGCGGCGACGCGTTCGCGTTGCTCTACGTCGACATCGATCACTTCAAGGAGTTCAACGACCACTACGGTTTCGCGCGCGGCGACCGGATGATCGCGCGTGTCGCCGAGATGCTGACTGAGATCGCGCGGTGCGGCGGCGCGGATCGGTTCGTCGGGCACATCGGCGGCGACGACTTCGTGATGCTTGCCGACGCGGATGAGTCTGAGAGGCTCGCATCGGTGATCGCTCGGCGGTTCGATGAGATCGCCCCGACGCTCTACGACGAGGTGGATCAGCGGCGGGGCTGGATCGAAGCTCGCGACCGCCGGCGGCATCTGCGGCGGATGTCGTTCGCGACGATTTCGATCGGGATCGTGAACATCGCACCCGGTCGGTTCGACGGCGCCATCGCCGCGGCGCGTGCGGCGGCCGAGGTGAAGGAGCTCGCCAAGCGACGACCGGGATCGACCTGGGCAGTGGACCGCCGGAAGACCTAGCGCCTACGCTTATCGGCGGGCGTGTGGCGGAACGGTAGACGCGTCAGATTTAGGGTCTGATGCTCGAAAGAGCGTGAGGGTTCGAGTCCCTCCTCGCCCACCGTCTAGCGCCTCGCCGCGATCGCCTTGACGATCGAGCGAAGGCTCAGGAGCGCGACGATCGCGACGAGCTGACCCATCAGGATCGTGCGGTTGAGGTCCATCGCCGGCCGCCAGGTCGCCTCGCCGTCCTTGATCACCCACGCACCGGCGGGTCGCGCGCGGACCCCGAATCCGCCTCCGCCGTTGCCTTCGGTGTCTCCACCCGCGCCGCCGCCACCCATGACGTTGGCGGCCGGGATGATCGTGAGGCCGTCCTCCTGATATGGCTCGCCGTACACGCGTCGGACGTTGATCGTGTCCTTGGCCTGATTGACAAGCTCGATGGCGTTCATCGCTCACCTCCCCTGATCGAGCGACGATACGCCTAGATCTCGAGCTCCAGGCCCTCGCGCGCGACGACGACCTCGATGCCTTTGGCGATCTCGTCCGTCTGCTTCTGCGCTTCCTTGGCGATCTGATCGAGCGCTTCGTCGCTTCGATCTGGATCGTGGTGGTAGAGGACGAGCCGCTTGACCTTCGCCTTCGTGGCGACGTCGATCGCGCTCGCGATCGTCGAGTGCCCCCACGTCGGCTTGAAGTCACTTTCGACGTACTGCGCGTCGTGGATGAGCGTGTCCGCCTCCCGCGCCAGCGGGATCACGGGGTTTGCCCTTCCAGAAAAAGGGTCCTCGGTGTCGGTCGCGTAGACGAGCGAGCGCCCATCCGCTTCCACGCGGTATGCGAGCGCAGGCGAGGGATGGAAGATGCTAGCGGCGCGCACGCGGAACTTTCCGATGCGCTCGTCGCTCCCGTCGTCCATCTCGACGACCTCGAGCTGCGCGGGAAGCTCATCGAGGTCGACGGGGAAGAACGGATCGTCCATGCCCAGGCCAAGCAGCTCGCGCATCGTCCGGGCCTGCTTCGGCCCGCGGATGCGCAGCGAGGTCTTCGGGTCGTACGCCGGGCGGAAGAACGGAATGCCCTGAATGTGGTCCCAATGCAGGTGCGAGAGGAGCAGGTCGACGGAGAAAGGACGCGGCCCGGTGCCGTTTTTCACCAGCGCGGCGCCGAGCTCACGCAGGCCCGTCCCCGCGTCGAGGATCAAGAGCGAGCCCGAGCTGTCGCGCACCTCGATGCACGCGGTGTTGCCGCCGTAGCGGACGGTCGACGGACCGGGCGTCGGGATCGAGCCGCGCGTGCCCCAGAAACGTACTTTCACGTTCCGGCGGCCTTCGCCGCGCGATCGCGCTCCGAGAGCTCGGCGTCCTGGAGGCTTCCCATGCCTTCGTCGCCAGGCTTGGGCCAGGTGTGCTTGAGCGACTCGAGCGTCCACTCGAGGTCTTTCATCGAGCGTCGCACCGCGGCGACGACGGCCGGGTCGAGGTGGTCACCGGCCATCGTGTCCATGATCTCGAGTGTCTTCTCGAGCGAGTACGCGGGCTTGTAGTAGCGCGGCGCGGTGAGCGCGTCGAACACATCGGCTGCCGCCACGATGCGCGCTCCGAGGACGATGCGCTCAGCGGGCAGCCCCCGCGGGTAACCCTTGCCGTCCATGCGCTCGTGGTGCTGGGCCGCGATCACCGGCACGTCGCGCATGTCGTGCGGGAACTCGAGGTGTGCGAGGAACTCGCCGGTCCGCTCCGCGTGCGCCTTCATGTACTCGAACTCGACGTCGTCGAGCTTGCCCGGCTTCTGGAGGAACCGGTCGCGCACCGCGATCTTGCCGTAGTCGTGGAGCAACGCGGCCGCCCGCAGCTTCTCTAGCTCCAGTCCCGAGAGACCCATCCCGCGACCAATCACCTCGGCGTAGCGCGTCACGCGCTGGCTGTGGCCGGCGGTCTGCTGGTCGCGCGCGTCGATGGTGACCGCGAGCGTCTCGATGAGCGTCTCCCACAGACGCTTCTGCTCCGCCAGGAGCTGCGCGTTCTCGACCGCGACCGCCGCCGATGCGCCGAGCGAGGAGAGCGTCTCCTCGTCGTCGGGGTTGAAGCTCTCGCGCCCTTTCTTGTTGACGGCTTGGAAGACCCCGATGACGCGGCCGTTCTGCCCGGTCATCGGGAAGGTCAGCAGGCTCCGCGTGCGATACCCGCTGCGCTTGTCCGGCTCGGGGTTGAAGCGCGGATCCGCGTACGCATCCGGGATGTTGACAGTCTCGCCCGTCGCGGCGACCGTGCCCGCGATCCCCACACCGACCGGCTGACGGATCTCGCCGACGCCTGTGCCGAGCGCGACGCGGGACCAGATCTCGTTCTTCTCGCGATCGACGATGAAGATCGTCGCGCGGTCCGCATCGAGCAGCTGCGTCGTAGCCTGGGCCATGTCCCGCAGGAGCGCGTCGAGGTCGGTGATCGACATGAGCCGGCGCGTGACGTCAAGGATGAGATCCAGCTTCGATCCGGTGGTGACCTTCTTGTCGCTCTTCCGACGGGGCGCCCCGCGACGTTCGCCCGCGGCGCGGCGTTCCGCCGGCATCAGCCCTCGAGCGGGATGTGCTCAAGGACCGGTCCGACGGTGTCGCCGATCTGCTCGAGCAGCATCTGATCTCTCCTCTCGAAGGCGCCGTTCCGTTTGTTCAGCGCCTGGATCACGCCGACCACAGTGCGGTTGTCGCTGCCCCAGACGGGGACCACGAGCATGTTCAGCGTCCGGAAACCGGTGCGGAGGTCGACGTTGCGGTCGAACCGCGCGTCCGCGTAGGCATCGGGCACGTTCACGGTCTCGCCAGTGAGCGCGGCGTGTCCGGCAAGGCCCTGCCCGAGCGGCAGCCGGATCTCCGTCGCGGTGCGCTGCGCAACGCGCGCCCAGAGCTCCTTCTTCTTGTAGTTCACGATGTAGACCGTGCAGCGCTCGGCATCGACCGCCTGCGAGCAGAGGTCGACGAGCCCCCGCAGGTACGCCTCACGGTCCCTTTGCACGGCGAGGTGCCCCAGCTTCACCAGCACGAGCGCCACCTTGTCGTCCACCGGTCTAGTGGTATCCCGCGACCGCGGCACGGCCGATCGGGATCTCGGGCGGCGGTGCAGGCTTCGGCGTGCGCAGCGCGCCGAGGCGGTTGATCTGCCAGCAGGGCACCGGCTCGGCGCGTCCTTTGACCAGCACCGCACCGAGGTCGACGACTTCGACGTCGTCGCCGAGCTCACCGAGGGTCTCGCCGGAACAGGCCACCTGGTCGCGCCGCGCGATGTCGCTCGAGGTGAGGCGCGACGCGACGTTGGCGGTGTCGCCGATGACCGTGTACTCCATGCGACCTTTCGCCCCGAGAAAGCCCGCGACCACCCCACCGGTGTTGATGCCGAAGCCGAACGAGATGTCGGGGCCGCCGCCCTTCTCACGCTCGGCGACGATCCAGCGCTGCATCTCGAGCGCGCACTGGACCGCCTTGCGGGCCTGGTCCTTCAGCTCGAGCGGCGCACCCCAGAGCACCATGATGTTGTCGCCGTTGTATTTGTTCACGGTGCCCTCGTAACGGTTCACGATGTCCACCATACCGTCGAAGTATCGGTTCAGGTGATGGAGCAGCGTCGAGGGCATCATGCCCTCCGACATCGTGGTGAAGCCGCGAATGTCGCCGAAGAGAACGGTCACCCGCTTTTCCTCGCCACCGAGCGCGAGCTTGCCGGCTTCTTCCCGGTCCATGATCGTGCGCGCGACGGCGGGCGTGACGAAGCGTCCGAACGTGTTGCGCGTGCGCGCCAGCGCGACCTGCTCCTCGATCTGCAGATACCCGAGGAAGACCACCCACCAGAACCCCGCCGGGAGCACGTACGCGATCGAGGGAACCTCGACCGGACCACTGCCGACGGTGCCGGCGGTCTGGAACGAGAACACGACGTACGCACCGACGACGTACGCGGTGAGGAGGCCAAGGGCGCCGAGGAACCCCCAGAGGCGCCAGCGCAGGACGAGCAGCATGCCGGCAAGGCTGACGATCAAGAGGACCGCGAGCGTTGTGTAGAAGCTCTGCTTCAGCACCGGGTAGCGGTTCGTGAAGATCGACTGCGCCGCGTTGGCCCAGATCTCGACGCCGAACATCTTGTGCCCGCTCGAGTTCGGCACCGGGTAGTCGTCCGGGACCGCCGACAGCGAGTGCGCGCCGATGAGGACGGCGTGTCCGACGATCAGGCTGCGCGGGGTCGTGCCGTTGACGATGTCCTTCATCGACACGACGCAGAACTCGGGACGGTCGGACGCCTTACAGGGATAACTCGGATCGTTGTACGTGACCGGCGCGGGCTCGGCCGCGTAATAGACCGACATTCCGCCGCGCCGGTCGAGCGGCATCGTCCGATCACCGAGCGGCGCGGGAACGACGAGCAGGTCGCCCTCGCGGCGCGCGCTCGCTAGATCGGCGCCGAGCTTCTTCGCAGCGGTGAGCAGCGGGAGCGACCAGTAGGTCGTACCGTCCTCGCCCTGGATCCGCAGCTGCGCGTCACGCACGCGTCCGTCGGGATCGGGATTGATGTTCACGGCGCCGAGACCGGCGGCGGCGTCGCGAAGGATCGGGATCGGCAGCTCGAGGTTCGCGTACGTCGTGGTGTGATCGCCAAGGTCTCCGTCGCCCGCGCCTTGCATCGCGAGTACAACGTTGCCCGCGTCTTTGATGGCGGCGGCGAAGGCGCGATCCTCATCGGGGTTCGCCGACGGGTCATAGAAGCCGACGTCGAACGCGATGACGCTCGGCTGCATCGCCTTGAGCGCGCGCAGGAGGTCGGTATACGCCTGTCGGGGCAGCGGATAGCGGCCGTACTGCGAGATCGTGGGGTCGTCGATCGCCACGATCGTGATCTGGTTGCGGACCTCGGCCGGCGAGATGGTTATCGCACGGTCGTAGACCACCGACTGCAGCGTCGTATCGAGCACCTCGCCGGCGAGGAGCGCCGCGCCGATCAGGACCGCGATAGAGGTCAGGAACGCGACCACGGCGAGTTGGCGCGTGTGCCGCTTGGTGAACAGCTACGCGCCTCCTTTGGGGCGGGTCGGCGTCAGATTATGCGGTCGGTCGCTCGGCGGAGCACCCCCTGTAGTACGGAAATCGCACGGACATAGTCCCCGAGAGGTAGTCGTTCGATCGGGGTGTGGTCGTAACGGCTGTCGCCGGGACCGTAGGCAACCATCGGACAGCGCCAGGACGGCGCGAGCAGGTTCATGTCGCTCGTTCCGCTCTTCTCCTTGAAGGCTGCTTGACCACCTTCATCGGCGATCGCGCGGGCGAACGCTCGCGCGAGCGGTGTCGTTCGCGACGTGCGCACGGGCTGCTCCGCTGCGTCGACGGTGATGTCGAGCACCGATCGCTCGCGTCCGGCGACGCCGGCGCGCACGAGCGTGAGAGCCTGCTCGGTGACGTCACGGTGGTCGATGCCCGGCGGGAGGCGATAGCCGACGCGCAGCTCGGCGCGCTCGGCAAGGCCATCCGGATCTTTGGTGCTCACCGCCTCGAGCCTGCAGTCGAGGCGGTCGAACGCCCGCGAGCTGGTCGCATGCCCGGCCGCGGCGACGCGAAGGCGCTCCCACAACGCGAGGCCCTCTTCCGCGACCGTGGGTCCGGGAGCGGCGCCATGACGCGCGTCGCGCGTCAACGCGATGCGAAGCACGAGACGGCCCTTGTACGCGACGGTGATCGCGTCCCATCCCGAGGGCTCGCCGATGACGCACCAATAAGGAGCGGCGAGGGTCGCGCGATAGCGCGCGCCCGCGCTGGTGGGCGATTCCTCCTCGACGGCGCCGACGACGATGACGCGGACGCCGTCGACGACCTTTGTCGCCGCGGCCACGAACGCGGCGAGCGGTCCCTTCGCGTCGACGGCGCCCCGACCAATGAGCTCGTCGCCCTCGATGCGCACCGGGATCTCGCCCGGCACGGTGTCGATATGACCGAGAAGCACGACCTCTTTCGGACCGGCGCCGATCTCCCCGACAGCATTGCCCGCGTCGTCGACGCTCGCACGGAAGCCACGCTCGCTCATGCGCGCGACGAGCCACTCGACGGCTTCGCCTTCGCGGCGTGACGTGCTCGGGATCTCGACGAGGCCGCGGAGGAGGGCGAGGTCCTCGGGGCTCGGCCTCACGCGCTCAAGAGCGGATGACGGTCCGCACGGTCGGCACGCCGCTCGGGGAACGGATCACCACTTCGTCCACGCCGCCTTCGAGCGCTTCTCGGGCGGCGAGGATCTTCACCTTCATCCGTCCTTGCGCGAGAGCTTCCGCTTCACCGAGCGTCGTCTCGGCCACGAGCGAGGTTGGATCCTTCGGATCGCGCAGCAGACCCGGCACGCTCGTGAGGATGATGAGCGCGTCGGCGTCGATGGCGACCGCGATCGCTGCCGCGACACGATCGCCGTCGACGTTGAGCGCCTCGTTCTCGGTCGAGAGGGCGAGCGGTGCGACGACTGGGACGCGTCCCGGTCCGATGAACTGCGTGAGCAGCGGCAGGTTCACCGCCTCGACCTTGCCGGTGTAGTCGTCGCGTAGCAGCAGCGTCTTGCCGTCCTTCACCGCGCGCACGTCCTTCTTTCTCGCAACGAGCAGCCGCCCGGAGATCCCCGAGAGCGCTACCGCGTCGACGCCCCGCTGCTGCAGCTTCTCGACGTAAAGGAAATTCTCGACCCCGAGCGCGGCCATGGCGAAGATCTCGAGCGTCCGGCGATCGGTGCGCCGGCTCGGATGCCCCGTGGGCGAGACGATGGTCTCCTGCGGATGGTCGAGCGCCACGGCCAAACGGTCTGTCTCGGCCGAAGCCCCGTGTACGAGCACGATCTCGTCGGCGCGCGCGACCTCCGCGACGAGGTCGGCGACCGCGTCGCGGTCGACGCCCGCGCTGCCGCCCGCCTTGATGACCGCGCGAAGCGTCATCGAGCTTGGGGGGCTCTGCCCCCCAGCCCCCTCATGGATGTAGCCCCACGAATTGCAGACCCGCTTCCTCGGGATAGCCGCAGGCGACGTTCATCGCCTGGATGCCGTTCCCCGCGGCGCCCTTCACGAGGTTGTCGATCGCGCAGAGGGTCACGACGCGGTCGCCGCGCACGTCGAGCGCGAACCCGACGTCGGCGAAGTTCGTGCCCGCGAGGAGCTTCGGCTCGGGGTACCGGTAGATGCCGCTGCGCTCCTTCACGATCCGCACGAAGGGCTCAATTCCATAGGCCTCGCGATAGATCTTCCAGAGCGTCTTCTCGTCGAGGCTCGCCTTCGTGTAGGTGTGCGCCGTCGCGAGGACCCCACGGACGAGCTCGACCGACGTCACAGACAGGTCCACGGTGACGGCGTCGCCGCCGAGCCGCAACTCCTGCTCGATCTCGGCGGTATGCCGGTGACCGACCGGGCGGTATGACCGCACCACGCCGGAACGTTCGGGATGGTGGCTGTCATCGCTCGGCTCGCGACCGCCCTCACTCGAGCCGACCTTGCATTCGATGACGACCGGACGCCGGCGATCGACGACGTCCGCGCGGAAGAGCGGCAGCAGCGCGAGGATCGACGCGGTCGCGTTGCAGCCCGCGCCGGTGATCCGTGTGGCGCCCTTGATCTCCCGCCGGTGAAGCTCCGGGATGCCATAGACGAAGCGATCGAGGCGGTCCGGACGAGGATGCGGCGAGCCGTACCAGCGGTCGTAGTCGGCGGCGTCCCGCAGACGGTGGTCGCTCGACAGATCGATGAGGACGCTGGCCCGATCCTCGAACTCGTGCGCTCGATGGGAGCCGTTTGGCAGGGAAAGGAAGAGCACGTCGCAGCGGCTCACGTCCTCGTAGTGGACGAATGTGAGGCTGGTCCGCTTGCGTAGATTTGGATGCGCCGCGGTGACCGGCTTTCCCGCGAGCGATTCGCTGCCCGCGACGATGTCATCGACTTCGGGATGCGCGAGGAGCAACCGCAGGAGCTCGCCGCCGGCATACCCGGCGGCCCCGATGACGCCGACCTTCACGAGTCGCGCGTCTGACCCGCCGCCGTCCGCGCGACCTCGAGCACGTAATCGACGACCTTCGCCGGGATATTGACCCCGGTCGTGTCGATGGAATTGCGGAACTCCATGGTGTAGTTGACCTCGTTCACGAGCAGGCCCTCCGGGCCCTCGAGCACATCGATCGCGACGACCCCGCCGCCGACGGCACGCGCCGCGCGCACGCAGAGCTCGCCGAGCTCGGCGGTCACCGGACAGTTGGACGCCTGACCGCCGCGCGCGGTGTTCGTGATCCAGTGCTCGCTCGCGCGGTAGATCGCTGCGATCGTCTCGTCGCCGACGACGAACGCGCGGATGTCGCGCCCCGGCTTGGGGACGTACTCCTGGATGTAATAGATGGAATGGAGGTAGTTCCCGAGTACGTCCTTGTGCTCGACGATCGCCTCCGCCGCCTCGCGGTCGTTGACCTTCGAGACGAGGCGGCCCCACGAGCCGATGAGCGGCTTCATCACGACGGGATAGCCCAACTCCTCGATCGCCGCGAGCGCGGCCCCCGGGGTGAAGGCCACGCGCGTACGCGGGCTCGGCACGCCGTCGCGGATGAGACGCATCGTCGTGAGCAGCTTGTTCCCGCAGATCTCGGCCACCTCGTAGCGGTTCACCGTCGGCACGCCCCACGTGTCCAGCACCGACAGCGCGTACAGCGCCGTGCCGTGCTGGATGCAGCGCTCGAGGACCACGTCCACTCCGAGCTCGGGCTTGTGCTCGACCGCCAGGACGAGCTCGCGATCGTCGATGACCTTGGCCTCGACGCCCCGCGATTCGAGCTCGGCGAGGAGCAGCTTCTCCTCGACGCGCACGCGCGAGAGCAGGACGCCGACGCGAGGAGCCATCACTCGCCCCAATCCTCTTCGGCTTCAGGCGCGAGCGCGAGGGCGAGCGGCCGCGTCTCCTTCACCTCGAGCTCCGCGCCGCAGTCCGGGCACGAGACGATCTCGCCCTTCACCGCGTCGGAGCCGACGGTCACCTCGGCATCGCATTCAGGGCACTTCGGCGATTGAGGGGGCGTTGCCCCCTCAGACCCCCTGCTCTCACGCATCGCAAAAGCCTAGCGGCTGGCGTTCGGCAGAGTCATCCTCGGGGCGACCGCGCGGTACGTCCTCGATCGGCCACCGCCTTCGACCCTCAGCACTCCTTGCGTGACCAATCTCTTGAGATCGGCCGCAGCCGTCGGCTGCGCGACGCGGCATTCCTCGGCGGCGCTGCGGCTTGTCCAAATTGTTCCGCTCTCCGCCTCACGAGCGAGCAATGAGCGACGTGCTGCCGCATCCACGACTGTTGGACCGAGCGGTAGCTCTGCTTGCGTCGGCCGCTGGCCGAGTACTTGTGCATCGCGCTCATCGAGAGGAGTTCTGTTCTCGAGTCGGATGCTTGCCGCGAGCCAACGGTATGCCCAGTCCTCGGCGAGCCGCGGCGTCTCGGCGAACATCCACATAACCATGGGATGCGCGACCTGGATCGCCGCGAGCACATTCAGTACCCAGCCCGCTCTACGCTTGCCGTGCTCAGCAATCTTGAGGACATCGCTGAGACGACCTTCGATGACGACGGCCGCATGCGGCGCCTTTCCCAAGTCTGCGAGCGCCAGCATGAGTTGCCCGCTGATTGCGGCGGTCGCGAGATCTGCCGGGGTCTTGCGCTCGACGACCGCGCGGATCTCGTCGTCGCGCACGACGGCGTAGTCGCCAACCGGGAGTGCTCGTCGAGCAATCGTCGCGTCGTAAGTGCGGAACTGCCAGGGATACCTCTCGGCGACATCTGCGACGATCTCGATCGGTCGCTCGAGTCCGCGTGCCTCAGGGACACGAATCCCAGGACGCGCCGCGCGCACGGAAGTCTGTGAACGCCAAAAGATGAGGGTCTTGCCCGCACGGTCTTTGGTCCAGACGAAGATCGAGCGTCTGCCGCGCGGTCGCCGGAGGGTCAGGTGCAAGCCGGTCCCGACCCGCCAAGCGGCTTCGACCGGAACCTCCTGGATGATTTCGGCGCCCTCCGGCCAGGCATCGAGCTGATAACAGAACACGTCCTTGCTTCGCGGCCATGACTCGATCGCAGCGAGGAAGATGCGACCCTCCCCAGGTATCGGTATCCGGAGAACGAATGGGAAGCGTTTGGACCCGGGATTCGTCCCTATCCAGAACGTCGCCACAGACTCGGTGTGGTTCGGCCTTACTGGTGTCATTACGGGACCGCGAAGGGACCGCGACCCATCGACGGCGAGGCTACGACTTTTGCGGGACACGATTCATGGGGTCTTGAGGGGCGAAGCCCCTCAACGTTAGTCGACGCTGGCGGCGGCGGTCGCTCGCGTCCGTGCGCGCGCCTTGTCCTCGTACATGCGGGCGTCCGCGGCGTTGATGAGCGCGTCCGCGTCCCGACCGTCCTGGGGGAACCAGGAGATTCCAAACGAGACGCGCGGCAGCGGGTTGGCGCGCCCGGCCCAGAGGTAATGCTCCTCGCGCAGCCGCGCCGAGATCCGGCCCACGAGCGCCTGCGCCGGGAGCGCCGCGGTCCGCGGCAGGAGGATCACGAATTCGTCCCCGCCGAATCGCGCCACAAGGTCTTCGGTGCGGGCGGTCTGGCGCATTGTTCGCGCCACGCTCCGCAGCACCTCGTTGCCGACGAGATGGCCTGCCGTGTCGTTCACGGCCTTGAGACCGTCCATGTCGCAGAGGACCACCGCGAAGATGTCGCCGTGGCGGGCCGCCTCGGCGATCTCGATGTCGAGGCGTTCGAGAAGGCTGCGGCGGTTGAGCACGCCGGTGAGGTCATCGTCGCGCGCCAGCCGTCGCGTCTCGGCCAGAAGATCGGCGTTCGCGATCGCGATCGCAGCCTGTGCCGTGTAGAGCCGCACGAGCCTGCAGGTCTCCTCGGTGAAGACGCGCGGCCGCCGCGCGTACGCGGTGAGCGTGCCGACGACCTCGCCATGCGCGATGAGGGGCGCGGCGATGGCCGAGGCGATGAGGCTGTGCAGCGCCGGGTTGCTGTCGGCATGGAGGCGGTAGTCGCTCGCGACGACAAGATCGCGCGTGCGGACAGCCTCGAGCGCGACGCCACGCAGCGTCTCACCGATCGCGAGGCGGAGCCCGAGCGCCGGCGCGTTGTGCTGCGCGCGCACGACCAGGCCGCGGCCGCGCTCGGTGAGCGCGACCATCGCGCCGTCAGTCCGCGTGAGCGCGGTCGCCTCGCGGGCGACGAGGTTCGCGAGATCCCCGAGCGAGAGCTCGCCGGCCGTCGCGAGGCCGACGTCGTAGAGCACGGCGAGCTGCTCGGCGCGCCGGCGCTCCCGTTGCACGAGGCGCCAGTTCGCGAAGAGCGCCAGGCCCGCTCGGATGGCGAGCAGCAGGACCGTTACGGCGACCGCGGCGTCGATCCAGTTGGCGAAGCGCGCCGGCACTCCGCGTATGTCGGTGTAGACGAGGAGGAACGCGCCGGCGGCGGTCACGAGCGCCGGGAGCGCCATCCGTGAGAGTTCGATGACCGTCGAGGAGAGCGCGCTGGCCCTCCCGTCCTCGTGGTTCTCGACCCACTGCGCGCCGGCGATACCGATCGCGCCAAGGCCAACGATCCAGAGCGCGTCGAGTGGGCTGCCGGCGGCGAACGTTCCGTCCAGGTTCGCGGGAAGGAAGAGCACGAAGGCAGCCGCGTTCAGGCCAAGGCCGAAGAAGAGCGAGATGAGCGCTCCGCGCGGCTCCGGCTGCGGCGTGCCCCAGACCGCGGACAGCGCGGCAGCCGTGGCCGCGACGTAGAGCACCGGATAGAGCAACGCGACGGCTGCCGCGTGGGCGTCCCACACGACATCGCGCGCGAGCGCCGTCGCGAGGAACAAGATCACCGCGCCGAGGAGCGTGAGCACGACCGCCCCCACGTCGAGCAGCAGCGCGTAGAGCGCGAACCGTTGCCCGTGCTGCCGAAGATGCATGAAGAGCGCAATCGTCCAAAGTGGCGCGGCGGTCATGAAGCCGACATCGCTGACCAGTGAGGGCAGCGCCGCGCCGCCGACCTCTACGAGATCCCGGGCGAGCTGCCCAGTGAGCCACGAAAGCGACCCGGCACAGAATGCCAGCCAGACCAAACGATCGCTCCCGCGGGCGGCACGCACCGCTCGCGCGGTGCCGAAGATCGCGCCGATCGCCGCGGCGGTCCAAGCGAAATCCGCGACCGCGCAGCGCGCGTACGAATCAGGGAGGAGCTGCTCGAGCCCGAACACGACCGCAGCTCCGGCGAGTGCCGCGAGATAGCGGCCGGACGAGCCGCGATCGAGCGCTGGACGCCATGAGCGAATCACGCGAGGAACGCTAGTGAGCGCGCCTTTTCGCAGGAATCCCGAGAACGTACCGCCGCGCGACGCGACGGGGGAAGCGAACGGGGGAACTTCCTCGCTGCGTCTCCCCCGATCGGCTGGGAGCCTGCCCCGACTGGGCTAGCGTGACCTGGTGACACCCCCGCCCGCGCTCACCGTCGTCGACGTTTTGGTGTTCCTCGCCGTGGTCGTTCCCTTCGTCTCGCTCGTTCGGCATCGGAGCGCGATCCCGCCGCTGCCGCCCGCGATCGGCACGGCGGAGCTGCCGGTTCTCTCCGTGATCGTGCCGGCCCGGGACGAGGCCGGCACGATCGAAGCCGCGCTTGGATCGCTCCTCGCACAGGACTATCCGGACCTTGAGATCGTGGTCGTTGACGATCGCTCGAGCGACGGCACCGGTGAGGCGGTCGCTCGGATCGCAGCGCGCGACATGCGAGTGCGCCTTGTGCGGGTCGATGAGCTTCCTGCTGGCTGGCTCGGCAAGAATCACGCGCTCTGGCGGGGTGCCGACCGCGCCCGCGGGGAATGGCTGCTCTTCACTGATGCGGACGTGCACTTCGTCCAAAGCACACTCCGGCACGCGGTCGCGTACGCGACCTCGGAGAACCTCGATCATCTGACGATGTCGCCGCGCCTGCGTGGACGCGGCCTGCTCCTTCGGGCGTTCCTCGCGTTCTTCGGCTACGCGTTCGTGACCCTCTGGGGCGCGTACCGTGCGAATGATCCGAAGAGCGGCCGCGGCGTCGGGATCGGCGCGTTCAATCTCGTGCGCCGCGGACCGTATGAGGCGATCGGCACGATGCGCGCGCTGTCGCTTCGCCCCGATGACGACATCCGGCTCGGCCGACGCCTGCGGGCCTTCGGCTTCCGTCAGCGGGTGCTGAACGGGCGCGATGCGCTCACCGTCGAGTGGTATCCGTCGCTCGGCGCGGCGCTCACCGGGCTCGAGAAGAGCATGTACTCGAGCCTCGAGTACCGGATCGTCGATGCGCTCGGCGTGCTCGTGTTCATGGTCGCGACGATGGTCTGGCCGTATGTGGGCGTCTTCGTCCTGGGCGGCATCGACCGCGCGCTGCTCCTCGGCGTGGTCGCCTGCCTCAGTGTCGGGATCGCCGAGACCTACCGGCAAGCGATCGGCCCGCTCGACCGCTGGGCGATCGCCGCGACCGTGCTGCTTCCGATGTCGACGCTCTGCTTCGCATATGCGGTCGCGCGCTCGGTGTTCCTTGCCGAGCGCCGCGGCGTGCGCTGGCGGGGCACGACCTACCCGCTATCGCTCCTGCGCGGTCAATCCGGGCTCGAGGGCACCGCGGCGAAGCGAAGCAGGTAGCTCTCGAGGTCCTTGAGCTCCGCGTCGCTGATCCGGTCGGAACCGTACGCGGGCATGCCGCGCTCGCCGCGACGGACGATCTGCGTCTCGATGCGCCCACGGATGGACAGGCTGCCGGGCGCCTCACCGTTGGCGGCGTGGCAGAGCGCGCAACCCTGCGCGAAGTAGATCGCGGCCCCGCGGGCGAGGGCGTCGCCTCTCGGATCGGCGAGCGTCAGATCGTTCGCCGTCGCGGGCGCCACGTCGATGGCCGCCGTGCCGCCGCGCTGGAGAGCGCGGACATAGCTCACGAGCGACCAGATGTCCTGGTCCTTGTACACGTCGCCGAAGCCGGGCATCGCCGTGAACGAGAGGCCGTTCTTGATGATCCAGAAGAGCTCGGCGTCACTTTTCTCCTTCGTGATTGACAGCGTGAGATCGGTCGCGTCGGGATAGGTCGCCGGACCGAAGGCGCCCCGGCCATCGCCCTTCGCACCGTGGCAGACCGCGCAAGAGCCGGTGTAAGCCTCACGCCCGGCATCGAGCGCGCGAGCATCGTTGGCGATGGGATTGGTCGCGCTGCCGGCGGCGAGCCGCGCGACGAGCGAGACGGCGAACGCGGCATAGCCGCGCTCCGCCGGAAGGTCCTTGCGATGCGTGAGCGCGACCGGAAGGCCGACGAGAAGGACGACCGCTCCTGTGATGATGACGCCAACAACGATCCCGACCGCGAAGCGCCGGCTCATGCTCCGAGTACGTCTCGTGGCGCGGGCCGGATGCGGTGCTAGCGGATGCGTTCCAGGACGATCACCGGGATCTCGCGCTTCGTGCGTCTTTGGTACTCGGCGAACCCGGGCATCCGTGCCGCCTGCGCGTCGTAGAGACGGCGGCGCTCGGCGCCGCTCGTGATGCGCGCCTTCGCCTCGAAGCGCTCCGGCCCGATCTCCACGGTCACGCTCGGATGCTTGCGCAGGTTGTGGTACCAGTCGGGATTCTCAGGCGAGCCGCCCTTCGACGCGATGACCACGAAGTGGTCGCCGTCGCGCGTGTACGCGAGCGGGTTGGTCCGCGTCTGCCCCGTTCGCGCGCCTTTTGTCGTGAGCAGCAGGAGCGAGCGCCCGGTGAACGGGCCCTTTGTGATCTGTCCGCCGTGCGCGCGAAAGTCGGCGATGACGGCGTCGTTGAAGCCCACGCTTATGCAACAGAGGGCATCGCACGAACTATTCCGCGGAATGCTTTCGGGTGAGCCAGGAGAGATTCGAACTCTCGGCCAAGGGATTAAGAGTCCCCTGCTCTACCGCTGAGCTACTGGCCCATCGAAATGGTACCGACGGGCCAGCAGCCGCATCAAGGCGAGTTGTCCACGAATCTACCCGCGCGCGTGCGATGCGCGGCCGCTCGCCGGCTCGCTGATCTCCTTGATGGTCTCGCCGGTCTGCTTCGCTCCTTCGTTTCGCGCGATCTGCGCCGTGACGATGATCCCTACGAGCTTTCCGCCTTCGACGACGGGAAGCCGGCGGATCTGACGCTCGCGCATCTGACGCTCGGCGTCGGCGACGTCGCCTTTGGATTCGACCGTGACCGGATCCGCGGACATCACCTCGCTGACCGGTGTGCTCTTGGGGTCCTTGCCGGCGGCGATCGCCCGCACGACGATGTCCCGGTCGGTAACGATCCCGACGAGGCGCCCGTCTCGCTGATCTTCATGGCGGCCTCCTTGCGCGGTGATGCCGCCGCATGTGGCGTACCGGCGCTAGCTCGCGCCGATCTTGAAGATCTTCGTGCCGCACACCGGGCAGATCCCCTGGGTGGCAGGGCGCCCATTCTTCATCGTGATCTGCTGCGCGTCCTTGATCTCACGCGTGGCCTTGCACTTGACGCAGTAACCGGTGGCCAACGCAGCACCTCCCGAACGCTTCGCCGAGGCCGCATCGTACCCTAGGCCTCTCGCGCGACCCGATTTGCCCCTAAGAGCCACAAAACCCCGTCCATTTGGACGGGGTCTCGTGGTGAGGAAGGGAAGGGTTGGGATTTCTTTGTTGTGCAGTCGATACGAGCAAGTTCAATGCCAGCAGAACGACCGAGCAGGCAAATGAGGGCTGAGATCCTCTCCGTCGGAACTGAGCTCCTGCTCGGCGAGATTATCGACACGAATTCGGCCTACCTTGCGGGCCGTCTTGCCGATCTCGGGATCGACTGTCTGCACATGCAGACCGTCGGTGACAACCTGGGTCGTTGCAAGGAGGCGTTCGAGCGAGCGCTTGCCCGGAGCGAGCTGGTCGTCGCGACCGGGGGCCTCGGACCGACCGAGGACGACCTAACGCGAGAAGCGATCGCCGCAGCGCTCGGCGAGACGCCGGCCGTCGACGCCGCACTCGAGGCGGACCTTCGTGCGTGGTTTGCCGGACGCGGTCTCACCATGCCCGAACGCAACACAAAGCAGGCCTGGCTCATCCCCTCAGCGCGCGCGCTGCCGAATCCACTCGGCACTGCGCCAGGCTGGGACGTTCGCAAGGACGGCAAACGCATCGTCGCGATGCCCGGCGTTCCGCGTGAGATGACGCCGATGTGGGAAGGGCACGTGGAGCCGACGCTCTCTCGGCAGGCGACGCTTCGCCGTCGCACGCTCAAGCTGCTCGGCATCGGCGAGAGTGCAGTCGAGGAGCGTCTCGGTGATTTGGTGAGGTCGACCGCTCCGACAGTGGCGACGTACGCGAAGAACGACGGGGTGCATGTGCGCATCGCCGACAAGGCGACGTCTAGCGACGAGGCCGACGCGCGCATCGCGAAGATGGAACGTGAGGTGCGTGCGCGTCTGGGTGAGTACGTCTGGGGCGTCGATGGCGAAAGCCTCGGAGATGTCATCGGAACTGCACTCGCTTCGCGGCGATGGACGCTGGCTCTCGGGGAGTCCCTCTCCGCGGGCGATCTCGCGCGCGCACTATCCGACGCCCCGGCCGCGCGCGGTCAGCTCGCCGGCGCGGTGGTTCGCTTGGGCGCCGACGAAGGCTCGCTCGAGCGTGACGCGCGCTCCTTCGGCGCTGACGTTCTGTTGCTCACCCCTGATGGCGATGGGAAGGTCGAGCTTCGCGCGATCACGCCCGAGCGAAGCCGTCAGGCGACGATCCATTTCCGCTCGCCCGCGGACGGTCGTCGTCGTGCTCTTCTAAGCGGCCTGGATCTCCTGCGGCGCGCGCTCTTGGATTAGGACGCGATGCGATAGAGCGTTAGGGGTGATGGGGGGTCGGCGTCGGTGTGCGGCGGCTTCCTTCTTTTGCCTTCTTTGCGGCGGCTTTCGCTTCATCGGCGGCCTTCCGCGCGCTCTCAGCGGCGCGCTCTCCACGCGAGCGCTCGTTCGTTGTGGCCCTTGGTGCTTCGGTGTGATGGGCGGGCGCCGTCGGCCGCGTCGTCGCGGCCGCAGGTCGCGTGGCGGCCGGGGGTATCGCGGCCGCGCTTGTCGCGACCGGCGTGACCTTGCGTTCGGCGACGTTCGCGATCTGATCGGTGGCGGTCGCGGCCTGCGCCGCGATCGCGGCCGCTGGACTCAGGTCGGAGGCCGCCGGATCGGCCGGCGCCGCGACCACCGCGAGCACCTGCGCGGCCGAAGCGGTGCTCGGGCTATCGGCGAGGCGGGCGACGGTCGCAGCCGCGACCGCGCGGTGCGTGTCGATCTTCTGCTGCAGCTGTACCACGAGGCCTTGCGCGTCCGGCGTGAGCGTCTCCACCTGAGCCAGCTCGGCCGCAGCGTTCGCAAGGTGCTCGCCGTACTCGCTCGTCGCCACGATGGCATCGTCGTCGTTGCCCTGCGTCGCGAGCTCGGTGGCTTCGGCGAGGCGATGCTCGGCGATCGTGAGCTCGACCATCGCGCGATCCTCTGGTGTGGTCGCGAGCGCGAGCCGCGCCTGCTCCGAGGCGAGCTTCACGCTGTAGAGCGCATCATCGGAAACGGAGCCCGAGCTCACGACGCTCGTGCTCGCCGCAATGGTCAGGACGATCGCGGCGACCGCGAACGCGCGCATCACGTAAGGCGCCGGCTTCGCGAGGATCTCGAACGCGATGGTTACGCGATCGGCGACCGTCGCGCCGTGCGGCCGCAAGCTCGCCAACACGCGAGACCGAATTCGGGAGCGGGTCCGCGCATCTGGCGCGGTGAACGGATCCTTGTGCAGCCGGAGCGCGAGCCGCACGGTCTCGCGAAGCTCAGGGTCCTTGATCTCTTCGAGGAGTCGCTCGCCGCGGGCGACCTCTTCGATCAGCCGAGCCGTGTCCTTGGCGGTCCGACGTGCCACCTCACGCTTTAACGGCTCGCCATCTTGCCTGTTATCTCAACGGCTTTCAGGCGGGTCTCGGGCGCTTTCGTGCGCGACAGCCCCGCCTGTAGGCCGAGCGCGCCCCGGGTCCTGTCCCCGGTTCGAGGCTGCGCGCTCGCCTACCGGTCCGCTCCATCGCTGTGGGTTCGTGCGGCGCGGTGGCGCGGCCGGCCTGACGGCTCGCGCGCAACCCGCTCACCGGTGCCACCCGTGGCGCGCTCAGAACCGTCAGGCGGATCACCGACGAATGCGCGCCCGCGCAACCGAATGCGTTGAGCTAAGGCTGTGCTGGCTTGGAAGGAAGCGGGCCGCCCCAGACGGGCGCGTAGTGACTCGCGAATGTGTCCTGATGAATGATCGCGCCGCTCGCGTCGTAAACGGTTCGCGTCCGCCACACGTCGCGGCCATCCACTGACACGCCTGCGGGAAACGCGGGATCAGCGAGCTGGTCCGCCGCGGGGTGGACGAAGTTGCGCTGAACGGGATCGCTGATCGCGACAGTGCGCCCCGTCGGAATCCCCCAGACGTCGATCGTCAACGACGTGGCGCCGCTCCACGAGTAGATAAAGACAGGATTCGCCGTGTCATTGCGCCACTTGAAGTCGACGCCTGGCGAGAACACGGCCGCGTCGTAGCCGATGGGATAACGATCGATGTAGTAACCGTGCGCGTGACGCTCCACGACCTCGTAGCCCTGGCGTGAGATCGCGTTGAAGATCGTCGTGGAAACCTGGCAGAGCCCGCCACCGATCACGCTCTCGTCACTGCGGTTGTTGATGATCGCGCCGGCGTACGCGTAGCCACGCTCCACCGTCACCGGGCCGAGCAGGTCCCAGAAGGAGAACGTCTCACCCGGCATGATCACCACGCCGTCGAACTGCGAAGCGCCCATCGAGATATTGGCGTGCCGGGCCGCGCTGGGCGGATACGAAGTCGTGAACGTCGACGTCCGCGAGATCTTCGGTGCGAGGTCATTCGCCTGCTGGGTCGTGAACGCTGGAATGTCGACGGCAGCGGGCGCCGCGATCTGCCGCGTGCCGCCGAGGGCAGGCGTTGTCAGCTGGTCCAGGAAGAGCGCGTTCAGCTTCTCCTGGTCGATGCGCACTCCGCTCTCCGATGCGACGACCGAGAGCGCGCCTTCGGAGCTCACGACGTACCTGGCGCTCTTGCCCGGATGGTCGAGAAGATTTGCGAGCGCGGTGGTCCATGAGGCGATCCGTTCGCCGTCGAGCGTGACCGCATACCGATAGCGCGCGGTCGGCGCGATCGCTTCGGCGGGGATCGCGGGAAGGTCGCCGGGCTTCGCGAGAAGGCGTTCGACGTGAAGGAGGGTCGCGAGACCGGCTTCGCTCTCGTCCCACGAGCGATCCTCGACGTGGACTGTGAGCGGAGTGGTCACCGCGACCGCGCGCGCGTAGGCCTCGTCAAATCCCGACGCGTCGAGCTCGGGATAGGTCGTGCGCAGCCGCAAGGCAACCTCGCGATCGCCGAGCGAGTCCGCGGAAAGCAGCGCGGCGATCGTCTCCGTCCGATCGACGGAGCGTCCGAGTACGGGTTGCGTCGCCTCGACGCCTTTTGTTCCGACGCGGATCTCACCCGAAACGGGAGTGCGATCGACATCGTGTGATACCTGCGTGACCCAGCTATCGAGCGCGGTGCCCTGCGCGCGCATCGCGAACGGCAGGTTCGCTTCGCCGCGCACCGCGTCGAACCACGCGCCCAGCCGATCGATGATCTTTCCACTCTTGCCATACGCGAGCGCGTCCGTGGTCGCTTGCTCGAGATCCGGGGCGATGCCAAGCTGCCCGTTGCTCGCGCGCCAGGTCTGTCTGCCATCGACGAGGACGACGCTGGCGTTTGCCCAAGGCTCCGCGAGCTGCTGGGCGAGCTGCTCGCGGATCGCGTCGCGCTCGAGCGAGCCCACGGCAACGCCCCCGACCATCACGCCGGGAAGCGCGCGGGTCGCGAAGGCCTGTTGCGCGCTCGCACCCGCGCCGAGGGCGACGGCCACGAAGATGAGTGGCGTGAGGATCAGCTTGCGGGGGAACCGCCGCGCGGAGCGAAGCTCGCGTGGTTCGCTTCGCGCGATGACCGCCATCTTTGTTCGTGCCTCCCCGAGCGATGCCTCGCTCACCCACACACTCGAGCAAGGTGCGTGCCGGACAGGGCTCGCACGTTCGCTCGGCATGACTCTCTCTACATCACTAGACGTTGCAAGTGTCAGCAGCGTTCCGAACCGACGCGACTGATTTGAGACGTCGCTAACTCGTACGTCTGTGTCGCACATGACGCTAGCCGTGCTGTGTTGTCCACAAATTGATTACTACAAGCATTTGACTTTGTGGATTCGCTGCGCGTCGCATGCAATCGCGGGGGCGGACGCGTGCAGCGGGTGGCCCGGCGAATCCGGTCTCGTACGAGGCGCGGGCCCAGGGACCCGCCCGTCAATCAGTCAGTGTCGAACTCGTGGGATGAGGGCGGGAAAAGGGTGCGCCGAGGGAGAGACCGGACTCGCCGGGACAGGACCCGCTGCACGGACGCCCACCGAAGCGACGTTCGCGTGAGACACCTGCGAGGCACTGAGCGCACTGGATCGCAAAGAGAGGCCCGGCACCCCAGGGGAGCAGGGAGTGCCGGGCCGTTAGGCGAAACTGGCCGACGGGCGGGTCGACCAGGGCCTGACGAAGGAGTTAGCTACATCCGGTCGTGTCTCCGCAGTTCTCGCACTTGTGGCAGGTGCCACTCCTGACGGTCAGCCAGCCGCACCGCGGGCACGGTGGCGCGTCGGGTGTCGAATTGAGCCGCCGATACGTCGATGGCGCGGTCAGATCGCTCGCGGCCGCCCGCGCGATCGCGTGGCCGTTGCCGTTCGTCGGCGCCGGCTCCGGCGAAGCGAGAGGAAGGACGCGGTCGATGAGCTCCTGTTGGGCTGGCGGATCGGCGACCTCGGTCGTCCGGACCAGGCCGAGCGCGGCGCGATCTTGCTCGGACAGGAAACGATTCCCCAGCCAGCGGAAGACGTAGTCGACGATCGACTTCGCGAACCCGATCTCGGAATTGCCTGTCCATCCCGATGGCTCGAAGCGCATGTGGCCGAACTTCTCGACGAGGTGCGCGAGCGGGACGCCGTACTGGAAGAGCAGCGACACGCTCGTCGCGAACGCGTCCATCATCCCGGAGAGCGTCGACCCTTCCTTCGCCATCGTGACGAACAGCTCGCCGGGCGTTCCGTCCTCGAAAAGACCGACGGTGATGTATCCCTCGTGGCCTTCGATCGAGAACTTGTGCGTGAGCGACGCGCGCGTGTCCGCGAGCCGCCGGCGCTGGGGCCGCGTGACTTCCACGACCCGTTCGACGACGCGCTCGACCGTCGTCTCGGTCGCCTTCGCGTTGATGTTCTTGTCGGTCGTCGAGAGAGGTTGTGTCTTCTTCGACCCGTCGCGATAGATCGCGATCGACTTGAGCCCGTGCTTCCAGGCCTGGACGTAGGCGTTCATGACGTCGTCAACCGTCGCGGTCTCCGGCAGATTGACGGTCTTGGAGATCGCGCCAGAGAGGAACGGCTGGACCGCACCCATCATCTTGATGTGTCCCATGTACTCGATCGACCGCGCGCCGTTGGCCGGCTTGAACGCGCAATCGAAGACCGCAAGGTGCTCATCGCGCAAGCCAGGAGCACCCTCGATCGTGCCCCGCTCCTCGACGTAGGTGGTGATCGTGCCTGCCTCGGTCTCCGTGTACCCGAGTCGTCGCAGCGCGGCCGGAACGGTCCCGTTGACGAGCTTCAGCATCCCGCCGCCCACGAGCTTCTTGTACTTCACGAGCGCGATGTCCGGCTCGACGCCGGTCGTGTCGCAATCCATCATGAAGCTGATCGTGCCGGTCTCGTCGCGGATCCGGTAGGCGAACTGGCGATGCATGTAGATGACGCGGTCGTGCGGATCCTTGTTCCGCGCGTACGCGTCGTACGGACCCAAGGTCGCCGCGATCCTCGCTGACTGCGCGTAGGCCTCTCCGGTGAGGAGTGCCGTGACGGCGGCGGCGTAGCCCCTCCCCTCGTCGGAGTCGTACGGCACGCCGCGGTACATGAGCAAGGCACCGAGGTTCGCGTAGCCGATGCCGAGCTCGCGGTTCGCGCGCGCATTGGTCGTGATCTGGTCCGTCGGGTAGTCGGCGTACCCGACCAGGATCTCCTGTGCCGTGATGAGTGTGCGCACCGCGTTTACGAAGCTACCGGTGTCGAAGTCGCCGGCCCGATCGACGAAGCGCATGAGGTTGAGGCTCGCGAGGTTGCACGCGGTGTTGTCGAGGCTCACGAATTCCGAGCAGGGATTCGTCGCGTAGTTGCGGTCGGTGTTCGCTCGGGTGTGCCACTCGTTGCACGCGGTGTCGAACTGCA
The DNA here is from genome assembly GCA_005889075.1 of Chloroflexota bacterium. Lineage (GTDB taxonomy): Bacteria > Chloroflexota > Limnocylindria > P2-11E > P2-11E > 3-1-20CM-2-70-9. The sequence continues at coordinate 36,304 of VBDQ01000081.1, forward strand.
TGCCCGGGTCGCCGCATTGCCACGTCGCCTCCGCGATCTCGCGCAGAAGATCGTGTGCGCTGACCGTCTCGAGCACGCGGCCATCCGTGCGCGCGGTGAGGTCCCAGGATTCTTCCGCGACCGCTTTCCGCATGAACTCGTCCGTTACCCGGACCGAGTTGTTGGCGTTCTGGAACTGGATCGAGTGCCAGGCCTCGCCGTTCAGGCTCATGTCGTAGCCCATCTCGCCGAGGGCCCAGGCCTTCTTCTCTTCTTTCGCCTTGCACCAGATGAACTCGCGGACATCGGGGTGATCGGCGTTCAGCACGACCATCTTGGCCGCCCGACGTGTCGTGCCACCGGACTTGATCGATCCCGCGACACTGTCGGCCCCGCGCATGAATGACACCGGGCCGGAGGCGTAGCCGCCGCCGGACAGCTGCTCCTTTTGAGAGCGGATCTTGGAGACGTTCACACCGGAACCGGAGCCGCCCTTGAAGATGACGCCTTCGTTGCTGAACCAGTCGAGGATCGAGCGCATCTCGTCCTCGACGGAGAGGATGAAACACGCGCTCGGCTGTTGAGGCACGCCTGGGACGCCGATGTTGAACCACACCGGAGAGTTGAACGAGGCGTACTGCCGCACCATCAGGTACTTGAGCTCGTCGGAAAACGCGTCGCGGTCGGCCTCGCTGGCGAAGTAACCCGCCCCGAGACCCGCGCGCGCGATGGTGTCGACGACGCGGTCGACCATCTGCTTGACGCTCGACTCGCGCGCGGGCGTGCCGAGCTTGCCGCGGAAGTACTTGGAGGCAACCACGTTCGTAGCCGTCTGCGACCAGAACTTAGGCACCTCGACTCCGCTCTGGGCGAAGACGTTGCCGCCCTCGCCGGGGATGACCGCCTCCCGAACTTCCCACTCGATCTCGTCGTAGGGGTGGATCCCCGGGTGCGTGAAGTGCCGCTTCACGCGAAGGCCCTGCCGTGCCGAAGCGTCGGCGTGTGGGACGGATTCCTGCCCGATCTCTGCGATTGCCACTTCGTGCCCCCTAGAAAGCGCTGATGGAGCCGGCCGTCATGACCGCCCGTAGAAGAAGGAGGAGAAGCCTCGCTGCGCGAGTGACAGAAGCCGACGGCCGACGGGTCATATCACCCTCCTTCTCTCTCACACACTGCCGCCACTACATCTTGGCTCGACCACCCTTCTCGACCCAACATCTAGTCAACGCGCAGAGCCGGACCGTATGCCGCCGGGGGCGCGATGTCAAGAACTAGGGGTCATCACTCTTCCTGGCCCCATATCTGGTAGCAGGATGCATGCCGCGACGCACCGCATCCAGAACGGGTCGCGCCGAACGCTACGCCGGCGCCCCCACCAGGATCGACCGTGCGGCTTCCACGAACACGCGCATGCCTTTGCGGAGGTCGTCTTCTTTGATGTTCAGCGCGGGAATGAAACGCACGACCTGGTCGTGGAACCCGCAGGTGATAAGAAGGACGTCGCGCTCGAGAGCCGCCCCGATCGCGGCCTTGGCGACGGTCTTGTTGTCGAACTCGGCGGCGACCATCGCGCCGAACTGACGGATCTCGCGGAGGCGAGGATGCGAGCGCAGCGGCGCGAGCTCCTCGACCATGAGGTTGCCGAGCGTCTCGGCGCGTTCGACGAGGCCTTCGTCGCGGATGACCTCGAGTGTGGCGAGGCCCGCCGCGCATGAGACCGGATTGCCGCCGAAGGTCGACCCATGCGTCCCTGTGCGCCAGCGCTCCATACGCTCGCGTGTGGCGATCACGGCTCCCAGCGGCAGTCCACCCCCGAGCGCCTTCGCCGCCGTGATCACGTCCGGGACGACCCCGAAGCGCTGCGCCGCGAACCAGGCGCCAGTCCGGCCCATGCCGGTCTGCACCTCGTCGAAGATCAAAAGGGCGCCGATCTTCGTCGCGAGCTCGCGCAACCGCTGAATGAACGACGCTGGGGCTGCGGCGTAACCGCCTTCGCCGAGGACGGGCTCGATCACGATCGCCGCAACGTGCTCCGGCGGCACTTCGTGCTCGAGCATCGCCTCTAGCTCGGCGAAACAGTGGCTCGCGCAAGCCTCGCCGTCGTGCGGATCCGGCAACGCGCACGCGAGCAGATACGGATAGGGCGCGATGTAGACCTCGGGAAGCAGCGCACCGTAACCGCGTCGGTATTGCGCCTTGGACGTCGTGAGCGTCGCCGCCCCGACGGTGCGCCCGTGAAACCCGCCGCGGAAGGCGATGATCGCCTCGCGTCCGGTGGTCTGGCGCGAGAGCTTGATGGCGCCTTCGACGGCCTCGGCGCCGCTGTTGCCGAAGAACACGGTGTCGAGGCCACTGGGCGTGATCGTGGCCAGCGCCTCCGCGAGCGCGACGTTGGACTCGTATTTCGCGACGCCCGCGGAGATGTGCATGAGCCTCGCGGCCTGCTCGGTCACGGCCTTGACCACACGTGGATGCGCATGGCCGACGACAGTGACCGCGATGCCGCACGTGAGGTCGAGGATGCGTCGACCGCCGGTCGTGTGCAGCCAGCTTCCCTGCCCCCGCTCGATCGAAAGCCAGGTGTAGTGACCGAGGACCGGCGGCAGAACCTTGCGCGCGCGCGTTTCGAGATCGCTCATCGCGTCCACTCTATCCATATCTATCCGGGACGCCGGTCGTCTCCCTCCGAGGTCACGAGGATCTGAAGCGTCGCTCGGTCCTCGCCGATGACTCGCACGCGATAACCCGGTACGCCCGCGCGGAGCGCAGCGGCAAGCCGTCCTTCGCCCTGATAGGTCACGCGCACTTTGAGCACGCCGTGACGGTAGTACTCGGTACGCAGCTGGCCCACTCCTTTGATCTTCCGGAGCGCGAGCTCGAACCGGTGCCAATCGTCGGGCGTTGGGAGCGGGGTCGCCACCAGGTCGATCTCGCCGGGGCCCGGCGCACCGCGCGGCGACGGGATCGCCACCGGCGGCGTCGCGGTCTCCTCGATGAGGGCCTTCCGGATCAGCGCGCCCTGGTCGCGGTCTTCGCGCGTCGGAATGAGCCTCGGTTTTGGCGCGGCCGGGATCGGCGCGTCAAACCGCGCGGGCGGCGACGGCGGCCCTGCCGGCGGCGGCTCTTCCTTCTTCTTCGTGTCCTCCGCCTCGCGGCGCGCTCCGATGCGCGAGGCGAGATCGACCACGTCGTCGCGCTTGCGCTTCTTTTTCTCGTCGTCCTTGGCCATGGCTATCCCTGACCTCGTACGAGAGCCACTGCAAAGATCGCGATCACGACCAGCAAGACGAGCCCGGCAACGACCAAGGGGAACAGCCGGCCGGCGATCGGTCGACCGGCGAGGACGCCATCGACCGCGTCACGCAGATCGGTCGCGGTCGCGTCCTTGCGTAGCCATGTCCGGCCGTCCGGGACCCGCGCGAGCAGCCGAGTTCCGTCGGCTTCGTTTCCCGACAGGACGATGGCCGGCACCGGGAGCGCGGCCACGCTGGTCGACCCGAGCAACGCGCCGTCGACGACCGCCACGTCCGGCGTCCATTCGTTCCGGTCAACTGCGGAGTCCGCGAGCGACTGCACGCGCCTCACCTCGTATCGGTCGTCGATGCGCAGCAGAGTCTCGAGCGCCGAGCCGACGCTGGGATGCCCCACGATGAGCAGCACTTTCGGCCGCGTGATGCGCGAATTCTGCCTTTCCTTGCCGCGTTCGTATACGCTTTTCGCGCGCACGCGGGGAGTTGGGCCGGGAAGAGAGGGTGACCGCGTGTCCGACGAGCCACAACGTCTAGGCGCGTCCGGCGACATCATTGGCGCGCTTTCCGACAGAGTCACCGAGCTGACCAAGCGCGCCGCGTCGTTGGAGTCCGACCTCGACTCCGCCCGCAAGCGCATCGCCGTCTACGAAGAGTTCGACGCCACGGTCCGCGAGGCCATGGCCGGCACGCTGCGGGCCGCTCACCAGATCCGGACGCGCGCTGAAGGCGCCGCGCAGCAAATCCTCGAGCAGGCGCGAGAAGAGCGGAAGATGCTGCTCAAGGAGATTGATCGCCTCCGTGACGAACGCGACGGCCTCGTC